>DASYTU010000015.1:0-51051 GCA_036001925.1 Actinoplanes sp.
GTGCCCGTCCGGGTCCTCGATGGCCGATCTCGTGTTGCGCTGCTCCTCCGGTACGCCGACTCGCGCGAGGAAGTCGTCCCACGCGGCCAGCGGGTCGGCGTCCTCGGGCAGGTCGACTCCGGGCGGGCCGGGGTGGACGTAACCCAGTACGTCGCGCCAGAAGGACGACAGCGCCCCCGGGTCGTGGGCGTCGAAGGTGACCTGGATGTCGCGGCTCATCGGGTTGCTCCATTCGTAGCGGGTTTCGTGTGCAGGTAGGGGTCGCGCAGCTGGCGTACCTCGGACAGGTAGTGGATCAGCTCGCGGTGGATGTGCAGCACCAGATCGGCCATGGGCGGCTCGGGGAAGGGCTCCTTCGCGCCGATCGGGACCCGGAGCCGGCCCTCGCCGAGGCCGCGCACCCCGGCCAGCCAGACGTCGAGCTGGGCCTCGAGTTGGTCGAGCGTGGTGGCCGCGCTGCCGCGCGGCCGCACGCTCCAGGCGTCCGGCACCGGCGACCAGAAGTACTCGTCGTCGGTGAGGCCGGCGAGCTGGGCTCGGAGCTGACGGTTCCCATGGAACTCCCACTGCTCGCGGAGCGTCCGGTTCCCGTCGAGTTCGTCTGCATCCATGGAGCCACCCTGACACCCCTAGCGGACAGAATCGGTCCGCTATCTCTGGCAGGGTAGGCGACATGCACGTGGCAAGCGGTAACGAGCGGGGTACGACGGAGCGGGTGCTCACCCTCCTCGGGCTGCTGCAGCAGCGCCAAGTCTGGACCGGCCCCGAGCTCGCCGACCGGCTCGGGGTCACGCCGCGCACGGTACGCCGTGACGTCGAGCGGCTGCGCACGCTCGGCTATCCGGTGCATGCCAGCCAGGGCGTCGGCGGCGGCTACCAGCTCGGCCCGGGGCAGGACCTGCCGCCGCTGCTTCTCGACGACGAGGAGGCGATCGCCACCGCGGTCTCGCTGCTCGCCGGCGCGGGTGGCGCGGTCGCCAGCGCCGGCGATGCCGCACTCCGGGCGCTGACCAAGCTCGACCGGGTGCTGCCCACTCGGCTGCGGTACGAGGTGCGCGCGCTCTCCGGCTCCGTGGAGTCCTTCGGCGGAGGCCGCACGCCGGTCGACCGCGAGGTGCTCATGACGCTGGCCAGAGCCTGCCGCGACGAGGTCGAGGCCGGCTTCGACTACCCGTGCGGGAGCGAAGTGCGACGGCGGCGAGTCGAGCCGTACCGCCTGGTCGCCTCCGACCGGCGCTGGTACCTCCTCGCCTACGACGTCGATCGCGATGACTGGCGCAGCTTCCGCGTCGACCGGATGACCGATGTGTCTGCACGGACCTGGCGCTTCCGCCCGCGCGCGGCGCCCGACGCGGCGACGTATGTGCAGGAGGGTGTGGCGAGTCGGGTGTACCCGCACCAGGCGCGCTTCCTCGTGCACGCGTCGGCCGACACGGTGCGCGCGCAGATTCCGGCGTCGGCGGCCGTCGTACGACGGCAAGGGAGCGAGCTCTGCGAGGTGCTCACTGGCGCCGGCAGCCTCGACTTCGTGCTCATGCACGTGCTCCTGCTGGGGCACGACTTCGAGGTACTCGACCCTCCGGAGCTCGGGAGGCGCTGTCGCGAGCTGGCGGAGAGACTGCTGTCGGCCGGTGCAACGATCTCACCGGTGCCCGACATGGAGGAGTCATCAGCCGCGACCACGCCAGCGCCGAGGAGCGCTTCCGCTGCCTCCATGCCGAGCACGTCGACCCGATCCCCGGCTTCGCCATGCGCCGGGCCGACCAGGCCGACGCCGCAGACATCGTCGCGGAGACCTTCCCGGTAGCCTGGCGACGGATCGACGAGGTCGTGGCTGATGCCGATCCCGACCGGGCGCGCAGACCAAGATCGGGTCGCGGCCGTCTCGGCGGTCGGGGCCGTATCCGGGTACCGGTCGAGGTCGTCGTGGAGCCATGCTTCGCCGGGGCGTAGCTGGTGGAAGCGGAAGGTCCGTTGGCCGGTATCGGTGCCAGCGGGGTATCACGCCGGCGTCAGGCCACGATGCGGCGGTTTGTTCGAGGCATGCCACGGCCTCCCATAAGCGCCGAGACCGCTGCCACGACCAGGCCGAGCGCGATCGTGAGCAGGCCCGAGAGGAGCAGCGTGGGCTGACTGCCGATGGCCGTGACCACGGGTCCGCCGACGAGCGTGCCGAGCGCGGCGGACGGCGTGGTCAGCGCGGTCCGCGCCGCCAAGACGCGGCTGAGCACCTGGGGCGGGCTGGTGCGCTGGAACAGGCCGGTGGCGATCGCGGTGAACGGGCCGTAGATCAGCCCACCAGCCGCCAGCCCCAGCATGCCGGGCAGCACGGCGTCGAAGAGGGCGATCGGCAGCAGCGCCGCGCCCCACCCGACGATGATCGCGGCGACTATGAGCCAGAGCCGCCGCTGCGGCAGCAGGCCCGCGCACAGCCCACCGATCACGGCGCCGACCCCGAAGACGGCCCAGTACGCGCCGAGCAGGCCGGCCGAACCGTTGAGCCCCTCGGCGACGTGGATCGGCAGCGCCACCTCGACCGGCCCGTACAGGAAGAAGAACACGCACGTTACGCCGATCAGCCCGAGCAGCGATGGATTAGCGAGGATCGTGCGCCAGGCGCCGGCCTCCCGTTCGTCCACGGTGGTCGGCCGGCCGGAGCGGGTGGCGAGCGGCCAGGCGGTCGCCGCCAGCACGGCGAAGCTCACCGCGTCGAGCCCGATCACCCAGCCCGGCCCGACGAGCGCGGTCAGAGCGCCGGCCAGCGCCGGACCGGCGACCACGGAGCCCTGCACGAACGTCGACAGGAGCGCGTTGCCGGCGATCCGGTCCTGATCCGGCACCTGTTCGGCGATCAGCGTGTACGCGCCGGCGTGGCCCCACGCGTGCAGGAGTGACGACACGGCGAGCAGCGCCACGTACCAGACCGCGCTGAGCTGGCCCGCGACGGCGAGCACCGCGACGGTGCCCAGTGCCACCGCCCGCAACGTCGCGTCGACCGCGACCAAGCCAGCCCCGGAGAACCGCCGCACGAGGCGGCCGAGCAGGGCGGCGCCGATCGTCGCCGGCAGCGCGTACGCGGCGACGGCGAGCCCCGTCCAGATCCCGGCCCGACCGGGCGGCGCGATCTCCAGCGCCAGCCACGCCACCGCCACCAGGCTCATGCCGTCGCCGAGGGCCGAGACCAGCAACCCCGGCAAGACGCGGCGCAGTGCCGGCCGGCGCCACACGCGGCCGTACACGCCGAACCTCGTCTTTGCCTCCAGCGTGGGTTCCGTGACAACCTCCTACCAGATCAGGCCCGTCGGTTACGTGGAATCCAATATCACCAGTCGTGCGAGCGCGCCGAAGCGGGGCTTCGAAACGGCGCCGGATGCCTGGCTGGTCTTCGACGCCCGCCGCGGACCGTCCGCCCCACCCACGGCGAGGCGTGCCGAGCATGGCTCGGCGCGCCTCGCGAAAGCGTGCCGCGATTAGGTGTCGCGCCGTTTGAGCATGATCGCGGCGACCACGAGCAGTGCGGCGCTCCAGAGGGCGAACACGCGGTACCCCTGCCAGGGGGGTGAGCAGGTCGTTGGGCGCCTGCTTGGCCTGTGCGATCAGGTGGCCGGCCTCCGATGGCAGGTAGGCGTGCACATGATCGCCGAAGCTGCCGGGGAGCAACTGGGTCAGCGGCGCCAGCACCAGCACGAACCATCGTCGACCCGCTTCGTGCCGATGCCCTGCGTCTGCGCCAGGCAGAGCAGGTGGTTGTAGGCGCTCCGGCCGGTATGCACGGCCTTGGCCTCGAGCAGGGCGCCGACCACGCGAAGCGGCTGCGGCAGGTCCTGGTAGTGCCGGCCCTCTATGGTGGCGTCGCCGCCGTGCGGGCGGTCGAGCCCGAGCAGCAGTCGCATTGTGGTCGACTTGCCGGCGCCGTTCGGGCCGAGGAACCCGGTGACCTTGCCGGGTTCGACGGGGAAAGAAAGATCGTCTACGGCCGTCTTGTCGCCGTAGCGTTTGGTGAGGTTCTTCGCCTTGATCATCCGTATCGTCCAGAGAATTTGATGTCGTCAGTAGACGTGAGCGAGGCCACGAGCTCACTGCCCGCGAGGCTGGCTGAAGCGCGCAGCGTGTTGCCGGAGGGATCGGGGAACGCGCAGTCGCGGTCGGTCGAGAAGATGACGCCGTGCAGCGGGCCCTTCGCCAGCAGTTCCGCACTGGCCTGCTTGTCGGCCGGCGAGGCGTCCGGGTCCGCGACGGGCGGTTCGAGGACGATGTCCACATCGGGCTACGGCGGCACGCCGACGGTCACCCAGCGCATCCCCTCGAACCCGACGTCGTTGCGCACCTCCAGGCCGAGCACGTCCCGGTAGAAGGCGAGCGCCTTGTCGTGGTGGTCGACGGCGATGAAGCAGTGTGAAAGCTCAATGTCCATGCGTATCACGCTACGAACCGGGGGGCAGGTTTCGCTTCTCCTTTCCTGACCGGTCGCGTGTGGATCTTGGCGGCTCGGTGTCAAGCATCAACCGAGGCCGCAATGGGCGGGTTCAACCGGTGTGCGCAATCGACGACTTCACCCTCGACGAGGCCACCGGCACCGTCGCCTGCCCGGCCGGTGTTACCTGGCGCATCACCGCACGCCGCAACGTCAGCGTTGCCAGCCGAAGCGGCCTACTATGCGGCCGCTGCACTTGGTCTACTGGTCAGGCTGCGGTACGAAGTCTGTAGTCGGTTGCGGTGGGCGCCGTCCGAACACCGGCGTACCGGGACTGTGCCGTGATTCGGGTGGACTGATCAAGTCGATCCGCGGCCCCGGCAGGCACGCCCCACTGCTGGTCGATCTGTGGGACGGTGCTTCAGTGTTGGTGTTTCTGGTGACAGGCCCGACCGGTGCGGGCAAGTCGAGCGTCGCGCGCCGGCTGCGACAGCGCGGCCATCACGCCATCAGCCTCGACTCCGTCCCGCGGTTGTGCGCCTGGACCGACGCGGACGGCCGCCGGGTGGTACGCCCTGCCGAACCGGACATGGCGTGGCTGGCCGTTCACCGATGGACCTGGGATGGGAACCGCCTCGACGAGATCATCGCCGACGCTGCCCAGCGGCGGGTTGATGTGCTGTGGCTGTGCGGCTACGCGGCGAACGCGCTGCCGTTGGCGGGCCGGTTCGACGTGGTGTTTCTGCTGGACATCGACCGGGACACGATGATCCGCCGGCTCCGTCGCCGGCCTGCCGGCAACGACTTCGGCCAGACCGGTGAGACGCTGTCCGCCGCCTCGACCTACTACCGGGAGTTCATCGGAGCGTGGCGGCGGCACGGGGCGGTGACGATCGACGCGAGCCGGGACTTGGATCGGGTGGTTGAGGATCTGTTGCTGGCTGCCTTGGAGGCCGCGCTAGACCTGCCGGATCGTTACTAGCCGGCGGCGGCCGGCCCGGGCTCGAGTTGGTGGCCTACGACGTCTCGCCGCCACGGGCTTCATGGGCCCGTCGGGCGACGTAGGTCGGGCCGCCGGCATGACCGAACCCCGTAACTGGCGCACACTTACGCCGTGATCACGACGCGCTCATCATCGACACCGAGTCGCTCACCGGCCTGACCGGACAGTCATCGCTCCGCATGCACTCGCCCTCCGGCTCGTCCTCGCCATTTGAGTCACTGAACCGCCCACGGCCGGTCCGGAGGCTCAGGTGGTTGCGAACGCGCCTGCTCGAGGTCGGCGACCCGCGGTCCGCGGGGTGGCGGGCGGGTTCGGCGAGGCGTTCACCCGAGTGGTACGGGTCGCCGGCCGGCGTGCGTGTGTGTCCGCGGCCTGGCTTAGGATTTCCTGTCGGGAATGTCCGCTGGTGGTCGTATGACAGGCGGTAGGAGTACTCGGTCAGCGCGGGCTTCTTCAGCAATATCGACAGTCCGGCGGCTGATCGCGCGGTACAGCAGCACCATGCCGAGGATCTGCGCCAGGTGGTACGCCGACGTGGGGTCGAGGCCGACCAGCCCGGTGACGTCCGGGGAGATCGCCTTCATTCCCGCCGCGCCGGCGCTGGCGAGGACGGCGACGAGCACCGGCCGGGCCAGCGGATGGTCGTGCAGGGCCGCCCGGCCCCACAATCCCAGCACGCTGAGCATGGTGAGGCTCTCGCACGTCAGCATGGCCGTCACGCCGGCGTGCCCGCTGACCGCCGCGCCCAGGTATGCGATCAGTCCGATGGAGCGCAGCAGCCAGAACACCCGAGCCCGGCCCGGGCCCAGCACCTCCAGCACGGTGGCGGCGAGCAGGTACGACACAGCGACCACGACGAGGACGCTGATGGCGGCCCAGCTGATCTCGGCCGGCCGGGCCCACCGCACCACCACCCCATGGTGGATCGCTCCCGCGAGCGCCGCGATCCCGGCCCACCAGAACGACGCGAGCCAATGCCGGTGGATCGTGGGCGCTCGGCGCAGCTGCACGGCGAGGGTGACCACCACGATCCCCAGGGCGAGGTCGGTGAGCGACTGGGCCGGTTGCTCGATCACACTCGCACCGTACGCCCTCGAACCGACAACCAGCTGCTGGTCGGCTCGCCTCCGGCGTCGCTGCTGGCGCCCATCCCGGCTGGCGATCGGTGGGATCGCGAACCCGGGCAGCCGGTTCCCGCCGGGTAGTCGTGCGACGGTGGCGGGCGTCGGCTGCCCGCGGTCCTCGGTCGCGCTCGGCGACGTACCGCTTCGATGGCTCGGTGGGACCATGGCCGGTCAACGCGGCCGGCCGGGGCTTGGACCTCAGCGCGCTGGAAGCGCGCCCGTTCCGACCGATGTTTCCGACAGGACCGCGTCGAGCCGCGCCGACGCGGCACGAGCCGCGGCCGTCCATTAGCCGTGCACCATCTCCGCCCGTGGCGTGCGCGTAGCGCGCGCGGCATCGAAATCGGATACCCCCGCCGCTCGCGGCTGCCGAACCGGCTCGAAGGAATGGGCGGTATCGCCCGTGCGGACGCACAGCTTCGACGAGCAGCGGCTGCGCTCAGGTGCGAGTACGTTGACCGTGTTGTCCTGCAAGTCTGACCGCGTGACCGCGGCGCGGCGCCGCTCGGTCGGCCGCGGCTTTCGGGCACTGGGTGCGCCGTGCGAGTGGCGTCGGCTGGGCGTGCGAGGTAGTCCCGCCCCGGTCCTCGTCCAGCCGTACCCGGGCAGGTCGAAGGGGAGTGTGGACATGGAATTCGACGTCACCATCGAGATCCCCAAAGGAACGCGCAACAAGTACGTGTTCGACCGTTCGATCGGCCGGATCCGCCTGGACAGGACGCTGTTCACCGCTACCCAGTATCCGGCCGACTACGGGTTCGTCGAGGGAACGTTCGGCCCGAATATCGACGCCCTTGACGCGCTGGTGCTGGTGCAGGAGCCTACTTTCCCAGGGTGTCTGATCCGGTGCCGGTCCATCGGAATGTTCCGAATGAGCGATGAGAACGGGCCTACCCCGAAGGTGGTGTGTGTTCCTACGGCGGACCTACGCCTCAAGAACCTGCGCGAGATCACCGATCTTGACAGGTTCTTCCGGCTGGAGATCCAGCATTTCTTCGAGATCTACAAGGCCATCGAGCCCGGGAAGAGCGTCGACCTCGGCGCTGAGTTGTGGGTCGGGCGGGACGTAGCGGAGGCCGAGATACGGTCCGCGTACGAACGCGTTCGCCAGGCATGATCAGCGACAGGGCATGATCTACGCCTACGCGAGTGAACCAGGCAGCATCTTACGACCTTGTGCGAGGTGGGGCTTGGCGGCGGCCGGGCAAGGCCGAGGCGTAAGGGCGTCGCGGTGGCCGTGTACATGCTGGAGCGGCTGATGCCTGAACTGGGTCTGCGGGGCGCCCCCCGCGGTGCCAAGCGCCGCCGGACGATCCACAGGCCGATACCGACTTCCTTTCGCAAAGGTGCTGGCAAATCGCAAGCAGGGAGATCAGGCACCGACCAGGGTCTTCCACTGGCCGACCCGTGGACGCGCCAGGGTCCACTGCCGCGACGGGTCGCCGGAACCGCGACTGTGACAGTTGGCAGAGGCCCGTTCAAGGAACGGAGGTGACCCCGCCCGCGGCCCCTGAGATGCCGCTCGCCTGTTGCTCTGAACGTCTCGCCATACCGTCACCTCACTCCAAGCAAGGAGCACGCATGTCCACGATCCACCTCCACCAGACGACCACCTCGACGCCCGAGCAGTTCGTCGCCGGGCTCACCGACTTCGGACCGGGCCGCTCCAAGCTCTTCGGCAACAGCGCCGACGAGTACCTCAAGGTGCATGACCAGGGCCCCGGTCAGGCCGACGTCACGGAGGGATCGGGCGGCATCTGGGAACGCCTGCACTACGACTGGTCCAATCCCAACCGCGTCGTCCTCACGACCACCGACTCCAACGTGTGGGGAGGACCCTCGGGCTACATCTACACCTTCACCCGGCAGCCCGACGGGACGACCGCCGTGGACGTCGTCGTGATACGCGAGGGCAAGACCGTCAGGGGGCGGGTGCTCGGGGTCGTGCTCGGGACCATCGGCAAGCGCGTCCTGAGAAAGGCGTTTGGAAACACCGTCAAGGCCATCGAAGCCCGGAACGACGGGGCGAAAGGGGCGGAACCGACGTAGACGTCATGTGGCTACCCCGAACTGAAGAAGGCAAGATCATGAGCACGGGGTGCCCCGGTGGCCGCGTTCTGCGCGGCCGTGACCGCGCTGCCCCCCTGGGCACAGTTCCTGCGTGACGACCTCGAGCTGGACCTGTCGCCGGACAAGACGCTCATCACCCACGGGCGCACCCAAGGCAGCGAAGATCCGTCGGCCGCGCGCCCGACGGTGGGTACGGTTGCGATGTGGTTGATGCGATCTTCGCCCACCGTCGCCTCGCACGTATCTATGACGCCTTCGATGGGAACCGTGACGACCTGCCTGTCTACCTCGACATCGTCGACGATCTGGGCGCGGACCGTGTGCTCGATGTCGGTTGCGGGACAGGATGCCTGGCACTACTGCTCGCCGCGGCTGGCCGTACCGTCGTAGCCGTCGACCCGGCTGAGGCATCGCTCGACGTCGCAAAGGCGAAAGACGCAGCCGCACGGATCACTTGGATCCACGGCAATGCCGCGGCAGCGCCACGGCT
This sequence comes from Actinoplanes sp., assembly GCA_036001925.1. Classification (GTDB taxonomy): domain Bacteria; phylum Actinomycetota; class Actinomycetes; order Mycobacteriales; family Micromonosporaceae; genus Actinoplanes. The sequence goes on from DASYTU010000015.1 coordinate 9,102, forward strand.
CGATGCTGATCTCGCGGTGATGACCGGAAACGTGGCACAGGTCTTTCTCACCGACGCCGACTGGGCGCAGGCGCTCCAGGCCATCCGCGCCGCGCTTCGGCCGAACGGCTATCTCGTGTTCGAGACCGGGCGGCCCGAACGTCGGGCCTGGAAGGAGTGGGCTGCCGACGCCGGTCCCGTCGTCCTGGATGTCCCGGGCAGCGGACAGGTAGAGCGGCACCTCGAGGTCACCGACGTGAGCCTTCCGTTCGTCTCCTTCCGCTCCACCTACCGGTTCCTGGCCGATGGCGCGGTGGTCACCTCGGACTCGACGCTGCGGTTCCGCCCCCGCGACGAGGTGGAATCAAGCCTGATCGCGCATGGCTACCGAGTACTGGATGTTCGCGACGCCCCGGATCGTCCCGGTCGCGAATTCGTGTTCATCACCCAGCGCATCACCTGAGCCATCCGGAAGCTCCAAGAACACGGGAGCGCCCGATCTGCGGCGTGAGAATGCGCCTCCATCGCGGCCCTGCGCAGCGCACGTCTACGGGTGCGCAGGCCGTACGTGATCCACAACAACGACGACACACCGTTCGTTGGACAGTCCCTGCGCCACCAGGGGAGGGGGAGGTCCGATCAGGTGGGAAGGACGATGTCCTGAAGCGCGATGCCGGCCTCGTCCATAAGGATTCGCTCGGCCCGGTGGTAGATGGCGTCTGCATGGTCTGGGCTGTCGCCCACGGCGGTGAGACCGACCCGGCCGTGTTCGGTGAGGCAGCTGATCATGTGAAACACGATGCCGCACTGCCGTGACTGATCGAAGTGCAGGCCGTGGCGGGCGACGATGTCGAACAAATCGTCGAGGCTGAGGCCGCGCAGCAACGGCGACTCGAGGTGGTCCGTGGCGACCAGATGCTTCTCCCGGCCTGCTGGGGTGACGAAGCGCGCGGTTGTGGCGTCGTAGCGACCATCGGTCAGGAACTGCAACGTCAGGAACGGGTGAGTGGTGCCTCCCTTGCGGAGGTTCAGCTCGATGGCGTACGGCGTCCACGTGCCGCTATGGTCCTTGACGACGACGAAGTCTATGGCGAACCGGCCCAGAACGCCTTCACGGGCCAGGCGCTTGCCGATGACGGTGGCGTCCACGCTGATCGTTCGCGCGTAAGCGAAGTCGGCGGGGAACCGGCATCCGAGGTAAACCTGGCCGCTCGGGCCGCCGAGCACCTGGTCGTGGGTCGACAGCAGCTCTGTCTCGCCAGCCGGCGTGACGCGCAACTGCACGCTCGGGCTGCGCAACTCCACGCCGGAGATGCGTTCCTCGACGATGCCGCCGCGTTCGGCCAGCTTGGCGAGGTATGCGTCGAGCGGTGTGCCGGGCTGTTCGAAGCTCATCGACCGCAGCCGGCGAGCCACTTCGTCCCGTTCGTCGGGCGCGCCCGGCACCGGAATGCCAGTGAGGTCCACAACGGCGTTACCCTCCCCAGCGACCCCCTCATTGAGCTTGACGATGACGCTCGACACCGCGGGACGTGCGGCGTGCAGGCGCAGAATGGCGTCGAGAACCCCGTCGAACGTGTGCAGGTCTTCGAGTCCGATCGGGTGCCGCACACCCTCCTCCGCGAACAGGTGCCGGCATCCGGATTTCGTGCCGAGGCCGAACAGGCGGGGGATCCGCTACCCGGTGCGGCTCATCGCGCCCGGTTGGTACGGGATGGCCCACGTGAAGTGGTTGACCCGCATCGACGTCGTCGCGGAACCGTTCACCGGCTTCCAGCAGGCCGTCGCATACCGGCTACGCCAGCACGCCGACGAGCCCGGCGCCCCGGTCACCCGGATCGCGCCCCGCGCGTTAGTGATCCCACCCGGCTTCCCCGATTTCATGTCGCGTACCCGGATCGTGCGCCCCGGCCCAGTCGTTCTGGAGGGACGTGCGTGGTCCGGCCGCTTCCCGGTCGCCGCCGTCGAGGTCAGCGTCGACGGCGGCCGATCCTGGATAGCCGCCCACCTCGATCCGCCGGACGAGCACCGCTGGGCCTGGCGGCGGTGGGAGGCCTCCTGGACGGCCACGCCGGGCTCGTATGCGCTCACGGCGCGCGCCATCGACGCCGATGGTGAGGCCCAGCCGACCGAGCAGGTGTGGAATCGCGGTGGCTTCGCCAACAATGCGGCCCAGGAGGTTCCCGTCATATGCCTCGTCTGAGCTGAATTCACCGATGGTCTGACCGGTTACGGCGTGTTCAACGTGTAGAACTCCCAACTCTTTGCGCCACGGAGACGCCAGCAGATCAGGGCGCAGCCGAGCTTGAGGAACGCATCATGGATGTCGTCGCGGATCTCCCAGCGGATGCCGGAGCCCCTATCTATCTCTCGGCAGTATCGACAGTGGTGCTCATGACGACCTCCTTGCTAGCGCAGTGAGCGGAACGCTGCGCGGATCTCCTCGGTGAAGAGTTGCGGCTGCTCCCACGCGGCAAAGTGGCCGCCTCTGTCGACCTCGTTGAAGTAGATGAGGTTGGGGTAGGCCCGCTCCGCCCAGCTGCGCGGCGCTTGGTACTGCTCGCCGGGAAAGACGGTCACGGCAACGGGGATGGAGACGCCCTTGGCGTTGAAGAAGCCACCCTTGTATTCCCAATAGAGACGGGACGCAGAGACCCCTGTGTTCGTCAGCCAATAGAGCGTGATGTTGTCGAGGATCTCGTCACGCGTCAGTTCGCCCGTGGCGCTCGCGGTCCGGTCCAGAGCAGAGACGACCGCCGCGGCCGGCTGGCCGTCAGCATCGTTGTGGTCGAGAAGCCAGGCCGCCAGGCCGACGGGTGAGTCCGCGATGCCGTACAGGGTTTGCGGGCGCGCTGCCATCATGTTGGCGTACTCGACCTGCGCGTACGTCCTGATCAGCTGCTCGTAGGCGCGTCGTTCCTCGGCTGAGAGACCGGATGGCGGCGGGTCGCCGGCCTGGGAAGCCTTGTCGACGTCAGCTGGAACCGTGGCAGGCATGTTCGTGTGGATGGCGAGCAGTCCCGCAGGTGCCTGCAAGCCCATCTGGTCGACGACGAACGCACCCCAGTCGCCGCCCTGGGCGACGTAGCGGTTGTAGCCGAGGCGCTTCATCAGTTCTGCCCAGGCTCGGCCCATGCGCTCGGGGCCCCATCCGGTGCTCGTCGGCTTCCCCGAGAACCCGTAGCCCGGCATCGACGGAATCACCAGATGGAACGCGTCCGCCGCGCTCGCGCCGTACGCCGCGGGATCGGTCAGGCGATCGATGATCTTCAGCTGTTCGATGATCGAGCCCGGCCATCCGTGATTGACGACGAGCGGCAACGCGTCTTCGTGCTGCGAACGAACGTGAATGAAGTGAATGTCCAGCCCGTCGATCTCGGTGATGAACTGCGGCAGGGCGTTCAGCCTCGCCTCGCACGTGCGCCAGTCGTAGTCCGTCATCCAATAGCGGGCGAGATTCTGGATCATGGCGAGCGGCACGCCTTGGGATTGATCCGCGACGGTCTCTTTTTCGGGCCAGTTCGTGGCCGCGATGCGTCGACGAAGGTCCTCCAACGCCTCATCCGGGATGTCGACGTGGAATGGACGGATGTCGCTGGCGGTCTCTGCGGTGCTACTCATGACGACCTCCGTTGTTGGTGGGGAACCGATCAACGCAGTGACCGGAAAGCGGCACGCACCTCCGACGTGAAGAGGTTCGGTTCCTGCCAGGCTGCGAAGTGGTTGCCCTTGTCGACCTCGTTGAAGTAGATGAGGTTGGGGTAGGCCTGCTCGGTCCAACTCCGCGGCGCCTGATAGAGCTCTCGAGGGAAGACGCTCACGGCAGCCGGAACCGAGGCACCCTTGACGTCGAAGAAGCCGAGCGTGTTCTCCCAGTAGAGACGACCCGAGGAAATCCCCGTGTTCGTCAGCCACGTCATCGTGATGTTGTCGAGGACCTCGTCTCGTGTGAGGTTGTCGACGGGGTCCCCTGCGAAGGCCCGTGCGATGTCCTCGTAGCTGCGCACGTCGTGGTCGAGCATCCACGCGGCGAGGGCCGCGGGCGAATCGGCGAGCCCGTACAACGTCTGCGGGTGCAACCCCATCTCGAGTGCGTAGCCGATGCCCTTCGTATAGAGGAAGCTCAGCTGGTCGTACGCGCGCTGTTCGTCGGCTGACAGACCGGACGGCGGCGGGTCGCCGGCCCCGAGTACGTTCGACAAGAGTGCCTTTGTAACCTCAGGTGGGACCGTGCCGGGCATATTGGAGTGGATCCCGAGCAGCTCCGGAGGTGCCTTTGCACCCATCACTTCCGTGATCTGCGCACCCCAATCGCCGCCTTGCGCGACGAATCGTGTATATCCCAGGCGCCTCATCAGTGTGATCCAGGCATCCGCGATGTGGACCGGGTCCCAGCCGGTCGCCGTCGGTTTCCCCGAGAACCCGTAGCCCGGCATCGACGGAACCACCACATCGAACGCGTCCTCCGCGTCGCCGCCGTGTGCGGTCGGGTCGGTGAGCGGGCCGACGACGTTCAGCATCTCGATGACCGAGCCCGGCCAGCCGTGCGTGATGATGAGCGGCAACGCGTTCTCATGCGGCGACTTGACGTGGATGAAGTGAATGTCGAGGCCATCGATCTCCGTGATGAACTGCGGCACCGCATTCAGCCCCGCCTCGAACCTCCGGAAGTCGTACTCGGTGCCCCAGTAGCGCACGAGTTCCTGCATCGTCGCGAGCTGCACGCCCTGTGACCCGTCTGCGACGGTCTCCCTTTCGGGCCACCGCGTGTCTGCGATGCGTCGGCGGAGGTCGGCCAGTTCGTCTTCCGGAATGTCGACGCGGAAGGGGCGGATCTCGATTGCGTTCTCGACGGTGCTACTCATGACGACCTCCGTTGTGGGTGAGGCGGCGTTTACGCGAACACCGCGCAATTGCAGCTCGGCTCCTGTCCTCCGGCATCGTCGGTTGCCACGGCCGCTCTCAGGCCGTGACTGGAGCAGCAAGCCGACGATCAGTTCCGCCCTGTCCGGCTGCCAACGACCGCCACAGACACCGGCCCGTCCTCCACGAGCTCACCTCCTCGGTGCCGCCCCGTGGCCACGACCAGCGCCACCGTCGCACCTTCGGGCGGTCCTTCGCACCAGTGGAAAAACCCTGGTCGAGAGGCCGTCACCCCGGGATCGTGTCTCGTGGTCCGATGGTCTGCCGTCCGAACTCGTTGAAGAATGTCACAGGTTCGGGTGTTGCCTTGTCTTGAAGGGAAAGGACCACGCGGAAGGAAAGATCATGCGAGTTTTCGTCGCGGGAGCGACCGGGGCACTGGGGCGGCACCTCGTTGCTGGGCTGGTCGCGGCAGGTCACGAGGTCACTGCCAGCACGAGGACGCCCGGCAAGGTCGCGCAGTTGCGCGAGTTGGGCGCGGAGCCGGTGGTCGTCGACGGGCTGGATCGCGATGCGGTGATCGCGGCGGTATCGGACGCCGGGCCGGAGGTGATCGTGCACGAGATGACCGCTTTGGCGGGCATGCGGAGCTTCCGCAATCCCGACAAACTGTTCGCGGCCACGAACGAGCTGCGGACCCGGGGCACCGACAACCTGCTGGCGGCCGCCGCGCGGGCGGGCACCCGCCGGGTCATCGCGCAAGGCTACGCGGGCGCCGGGCCGGACAAGCCTTCCGGCGGTGGGCTGAAGACCGAAGAAGATCCGCTCGACTGGCGGCCCATCCCGTCCGCAGCGCGGACGGCGGCGGCGATCAAGTATGTGGACAAGACCGTGCCGCTGGAGGTGCCGGAGGGAATTGTGCTGCGCTACGGCGCCTTCTACGGGCCGGGCGCCTCGGAGGTCCTGCTGGACGTCGTGCGGAAGCGGCAGTTGCCGGTGATCGGCGGCGGGACCGGGATCTCGTCGTTCATCGAGATCACCGACGCCGCGGCGGCGACGCTCGCCGCGGTCGACCGCGGCGCGCCTGGCGTCTACAACGTCGTGGACAGCGACCCGGCGCCGGTCGCGGAGTGGCTGCCGTACCTGGCCCAGATCTTGGGCGCGAAGCCGCCGATGCGGATGCCCGCCTGGCTCGGTCGGCTGCTCGCCGGAGAGTTCGTCGTGGCCCAGATGACCACCTCGCGCGGGTTCTCGAACGAGAAGGCCAGGAAGGAGCTCGGCTGGGAGCCGCGGTACGCGAGCTGGCGGGAGGGTTTCCGTGCCTGGGTCAGGGGATGAGACGGGCGCGGCCGAGTACCGGCCGCTGCTGTTCTCCATCGCCTACGGGATGACCGGATCGGTGGGCGACGCCGAGGACATCGTGCAGGACGCGTTCCTCGGCCTGACCCGGGCGCGCCAGGCGGGAACCACGATCGCCGATCCGAAGGCGTACCTGACGACGGCGGTGACGCGGCTGGGCATCAACTACCTGAGTTCGGCGCGGGTACGGCGGGAGACCTACGTGGGGGACTGGCTGCCCGAGCCGGTCGTCGGGCCCGCCGATCGGCCGGGGCCGGCGGAGCACGCCGAGCTGGCCGACTCGCTGTCGATGGCTTTCCTGGTGCTGCTGGAGACCCTCTCGCCGGTGGAGCGGGCGGTGTTCATGCTGCGCGAGGTGTTCGGGTACGGCTACCCGGATGTGGCGCGGATCATCGGCAAGACCGAGGTGAACTGCCGGCAGATCTTTGCCCGCGCCAGGCAGCGCATCGCCGCCGGAGGGCGGGCGCGCGACAGCGCGCCACCTGCGGCGCGGCGGGCGGACGGCGAGGAACTGGCCCGCAGGTTCTTCGAGGCCGCCGCGGGCGGCGACATGGACGCGCTGCTCGGCATGCTCGCGCCCGACGTGGTGTTCCACTCCGACGGCGGCGGCAAGGCACAGGCGATCGGGAAGCCGGTGGCCGGGCGGCAGCGCGTCATGCGGCTGCTCGCCGGCCTGTTCCGACGGGGTCGGACCCTCGGCGCGTCCCTCCGGCTGGCCTGGGTCAACGGCCAGCCGGGCGCCGTGCTGTACGACGCCGAAGGGCGCGTGGTCAGCGTGGTGGAGCTCGACGTCGCCGACGGCGCGGTCCAGACGGTCCGCTTTGTGGCCAATCCCGACAAGCTTGGTCATCTCGGACCGGTGTCTGATCTGGCGCGACGGCCGGAGAAAGAACGGAGAAAGAATTAGCCTCAATGGTGGAAGGCCCTGACGAACATCACGAACTCGAGGTCTTTTGCTGCGCGGCCGGGCAACGCGCTGCTCGAGCGCTGCCGTCCTCTACGCAGCCGGCGAGGCAGTGCTCTTCGCCAGGGCATTGGCCTTCAGCTGCTCGTATTCGCTCGCGCTGATAGCACCAGAGTCGAGCAGTGCCTTCGCCGACGCGATCTCATCGGTGACGCTACCCGTACCTCCGTTCGGCGTCGCGACCGACCTGATGTAGGCATCCTGCCGCTTCTGCGCCTCGGCCTGGGCGGCGACCGCGCGCTCGGTCATGCCACCGCCGCGGACGATCAGATAGATCAACACGCCGAGGATCGGTAGGACGATGAGGAACAGGGCCCACAACGTCTTGGCCACGCCGCCGAGGTCCTTGCTCCGGAAGAGGTCCCCGAAGACCCAGAACAGGGACATGAACCAGGCGAAGAAGATGAAGAACTCGAAGATCGCCAGCAGGAACGAGCCGTTATTGTCGAACACCCCAGTACCCTTCCGCATCGGCGCCGACCGCGTCGGCGGCGTTAGAGGTCAACTTCCCTTCTCCTAGTGCATCGCGTGCTGCGCATCCCGGCCTCATCCGCCATGGGTGACTTCGGTGCCCGTAACGGAACGCCTGGACAGCTGTCGCTTCTCGGACCGTGTCCGTCGCGGACGTCATCGAGACCCCGGCCGATCTCGGGCGCGGCCGGGCTGGCGCGGTTGGGCCCAAGGATGCATACCCTCGGGTGACGGCGGCCGGTGGGGTCGTCGGCCACCTGTGTGAGGGGACGCTGTGCGGTACGAGACCGTGGCGGAGACGTACCGGGACCTCGAGCGCGCCACCGGCCGCCTGCAGCTCATCGAACGCCTCGCGGCACTGCTGGCCCAGACCCCGGCGGAGCTGCTCCCGGCGATCTGCTACCTGTGCCAGGCGCAGATCGCGCCCGAGTTCGTCGGCATCCAGCTCGGCCTCGCGGAGAAGCTCGCCGCTCGGGCGCTGGCCGAGGCCGCCGGCGCCTCCGGCGAGCTTGTGCTGGCGGTGCTGCGGGACACCGGCGACCTGGGTCAGGCCGCGGAGCAGTTGCTCGCGGACTCCGCCGCGGCGCGTCCGGCGACGCTGGAGGTCGGCCGCGTCGTCGACACCCTGCACGCGATCGCGGCCTCGGCGGGGCCCGGCTCACAGACGCAGAAGCTCGCACTGCTCGTCGAGCTGTTGCGGGCGGCCACCCCGCTGGAGGCCCGCTACCTGCTGCGTCTGGTCACCGGCACGCTGCGGCTGGGTATCGGCACGCCAACGATCTTGGACGCGTTGGCCCAGGTGTATGCGGGCGGCCGCGCCGCCCGGCCGGTCCTCGAGCGCGGGTACAACATCTGCTGCGACCTCGGCCTGGTCGCCGCGACGCTGGCCGCGGGCGGGTTGGCCGCGGTGGAGCGGCTGGACGTCCGCCCGGGAAACCCGATCCGGGCGATGCTCGCGCAGCGTCTGTCCGACGCCGTGGAGATTCTCGCCAGGCTCGGCGGCAGCTGCGCCGCCGAGTACAAGTACGACGGGATGCGCATCCAGGCGCACCGCACCGCCGACGGGCAGGTGGAGCTGTTCACCCGGCGGCTGGAGCGGGTGTCCGACCAGTTCCCCGACGTGGTGCAGCTGCTCGCCGGCGGGCTGCGGCCGCACGCCGCCATCCTCGAGGGGGAGGTCGTCGCCGCCGACCCGGTCAGCGGCGAGCTGCGACCGTTCCAGGAAGTGATGTACCGGCGCCGCAAGCACGGCATCGCCGAGGCCGCCCGGGACGTGCCGGTCAGCCTGTTCTGCTTCGATCTGCTCTACGCCGACGGCGACGACCTGACCCGGCTGCCCTATCCGCAGCGGCGGGCCCGGCTGGCCGAGGCGATCGACGCCTCGCCCCAGCTGCGGCTGGCCACCGCGGCCCGGGCCGACGACGCGCCGGCGTTGGAGGCCGCCTTCGAGCGGGCCGTCACCGACGGCTGCGAGGGCCTGGTGTGCAAGTCGCTGGCGCCGTCGTCGGGATACCAGGCCGGCGCGCGGGGCTGGCAGTGGATCAAACTCAAGCGCGACTACCGGACCGAGCTCAGCGACACCCTCGACCTCGTCGTGGTCGGCGCGCTGTTCGGACGGGGCCGGCGTCGAGGCGTGTACGGCGCGCTGCTGCTGGCGACCTACGACCCGGCAACCGACAGCTTCCCCACGATATGCAAGTGCGGGACCGGCTTCAGCGACGCCGACCTGGCCGCGCTGCCGGACCGGCTGGCGCCGTTGGCTCGCGCCGATCGACCGGCGCGGGTTGACGCGCGCCAGCCAGCCGACGTGTGGTTCGAGCCGGGCATGGTGATCGAGGTGCTGGCCGCCGAGCTGACCCCCTCTCCCAACCACACGACGGGCTGGGGACAGGTCAAGGACGCGGCCGGGCTCGCGCTGCGCTTCCCCCGGTTCACCGGCCGCTACCGCGACGACAAGTCACCCCAAGACGCCACCACGGTGGCCGAGGCCGTCCAGCTCTACCGGTCGGCCCGGCGAGAACCGGTGGGCGGCTAAGCCACGAGCCGGACGAGCGAAGCGCCGGACACTGGCGCTCCACCGCCCAGGCAACCGGCGATGGCAGCGCCAGGTAGTGCTGGTGCCGTGCTCAGCGGCTCACATCACGTTGTTGGTGCCGATGGCGTTATGCACGTGAGCCGCCGTCCGTGCAGCGTCACCTCTTCCCACGGTCAGTATCGGCCGCGGTCACCAGCAGATGCGCCCCGGCCCGCATGCCGGTTGCGACCCAGCTCCCGGTGCGCGCGGTGCTTTGATGGTGGACGGCGGGTGGACCTCTCCGCTCAGGTGCTGGGCTCGGTGAGCTGGTTGCGGCGACGGGAGAGGTAGCTGCGCTCGGCGTCGTTCGCGGACAGCGCGATCGCGGTGTCGTAGGCGGCCATGGCTTCGGCGTAGCGGCCGAGGCGCCGCAGCAGATCGGCGCGCGCGGCGTGGAACAGGTGGGACTTGGCGGACGTCGCCTCGCTGGCGAGTGTGTCGAGCAGGGCGATGCCGGCGAGCGGGCCGTCGGCTTCGGCTACCGCGATGGCGTGGTTGAGCTCCACCATCGGGGAGGGTGCGACGGTACGCAGGATCCGGTAGAGGCGAACGATCTGGGGCCAGTCGGTGTCGGCCGCTGTGGGCGCTTCGGCGTGTAGCGCGGCGATGGCGGCCTGGACGGCGTATTGGTTGACGGGGGCCGACCGGATCGCCTGGGACAGCAGGTACCGGCCCTCGGCGATCGTACGGTAGTCGTAGCGGGATCTGTCCTGCTCCGCCAGGGGCACAAGGTCGCCGGTGGCGCTCCGGCGGGCGGCCCGCCGGGCGTCGGTGAGCAGCAGCAGCGCCAGCAGGGCGGTCACCTCCGGCTCTGCGGGCATCAGCTCGCGTAGCGCACGTGCCAGCCGGATCGACTCGTCACACAACTCGTCCCGCACGAGTTGCCCGCCTCGGGTGGCGGTGTGACCCTCGGTGAACATCAGGTACAGCACCGCGAGGACCGCGCGCAGGCGATCGGGCAGCTGGTCGCGATCGGGTACCCGGTAAGGGATCCTGGTCTCACGGATCTTCCTTTTGGCGCGGACGATCCGCTGCGACACGGTGGCCTCGCTGGTCAGGAACAGCCGGGCGACATCGGCGGTGGACAGGCCGGCCAGGCAGCGCAGGGTCAACGCGACCTGGGTTTGCTGATCGAGTGCGGGGTGGCAGCAGGTGAAGAACAGACGTAGCCGGTCGTCGCCGTTTTCGGTCGATTCAGGGTCGTCAGGTGACAATCGCATCTCGATCGCCAGTGCGGGCAGGTACGCGACCTGAGTGCGCGCACGTCGGATACGGTCGATGGCCCGCCGGCGAGCGGTGGTCAGCAACCACGCGGCGGGATAGTCCGGGACGCCATCGCGCGGCCAGTGGTGGGCCGCCGCGGCGTACGCATCAGCCAAGGCCTCCTCGGCAAGATCGAAATCGCCGAGGAGGCCGATGAGGCGGGCGAGAACCCGGCCGTGTTCGGCACGGAAGATCGCCGCCAGGGCTTCGTGGGCGCTCAGCTCGTCCACACCGGACGCACCTCGACGACGCCATGGGTGGCGCCGGGGCACCGGGCGGCCCAGTCCAGAGCTTCGTCCAGGTCGTTGCACTCCAGCACGAAGATGCCGCCGAGCTGTTCGCGGGCCTCGATGAACGGCCCATCGGTGATCAGCCGCTCACCGTCGCGGACCTTCACCGTGGTCGTCGCCGCGGACGATCCCAACCGCGGCCCGTTGTGCAAGATGCCGGCCTCTGCTGCCTGCTTGAAGTAGGCATCGTAGTCCGCCTGGATCTGTGGCCAGTCGAACTCGGCGTCGCGGAACTCGTCAGGATCGCGTACTCCATGATGATCGCCTCCAACCCGTCCTCTTCATGGTTCGACGCGGTGGTCGCGCCGACAAAGAGACGGGCGCCCAGATCCCACACCGACAGCCGAGAGATGTGACGTACGTCATATCGCGGCCGGAACGCCGAGCAGGTGGCCGACCAGTTCGGGTGCGTACTGGAAGTAGTAGCCGCGCAGCCCGGGCGATCCGCTGGGCGTAGCCGTGGTCCTCGATGCCGGACTGCAGCACCCGGTCGAAGGTCACCAGGCCCACGAAGGCCAGCGTGGGCAGCAGGATGAGCCCGAAGACGTAGAACGCCGTGCCGGCGTTGGTGGCGGTGGCGATCAGCCCGAGCGCAACGAGGCCGCCCGAGACGGCGCCGAGGGCCATGGTGGCACGGCCGGTGGCCTCCGCCATCGTGGACGATCGGGCGCCCTGCAGGGTGAAGTGCTCCGTCGTCACGAAACTCACCGCCGCGGGGCGCGGGTCGACGTCGGCGTGATCGACGTGGTTGGTCGGCTCGCTGTCGGACACAACGGGTCACGCCGATCCCTGGTGGGCAACTGGGTCATCAGCCGATGATCCTCCGTCGCCGAGCCGGCGTCTGTCCCCACACAGGAAGACCGAACTCTGTCCACCATCCCACGTCTATCCCTCGCCAGTGAGACCTTCCACGTGGGAGCATCGGTCGATCGGCCTCGCCGGTGGTAGAGCCTCGGCGCGGGTCCATTCGGGTCGAGGAGGAGGTCTCCGGGATGACTACTCGACGCAGGCGCTTTGCCGTGATGGCTTCGTCGGCGGTCACGGCCACGGCGCTGATGGTTGCACCACCGGGGACCGCTTTGGGCGAGCCGAGCGCCAGGACCGCTGGCTGTCAACTGAGCTCGGCGAATGGCGACATCAGGCACGTCATTTACCTGCAGTTCGACAACACGCACTTCCTGCGGGACAACCCGAACGTCCCGTCCGACCTCGAGCAGATGCCGCACCTGCTGAATTTCCTGCGGGGCAACGGCGCGTTGTTCACCAACGATCACACGATGCTCATCTCGCATACGGGTGGGGGGATCCTGTCCACGCTCACGGGTCTGTACCCCGATCGGCACGGGCAGGCCGTCTCCAACTCCTACCGCTACTTCAAGGCGGACGGGACGACGGCGTCTTCTTCGTCCTTCAAGTACTGGACCGACCTTGTCGACGACGTAGGGATACCGCCCGCAGACCCGACGCCCAACATGGTCAACGGCGACAGCGGCACACCCAAGACGACGCCCGCGCCGTGGGTGCCGTACACGCGCGCCGGATGCGACTTCGGCGCGGCCGCGGTGGCCAACGTCGTGTTGGAGAACACGGGCACCGGCCCGAACGGCGACATGACGAAGGTGTTCGGCCAGGGTTCTGCCGAGTGGAACGAGGCAGTGGCGTCCAACGCCGCGCCGCCGAACACCGCGGCACGGGCGCTCGCCCAGACCGACTTCGTCGGGATCGCCGTGCACTGCGCCTCTGGCGGGGGCATCTGTACGGGCAACTCCCACGCCCGGCCCGATCTGTTGCCGGACGAGCCGGGCGGTTATAACGGGTTCAGCGGACTGTTCGGGGCGAAGTATGTCAACCCGGTGATCACCGGCGGCAGCGCCACCCTGAACGACCTCGACGGCCAGCCGATCACGGATCCGTTCAACCAGTCTGGCTTCCCCGGTTTCGACGGGTTGTTCGCGAGCACGACGCTGTCGTACATCGCGAGCATGCAAGAAGCGGGGATCCCCATCACGTACGGCTACATCTCGGACGCGCACGACGGTCACGGGCTCCATGGCGAGCAGCACATCGCATACGGACCCGGCGAACCGGGCTACGTCGCCCAGCTGAAGGCCTACGACCAGGCGTTCGAGAGGTTCTTCGCCCGACTCGCCGCCGACGGGATCACGAAGGACAACACGCTGTTCGTCGTCACCGTCGAGGAAGGCGACCATTTCGTCGGCGCGGCGCCTACGCCGGCGGGATGCGACGGCGTCATGACACCGTGCAACTACAGTCTCCTCGGGGAGGTCAACGGTAACCTTGCCGGGCTGCTTGCCACGCAGCAGGGGATCACGACACCGTTCACCGTCCACGCGGACATGGCGCCGACCGTATACCTGACAGGCAACCCGGCGCGGTCTGCGGTCGTGACCCGCAACTTCGAGCGGGCCGTAGGGCAACTCACCGCGGTCAACCCCTACACGGGCCAGACCGACCACCTGACCGCGGCGCTCGCCGACCCGGTCGCGATGAAGACGCTGCACATGATCACCGCCGACCCGCAACGAACACCGACGTTTACGATGTTTGCCCACCCCGACTACTTCCTCTTCGCCGCCGCACCGAACTGCGCCGCGCCGTGCATCACGGTGCCGACGACGCCACCGACGTTCGCGTGGAACCACGGGGGCATCCAGCCCGAGATAGCTCAGACGTGGCTGGGCATCGTCGGCCCGGGCGTCCGCAATGTCGGGGAGGACGAAACGACCTGGACAGATCACACGGACTGGAGGCCGACGATCCTGAGCCTGCTCGGACTCGACGACAGCTACGTTCACGACGGACGCGTGGTCGTAGAGCCGCTCTTCCCATGGGCGGTGCCTCGAGCGCTCCGAGCCCACCACGAAAAGGTGCTGCAGCTCGGCGCCGCGTACAAACAGCTCAATGCTCCCTTCGGCGAGTTCTCGAAGGATGTGCTCGTCGCCTCCACCCGGGCGCTGGAGAGCGGCAGTGCGGCCGATGACACCAGCTACGCCGCGATCGAGGGTCAGATCGAGTCGCTCACGTCTGCGCGCGACTCGCTCGCCGGACAGATCCGCGCCGCGCTCGACGATGCGGCCTTCGGAGGGAGGCCGCTCAACAACCGGCAGGCCAAGGCATTCATCACCCAGGCCCACGCCCTCATCGACCAGGCGCACGCACTCGCCGCTGGTCCGTAGCCCTGCTTTATCTGCCACCGCGGTACGTCGAAGCCGGACGTCGTGCTTTATCACCGGCTGGTTTCCGGGTTGACCGCGTCCGCCGGGTTGCGCCGCCGAGTCGCATCCGGTTGGTCCGGCGGCGCAACCCGACCGGGGTCAGACCGGGGTCGGCGCCTGCTCCGGCGCGGACCTGGCCGGGCTCAGCGGCTCGTCCCGGCGGCTGGCCCGCCCGGGCAGGAACGCGAGCGCGAGCATGGCGGCTCCCGCCGCGATGCCGCCGGAGCAGGCGAGCAACACGTCCATGCCATGGATGAACGCGCCTTCGACCATGGCGAGCAATTCCGCCGAACCGAGTTGGCGTGCCACTACGGCACCGGCGGCCACGTTGTCCCGTATCGCGTCGCTGGCCTGGCTCGGCAAGCCGGTCAGGTCCAGCCGGGCCCGGTATGCGGAGTTGAGCACTGATCCCAGCACCGCGACGCCGAACGTGCCGCCCACCTGCCGTATCGCCGAGATCAGGGCCGACCCGACGCCGCTGCGTTCCCCGCTGAGCCGGCCAAGTGCCGCGTTCATCGCTGGCGGCAGGGCGACACCTGTGCCGAGGCCGGCGACGGTCAGCCACGTCGTGGCGAGTCCAGTGCCGTCCTCTGCGCTGGTGAATGCCCCCATGATCAGCCCCGCCGCGGCCACCGCGAAGCCGATGGTTACCGTGATCTTCGGCCCGGCCTTCGTGGAGATCCGGTCGCCGGCGCCCAGGCCCACGATCATCCCACCGATCAACGGGAGTAGCCGCAGTCCCGCGCCCATCGCGTCGTACCCGAGCACCGCCCGGAAGTACTGTGGCACTGCGAAGAGCAGCCCGATCAGCGCGAACGACAGCAGCGTGGACAGTATCGTCCCCCACCTGAAGCTGCGTGACCGGAACAGGTCGAGGTCGACCAGCGGCTGGCGGGTAGCGGAGCGAGCGACCCGGCGCTCCCACCCTACGAAGCCGGCGAGTACCAGCGCCCCGGCGGCCATGAACGCTACGGCGCTCAGGTTGCCCCAGCCGTGGTCGCCCGCCTTGATCATCCCGTAGGTCAACGCGACCAGCCCTCCGGTGGACAGCACAATGCCCACCGGGTCCAGCCTCGGACGCGCGGCGCTGCGCGACTCGGGCATCAGGAGCGTGACCGCGAGCAGCGCGACGGCGATCACTGGCACATTGATCAGGAACACCGAGCCCCACCAGAATGTGGTGAGCAGCCAGCCACCCACGATCGGGCCAAGCGGGTATGAGGCGATGGCCGAGCTTGCCACGATCGCCAACGCGCGCTGTCGTTCGGCCTCGTCGAAGAGCACCGGCAGGACCGAAAGGCTCAACGGGAGTACGAACGCCGCGGCCAGCCCGAGCAACGCCCGGGCGGCGATGAGCTGTTGGGCCGAGGACGCGTATGCGCAGGCGAGCGAGCCGACCCCGAAGAGGGTCAGGGCGGCAAGCAGGAGCCGCTTGCGGCCGAAGCGGTCGCCGAGCAGCCCGGCTGGCAGCATCGTCGCGCCGAGGACCAGCAGGTAGGCATCGACGAACCACTGCAACTGGGCGGTTGACGCGTGCAGGTCGGTCGCCAGGGTGGGTAGGGCGAGGCTGAGGACCGTCCCGTCGATCCCGATCACCACGCCGCTGATGGCCAGCGCCGCGGCAGCCCACCACCTCCGGTTTCCCATGTTCTCCACCATCGCCACCCCCTACCTCAAGGCCCCGTCGTCGCGGCGGAGTCGCCGTTCTCGTCGACAGCGTGCGCCTGTTTGTCAGCTACTGTCAAGATGGCGTTCAGCGCCAACACGACGTACGATGACAACACGTCAGCATCTGCCGCGCCCGTGTTACGCTGTGCGGACAAGGAGCTGTGATGCCGCACCAAACGATCTCGGAGGACCCCGAGCCGAACTCTGCGAACGGCACTTCGGACCTGCGCCAGCGCAAACGCATCCGCACCAAGCAGATGGTGCAGAAGGAAGCGCTGCGGCTGTTCGCCGACAAGGGGTATGACCAGACCACGGTCGACGACATCGCGCACGCCGCAGCGATGTCGTCGCGGACCTTCTTCCGGTACTTCCCCTCGAAAGAAGACGTCGTGCTCTGGGACGAGTACGACGAACGCCCAATGCAGGAAGTGTTGCAGATCCGCCCGGGCGAGGACCCGCTCGCCCAGCTGATCATGCGTGTCCGTGAAATATTCGCGGACATCTACCAGAAGGATCCGGAGCTGCTGCTCACCCGGACCAAGCTGAGCTTCACGGTACCGGAGATCCGCGCCCGCTTCCTCAACGCGCAGCTCACGTTGATCGGCCCGTACTTGGCGCAGATCGCGGACGCCATCGGCGCCCCGCGCGACGACCTGCAGCTGCCGGTGACCCTGGCCGCTCTGTACTCGGCGATGATCATCGCGGTGGAACGCTGGCAGCGCCACGACGGGCGCGAGGACCTGCTACGTCTGCTAGACGATGCGATCGCGGCTCTCGCCGCCAGTGCCACAGATCTGCGGGACACGGTCCAGACCGCCGCGGCGGCGGGTACCCGCCCGACAAAGCCCAAAGCGGTTGCGGCCAAGCGGAAGTCCTAACGGGTCCGTCGCACACGCCGAGCCGAGGAACTACTCGCCGACGCCGGATCCGAAGGGCGTGTGGTGGCCTGGCCGGACCGCGGCCCGCACCTGAGATCTCGCTGTTGGCCAGCGGTCAGCGGGTCGGTATCAGCTGACCGACCAGCCCGTCCTGTTCGTCGTTGGGTCCGGCGCTGAACCAGAGGGTGCCGACCCCGCCGGTGGTGGCCGTGCCAGGCAGCAGCGCCCACAGACCGTCGATCGCGACCGGGCGGTTGTGCGCGTCGCGTAGCTGGCCGATGAAGTGGTCGCCGCGGAACGCCGAGATCCGGCCGTCGCCGAAGTTGCCGACCAGTAGCGCGCCGGTGAATTTACCGAAGCCGGACGGTGCGATGGCCAGGCCCCACGGCGCGTTCAGGGTGCCGTGGCTGGCGATCCGGGTGACGGTGGTCCCGAGATGCCCGAACGTGTTCACGATGCCGAGGCCGGGGCCGGCCTGCTCGTCGGTGGAGCCGGCCTGCTGCTTGGCGTACGCGACGGTGACGGCGTCGCCGTTGGTCATGACGTTGAACGGTGCGTAGCCGGTGGGCAGTCGCGGGTCTTTGAACAGCTCGCCGGCGAGGTCGACCTGCCTGAACGTGCGGTCGAACACATCGATGCGGCCATTGGCGAAGTCGGCCGCGAGCAGGAACGTGCCGAGGGGCGTCTGCCACAGGGCCAGACCTTTGAATACCGCGCCTTGCACGTGGGCGACGACGACGGCGTGGGTTCCGGTCGCCGCGGGCGCCCAGGCGGTGATGTCGCCGCTCTCGCTGTCGAACAGGAACCGGGCCGGGCCGGAGCCCTGCGAGGTGGTGACCACGAAATCGGCGGACCCGTTGAAAACCTGGCCGGTCACGCCGTCGCTGTCGTTGACGACGGTGAGACCGGCCTTGCCGACCGTCGCGCCGCCGAGCCCGCCGGTATAGAGGGTGGCGGTATTGGTGCCGTTGTTGGCGACCCACAGCGGGGTCGTCGGGCCGAGCGCAAGCCCCCAGGCGTTGACTACGTCGGCGTCGGTCAGCTTGGCGAGGCCCGGCTGGTTGGATACCTGGTCGATCTCGGTGACCCGCGGTGCCGGCGGACCGGCTTGCGCCGGAGAACCGGCCACCAGCAGGAGCACGGTCGCGGCAAGTGCGGCCAATCCCCATCTCTTGGACATGACCCTGTGCCTCCTCCGGACGTTGATGACGACAACGTCCCGATGAGGCGTACACATCCGCCCTATGGAGCGTTCACCCCCACGCGGAATTGGCACCACGTCCGACAATGTTTCGCTCCGGATGGCATCTCACCGATCGAGGCGTTGCTCAGCCGTTACGCGCGCGGAGCAGACGCCGACAGGGGCGGATGGTCGTTGGGGGGCGACGCCGGTCCTCCTCGTGAGGTATGGGTCGCTCAGGTCAGCCGGGGCACCGTTGCGGTCGCCGGAAGATCGGCCGGTCCGGTCGCGTCGATGTGGGCCGCGAGGTTCCGCGCCCATGCGGTGAGGTCGGCTACCGCAATGGCGTGCGGCGGTGACCCGGCGTACGGCTCGATGCGGTCGGCGCTGCGCCGCAGCAGTCGCGACGCCCCGGCCGCGTTGCCTCGGCGGGCATGGGTCAGACCCACGGCCAGCTGTGCTAGTCCGCGCCAGAGTTCGCGTTCGTGTTCCGGGGCGGACTTCCACGCGGCTTCAAGCACCTCGTGGGCGTGGAACGGGAGGCCGGTGTCGAGTAGCCGCTGCGCTTCCCGGAGCGTCTCTGCAGGTGCCAGGTCCAGATGGTCTGGAGTGGTAGGTACGCCGGGCGTCCCGGGTGGCAATGGCCGACCCAGACCGTCGCGCGGTCGTGCGTTGCGGGGCCGGCCGCCGTCGTCACGGTCGCGCCGTACCCGGGTGGGCTCGGCGCGGTGGCCGTCGGACCCTGATGACGTCGTCACGCCGTCATTCTTCCCTGTATGCCGCGACGACACCGAGTCGGTTCACCCACAGCCCTCGGCGGGTTGTTGACCGCTACGGTCCCGCACCAGCGCGCGGCGGCGCGATGAAGGGTCGCTTGCCGATTCATGCGGCGGCGGCCACGCGGATCGTTCTCGACGCCGTGACCGGTCGGGTGTGGGAAACCCAAGCCGGGGAGGCCTCGAACGTCTCCGCGACGATCTGACGAGCCCACCGCATCCGGGCTACCGCGGCCTCCGGATGGTCGCCGAACTCCTGCGCCATACGCCCCGCGCATCCCCTGCTGCCGAACTGGCGGACAGCCCCGGAAATGGCCTGCCGGACCTGCTCGGTGCCGGGGTCGTCCGACGGTTGCAGGGCGGAGACGAACAGCGCATGCGATCGAACACTGTTGATGGCGATGTGTTGCATGATGAGCCTCCTTACCGCACCGGCTACCTCCACCACACCACGGGGGTATGACACTTTCCGGCCGCCCGGGATGCCGAGGTACGCCCTGTCCGATGACGAAGATTTGCGCCGGTGGTCGTGCTCAACTCGGCTGGAGCTCCTGCGGTCGCGTCGTGTCGCTACGAGGATCGACGAGGATCTTCGCGTGGGTTCCGGGGTGCGCCAGAGCGTCGAAGGCAGCCGCGACGCCGGGCAGGCCCACCTCGCCGGTAACGAGGCGGGCTGCCGGCACTGTGCCGCCGGCGAGCAGGTTCAGCGCGTCGCGGAAGTCCAGCGGTGTGTAGCCGAACACGAACCGCAGGTCGAGCTCCTTGTTGATGCCGAGAACCGGGCGGACGTGGTCGGTGCTCATGCACACTCCGACGACCACGACACGGCTGCCGATCGGGGTCTCGGCCATGACGCGGTCGATCATGCCCGGTATCCCTACGCACTCGAATACCACGGGGCTCCTCGGGCTGGTGCGGCCGGCACGTTCCGCGAGGCGGTAGGCGTGCCACCAGTGGGGGAGCCGGGTCAGCTTCGCCATGGCGTCGAGACCGAGGTCGAGCATCTGGGAGGCCTGGGTCAGGTGGCCGTGCTCCGTCGCGGTCGCGAAGGGCGATTCCTGCGCGGGGTCGACGACGTGGTCGGCGCCCATGTCGGTGGCCAGCGTGCGACGGCCGGTGGAGAGGTCGCTGGCGATGACGGTGCGGACCCCGGTGGCCTTGAGCATGCCGATCACGGCTAGCCCGACCGGGCCGCAACCGATGACGACAGCGACTCGGCGCTTCGCGACCTGACCGCGGCGCACCGCGTGCAGGGCGACGGCCATCGGCTCGGTGAGCGCTGCGAGCTTCGGGTCGAGGCTGCCGGGGACGGGGAACATCAGCGATTCCTGCACCAGCACCCGCTCGGCGTATCCGCCCGGGGCGTGCGCCGACAGGCCGGTCAAGTGACCTTGGCCAGCGCGGCGCAGCATCGGCATCGCGACCACCGGCCGACCGGTCGGCACCCGGCGGCGAGTGCCCGGACCGTACGCCGCCACCGTGCCACTGAATTCGTGACCCATGATCACCGACTCGTGCGGCCTCATGATGCCGTCGTAGCCGACCAGGCTGCAAGCTTCGGCGAGCTCGCCGGCGTGATGGCGGGCGTGCAGGTCGGAACCGCAGATGCCGGTCCGGACCACGTCGAGAAGGACGTGGCCCTCTTCCGGTTCGGGATCGGGTACGTCCGCGAGCTCGAGCCGGCCCTCGGTGCAGGTGACAGCCTTCATGGCCGCAATTTAGCCGCCCGGCGCGAGGTTGTGTCGGCCTGCGGACTCGCTCCACGATCAGCGGGCCGCCCCGGTGAAGCCGGCCGCTCCGGCCCCCTGGGTCGGCTCGCCGCCCGAGGCGGCATTTGCGCCGGCTTCGGCGGGACGGCCCAGCCCGTCCAGCCGAGCCAGTTCTCGCCGGCGGTCAGCACGCCGAACCAGATGAGCCACGCGACGACCGGTGCCGCCAGTACGTACAGCGGCCGTCGGGTGTACATGAGCCAGATGGCCACGGTCAGCAGGGCGACCCAGACGACCAACAGCAGGGCGACGGCCCAGGCCGGTGCGAGCAGGCCGCTGGCTGCGTAGAAGACCAGCGTGCCGAGAAGGGCGGCGAGGCCGAGCCAGCCGAGAGCCCATTGCCACCATGGACGGCTCATCGGGAATCCCATCTGAAGTCTGGTCCGGCTGCGAGGGCAGCCCGCCTATAGCAAACCCGGCGAGGCGGCCCCACTTGCACGCTGATACCGCTGCGTAGACGGGCGACTAACTGCCGGCACGACTGGACGTTACCGGGGTACCTGGGGGATCGGCTTCAGGGACGCGCTGACTAGCCTCCGGCGTGACCAGTTCCACGTCGTTCTCCGCGAGCGCCTCCAGGAGATCAGGCGGTGGGGTGGAGTCTGTGACGAGGTAGTCGGCATTCCCAAGCTCGGACACTTGCGCGAACAGCCGGCGACCGAACTTGGACGAGTCCGCCAGGATCGCCACGCGCGCCGCTCGAGAGATCATTTCTCGCATCATCGCCGCCTCGGCGAGGTTGCTCGTCGTGTACCCGGCGACTGCTGAGATAGCACCAACCCCGATGAATGCCAAGTCGCAGCTGATGTCCAGCTCGCCTCCGCCGGCCACCCGGAAGCTGACGGGGCCGACGGTGGCTTGCGTGAGAGTGCGGACCGCACCGCCGAAGACATACAGGTCGCGGACGGCTGAGGGCGGCAGCGCCGGCGGCACGAGCAGGTTGTTCGTTGCCACCGTCAGGTCGCGATGGTGGCGAAGATTCCGGGCGAGGGCGAGGGTGGTCGTCCCACCGTTGATCATGATGATCGACCCATCCTCGACCAAGGATGCGGCAAGTGCCGCAATCTTCTCCTTTTCGCGTTCCTGCAGGCTGAGCCGCACGTCCACGGCCCGGTCGACCCGGGAAACCGTCGATTGACTGACCGCTCCGCCGTAGGTACGGACCAAGACGCCGTCGGCGCTGAGCTGGTCCAGGTCCCGCCGGATGGTGTCGATGGAGACGCCGAAGCGCTCGGCGAGCGCGGTGACCGTGACCTGTCCGGCCTCCGCCACGTACGCCGCCAACTGGGCTTTGCGTCCCGCGGGCAGATGACGCTGCCGGTCCTCCCTGTCAAGGGCCACTTGCCCCTCCTCTCTCTGCGGCAGTGCGCCACAACCGAGCACGGCTGAGGGTGGCGCAGGCTTAGAACAGCAGAGTACAGCATAGCGGCACCTCCTCCAGAGCAACGTAGGCGGGGCGCAGACGTTCAGGTCTTCTACAGTTCTTCCACAGTCCGCCCTCGTGCTGCCGTATGTCGCCGAGCTGTGCGGTCTCTAGCCGAACTTTGCGTTACTGCGCTCTTGCGCTATGTCGCAACGTGTTGTTAACGTGGCGCAAACCAGCAAAGAGCGGTAAGACCTCTAGACAAGGAGTTGGCGATGACGGCAGGCGGCGCCGGGTTACAGGGCCGGCTGAAGCGGCTACTCGCAGTGACGACGGCGGCGGCGATGGTCGGATTCGCCGCTGTGGGTTGTGGTGGTTCAAGCGGGGATTCAAGCAGCACAAGCGGCGGACCAGTCACGCTGGAGTTCGCGCAATGGTGGGCACCGGAGCTGCCCGCGGGCTCGTTCGACAAGCTCATATCCGACTTCACGGCGCAGAACCCGAACATCAAGGTCAAGCTGTTGAGCGCCCCGTACGCGTCCACGAAGCAGCAGTTGGTGTCCGGAGCGGCGTCCAGGACGCTGCCTGACGTCGTCGGCCTTGACGGCGCATGGGTGAGCGATTTTGCCAAGCAAGGTGCCATCACCGACCTCTCCAAGCTCATGTCAGATGCGAAGTACGACGCGAGCCAGCTGGCGAGCCAGGTCCAGGTCAAGGGCAAGACCTACATGATTCCCGTGGTGAACTTCGTGTACCCCCTGTTCGTGAACAAGGACCTGCTCACGAAGGCCGGGGTCACGACGGCCCCCAGCACGCGCACGCAGTTCCTGGACGCGGCCAAGAAGGTCAGCGCACTCGGGGGCAACGTCAAGGGCTGGGCCCTGCCGCTCGACACCGCCGTGCCCAACGGCATCCAGAACGACGTGATGTCGTGGCTGTGGGCATCTGGCGGCAGCATGCTCACCCAGGACGGGAAGCCCAACCTGACCAGCCCGCAGGTCAAGAGCACCGTGGAGTACGTCAAGAGCCTGAACGACGCGGGCGTCATCGCGCCCGGAGCCCTGACCATGAAAGAGCAGGACAAGGTCGAGAAGTTCACCACCGGCCAGGTTGGCATGGTGATCGACTCCTTGGCTCACATCAACCTGATCAAGAAGAACAGTCCAAAGCTGAACTTCACGGTGGCGCCGGTCCCCGCTGAGGACAGCTACACCGGCAAGCGCGGCATCCCGTACGCGTCGTGGGGCATCGGCATCGCCGAGTCCTCGAAGCACAAGGCCGAGGCGTTCAAGCTCGTCCAGTACTTGATGAGCCAGCAGACGAATGCGCAGTTGAGCACGTTGGCGAACGGTTTCCCGGGCAACAAGACCGCCGAGCCGGACTTCAGCAAGAGTGACCCACTGTTCAAGACCGCCTTCGACATCTACAAGAAGGGGTATCCCGCCAACGAGTTCGTGGGACTGCCGAAGTCCGAAGAGCTCATGCGTAGCTTCGATGAGCAGCTACAGCTCGTGCTCACCGGCAAGCAGAGTGTCGACGACGCTCTCAACAAGACACAAGAGTCCTGGTCGTCGGTGCTTTGAGGCTTCCTCACTCAGGGGCCCGCGCCGGTTCGCCGGCGCGGCCCCCAACCAAGGAGACATCGATGGAACCCGCGCGCGTCGATCAGACGGCCTTTCCGGAAGCCGCGACGGTGGTAGAGCAGACCCCTCCAGCCGCACGGGGCAGGTCACGGCCGTTCACCCTGAGGGGTCTCGTCCCGTTCGGCTATCTCTCGCCGACGGTGCTATTGATCCTGGTTCTGATGGTCATCCCCATCGCGATGGTGGTGAGCTATTCGTTCAAAGACAACGTGATCGTCGAGCAGAACCCGGTCTTCACCGGCCTCGCCAACTACACCAAAGTGCTCACCGATCCCAACTTCCTGGTTGCAATTAAGAACACGTTCATCTTCATCACCCTGAGCACCATCGCCCACCTCGTCCTCGGGCTGGCCTTTGCCATGATGCTCAACACGCCGTTGTTGAGCGGAGTAACGAAAGCCATCTTTCGCATCGTTTACATCCTGCCCTGGCTGTTCACGATCGCCGTGATCGCGGTCATCTGGCGGCTCATGCTGGACCCGTCCGGGGTGGTCAACTACGTCCTTACTACGGTCGGCGGACTGCAACACGGAGTGAACTGGCTATCCGACCCGAACACGGCACTTTGGGCACTGACCTTCATCAACATCTGGTCCGGATACCCGTTCTTCATGATCAGCCTTCTCGCCGGGCTGCAGGGAATCTCGTCCGATCTGTACGAGGCGGCTGCGGTGGACGGCGCAAGCGCTATCCAGCAGTTTCGCCACGTGACGATCCCGCAGCTGAGACCGGTCCTCATCAGCATGGCCGTGCTGGATCTGATCTGGACCTCGCAGCAGTTCGCGCTGATCTGGCTGACTACGGGCGGCGGCCCGCTGAATGTCACCGAGATGCTCAGCACCTTCACCTACAAGCAGGCCTTCAGCAACTACGAGTTCGCCACCGCCTCCGCGGCCGCGGTCATAGTCCTGCTCATCACGATGATCCTGGCCTTCTTCTACGTTCGTCAGCAAAGGGAGAGGTGATCAGACGTGCTCACCCGCAAAAGGCGACGCCTCGGCGTGAAGATCGGCGTGCTCGCCGGTCTGTGCATCGGCGCTGCCTTCGCCGGCCTTCCGGTGGTGTGGATGCTGTCGACATCGTTCAAGACCAACGGCGAGGTCTTCCAGGTTCCTCCCCGGCTGATCACCAAGAACTTCTCGTTCGACGCCTACCGGCAGATCCTGGGCAGCGCGAGCCAGCTGAGGTTCTTCCTCAACAGCTACATCGTCGCGCTTTCGGTGACCGCGCTGACGTTGCTCGTGGCGATCCTCGCGGCCTACGGATTCAGCCGTTACAACTTCCCGCTGAAGAAGTCCATCAACGCCGCGATCGTCAGTGTTCAGGCCGTGCCGCCGATCACACTCGTCATTCCCTACTTCGGTCTCGTCGTGGCGCTCGGCCTGTACAACACCTATCCGGGGCTGATCCTCACCCACACGGTGTTCACCTTGCCCTATGCGATCATCATGACGACTGCGTACTTCAACACCTTGCCACGGGAATTGGACGAATCCGTCAAGGTGGACGGGGCCAGTAGCTGGACGGCTCTTTGGCGGATCCTGGTGCCCATTTCGGTTCCCGGACTCATCGCGGTGGGGGTCTACACCTTCATGATCTCATGGAACGAATACCTGTTCGCGTTGACCCTCACTCGTACCGACGACATGAGAACCGTTCCCATCGGTATCCAGCTCCTGATGGGACAACATTCTTACGAGTGGAACCAGATTATGGCCATGAGCATCCTGGGATCCATCCCGGTGCTCGTCTTGTTCCTCATCTTCCAACGACGGTTCATCGGCGGCCTCACGTCCGGCGCCGTCAAGGCCTGAAACATCCCGCTCCCCCGAGCAACAACCCCACCCAGCCAGAAGGAGAAGTGCAGCAATGCTGACGACCGGCAAGGCGATCTTGGACGTAGCGAATGAACACAACTTCGCCGTGCCCGCCTTCAACATCAGCGACTACGCCATGTTCAACGGCATCGTCGACATCAGCGAGGAGAAGAACGCGCCACTGATCCTCGGGATCCATCCCGACGAGGTGCGGCACGTCGGAGCGGACATGATCTTCGCGGTGACCCAACGAGCCCATCGCTCTTCCGTACCGATCGCGATCCACTGGGACCACGGCGCAAACTACAAGGAGATCCTGACCGCGATCCGGATCGGCTTCACTTCGGTGATGATCGACGGCTCGATGCTGCCTTTCGAGGACAACGTCGCACTCTCCAAGAAGGTCGCCGACACCGCGCACGCGGTCGGCCTGTCAGTCGAGGCCGAACTGGGAACCATTGGCAAGACCGACGGCGAGGCCGAGGATGGCAGCGACGCCATCATCTACACCAATCCGGAGGACGCCGTGACCTTCGTGCAAGCGACGGGCGTGGACAGCCTCGCCGTCGCCATCGGCACCTACCACGGCATCTACCCGAAGACGTTGAAGCCGGAGCTCAAACTCGACCTGCTCAAGGAGATCAAGGAAAGGGTCAAAATCCCGCTCGTGCTACACGGCGGGTCGAACAACCCCGACGACGAGATCGCGCAAGCGGTCAAGCTCGGCATCAACAAGATCAACATTTCCAGTGACATCAAGGTGGCCTACCACAAGAAGATGCGGGAAGTCCTGGCCGATGAGAGCCTTCGCGAACCGCTCACCATCCAGCCGCCGAGCATCGAGGCGATGAAGGCGGTGGCCGGACAGAAGATCGACCTCTTCGACGCGGCCGGCAAGGCGTCCCTGTACTGACATGACCTCCCGTGTTGTCCTGGGCTTGGGGGGAGGCGTCGACTACGAACTCAAGCTGTCCTCACCGACTTTGGAGCAGGTTGCCGGCGAGTACCAGATCCGCGATGCCGAGCTGACTTCATCGGCCACCGTGACCAACGAGCGCGAGCTGGTCATCTCGATCCTCGCTTACATCAAAAAGGGCGGAGGAGGCGAGCATTTCGTCGCCTCCTCCGATGCCCTGCACGCATTCGCAGGGCGGTTCCCCAAGCGAGCAACTCTGGGAGGTACCTCCGTTCGAGCGGCGATAGCGATGAGCCGGCTCGGCGTACCATCCACCCTGCACCTGGTCAGTCTCAACGATGTCATCCGCCGCCTCCTGCCTGCGAGCTGCGACTACGTCTGGAGCGGCCGCCAGGACACCCTCGATCCGCATTTGATCGTGCAGTACGACAAGGACATGCGAGTTCGAGTAGACGACATCGATATCCGTGCGCCATTCCCGAACAGACTGATCTACGTCAACGACCCGGCGAACGAAGCCATGCTGCTCAGTGATGAGCTGGGCTCCCTGCTTCGCGATGCACGCGTCTTTCTCATCTCGGGATTCAACGCGGTACGGGACGAAAGCGTACTTGACCAGCGTCTGTCCACGCTGAGAAGCCACATGGAGCAACTTCTTCCTGGGGCAGTCGTTTACTACGAAGATGCCGGGTTCCACGAGCCAGCCTTCAGTCAACGGGTCCGCAACGCGCTTCTCGAGGTCATCGACGTCTATGGACTGAACGAGGACGAGATGCAGTCGTACCTCGGCCACCCCGTCAACCTGCTCTCCGTGACGGAGGTGGAATGCGCGCTCAAGTCACTGCAAGCGCTCATCCCAGCACCGACCCTGGTTGTTCACACCAAGTATTGGTCCGTTGCAGTGGGCGAGGGAGCCGGCGAGTACGCAGGGCCACTGAACGAGGGCATCGTGATCGCCAGCACCCGCTACAGCCACGGCGATGAGTACACCGACCAGCACTACGAACTCATGCGGAGCCGACCGAGGCGATCGGAGGCGGTGGAGTTCGCCGCGGCCCTGGAACGCCGAATGGGCGAGGTAGTTCGTTGTCTCCCTGGCTTCAATCTTGACGTTGCCGAGCCCACGACCATTGGGCTCGGCGATACCTTCGTCGGCGGTTTCCTGGCCGCGGTCTCCCAGAAGAATGCATCCTTATGGATGTAATCCTGCGTTCCTCCAACCTCTTCTAACGGCGGCCGCAAGATCGCGGACTCTGCGCCGCGCTCGCGGTGACCCGCCTCGCATTCCGGCGATCCGACGACGCATTCCGGCCATCCGACGACGCATTCTGGCGATCCGACGACGTCAACGGGGGACCGAGGACGGTCCCACGTTGACGTCCAGCCACTGCCGAAGCGGCCGGCTGGCGCGGAGGAACTCGACGATCCGGTTCTTCGCGGCCGCGGTGCCCAACCAGGCCGCCGGCGGCCACTGCTTCCACGTGGTGAGCCCCTTGTGGCGTAGCAGATCCAGCCGCGGATGGTCCTTCGGGTAGCCCCTGGGCGCGGTCTTCAGGCTGCCGTGGCCGTGCACCCCGATCCGGGCTCGCTCGATGGCCGCGATCAGGGCGGTCAGCTCCTCGCCGGTCCGGTCGTCGGCGACCGCGCGGCGGTACCGGTCGAGCTGGTCGGGCGCCATCTCGTACATCCCGCAACCGGCGGCCAGTCCGTCGGCGGATAGCTGGAGGTAGCCCCCGGCCTCCAGCCACGCCCCGAGGTGGGTCTTGTAGGGGGACTTGTCCGGACTGAACCGAACGTCACGGTACGGCCGGAAGATCTTTCCCGACCCGAACTCGGGTTCCAGCGCCGCGAGCAGTTCCACCATCGGCGCATACACCTGCGTCTCGTAGACCGCCTGGTGCTCGGCCCAGTAGGTCTTGGAGTTGTCGGCGGTCAGCCCTTCGTAGAACTCGAGGGCTTCACTCGGCCAGCCACGGAACGTCACGGGATGAGTCTCGGCCATTGCGGTCGCAGGCGGCAACCACCGGCGCACCGCTCACGTCGGCCGGCGCTTCGCCCGACGCGTGGCCGTCTGACGCATCGCGGCGACCCAAGCGGCGCCCGCTTTGTATGCTTTCGCACAGATCTGGCGTCACCACGACAAGGAATCGACAAGGTTTACCTCATCTCGTCCCGCGACGCTCGACCGTGATCGGTCGAGCGAGGGAGGAGAAACCCTATGTCCACAGCCCAGCAACGGTGCGGCCGCCGTTGGCGCCGACTGGTCGAGCTGATCGTGGTCAGCTTGATCGCGTTCGGCGCAGTCGCGGTCTCCGATCCGGCGCAGGCGGCACCCGGCCGCACGAACAACAAGACCAACGTCGTCTACTTCGTCCATGGCTACACCGGCAGCGCCCACCACGACTGCGAGGAGGTGTGGGGCGCCGCCAAGGCCCGCTTCCGGTTCCATGCATGGAAGGGATCGCTTCGGACCTGGGGCTACTACGCGAGCAACGTCAGGTGTACGGCGAACTACCGCGGCTCGGTGAACGTGCCGATCCGCGAGGTCGGGCGGCACCTGGCCTGGGACATCTACAACAACTACACCCGGAGGGGCATCAAGGCAGACATCGTGGCGCACTCGATGGGCGGACTGGTCGCGCGCGCGGCGATTCAGGGCGTTCGCACGCGTACGAGCGGCTTCCCGCCGTCGATCTACGTGGAAGACGTCATCACCCTCAGTACGCCACACACCGGCACGAACTGGGCTCGGCTGTGCACCAACTACCAATGCCGCGACATGCGGCCCGGCAGCGCGTTCCTGCAATGGGCCGGACAGGGTCCACAATCGACGATCGGCACCGACTGGACCTTGATCGGCGCCGGCGACGACGACACGGTCACGTCCGGCTCGGCAACCGGGATGACCGCCAACGTCGGGCACCGGATCATTTACTGCGGCGGCCAGGGGATCGAGCACAACGTGATCATGAAGAAGACCACCGGGTCGTCGTGGTGCCAGCAGGTGTGGCATCACTACCGGCGGTACTGGGTGACGCTGCGGTCGTACTCCCCGATCGGCAACACCTACCTCGGCGCGTACTACTGGTCTGCGCACTGATCACCACGCTCGCATCGGCCTCGGACGGCTGGCCGAGACGGCTCGCACGGCCGACTCGACCAGCCGTCGGCGGTCACCTATCCGCATCGAGCGCGGCCCGGACCAGCTCCGCGTCGGGATGACCGAGCTCGTGGAGGATGCCCAGCGCACGGCGCCAGGACCGGCGGGCGGCTTGCTGGTCGCCGGCGAGCTGGTGGTTGCGCCCGAGGTACCGGAGGGTGTCGGCCTCGAGGTAACGGTCGCCGAGAGTGTGCCGCAGGTCGAGGGCCCGCCGGAAGCAGGCGTCGGCCCGGTCGTGTTCGAGCAGGCGGCAATGGGCGTGCCCGAGACATTCCCACGCGACGGCCTCGCCGACCCGGTCACCGATCTCCTGGTACTGGCGCAGGGCCCGGCTCATGGATCCCACGGCTCGCCGGTAGTCACCGCGCAGGAAGTGGTGCATTCCGACCGCATTGAGGGCGTATGCCCGGCCGGCCCGGTGCCCGGCGGTTCCGGACAGGACCAGCGCCTGCCGCAGGTGGTGGAGCGCGTCCGCCTCGCGCTCCTGCCGCCACGCCACGAATCCGATGTCGCGGTGCGCCCGCGCCTGCCCGGTCTTGTCGCCGAGGTCGGCGAACAGGCCGAGGGCCATCCTGTATTGGGCGCAGGCCTCGTCGTACCGGCCCAGCCGGGCGAGCGCGAACCCCAGGTCGCGATGCACGTGTGCCTGCCGTCGGTGGTCGTCCTCCCGGATCGCTGCCTGGAGGGCGGCCTGCTGCGCCGCGACCAGGTCGGTCCAGAGCCCCTGCCGGTCCTGGAAGGTGATCAGAGTCCACGCCAGCTGCCAGGCATGGCCGTCGAGCCCTGCCGAGGCGGCCGCGGCGATGGCGGCGAGGAGATTGGGATACTCGACCGAGAACCACGCCGTTGCCTGCCGTTCGTCGGCGACCGGCTCGGCAGTGACCTCCGGCAGGGAAGGAGCGGTCGTGACCCGATCGCGGTGCGGGTAGAGCAGCCGGTCGGCGGTGGTCGCCGTGGTCAGGTAATGATCGAGTACCCGGCGGACAGCGGCGTCCCGGTCGGCCTTCGGGTCCACCGACTCGGCCAGCTCGGCCGCGTAGGCGCGCAGCAGGTCGTGACAGGAGAACCGGTCCGGCGGGCCCTCCGCCACGAGATGCACGCGGGTAAGCTCCGCGAGCATGGGCCGAACGGGCTGGGGCGCGGCGCCGAACAGGCTGGCCGCGGCGGTCGTGCCGATGCTGCGTCCCGGATGGAGCCCGAGCAACCGGAACATCCTCGCCGCTGCCGGTCCCAGCTGCCGGTAAGACCAGGAGAACGCGGCGCGTACGTCAGTCGTCGGGTCCTCGTCTTCGGCGAGTACGTCGAGCCGGTGGCGGGCGTGGCGCAGCTCCGCGGCCACGGCACCGAGGGTCAGGCCGCGGTGGGTCGCGGTGCGGGCCGCGACCACGGCCAGCGCCAGGGGCAGACGGGCGCAGCTGTCGACGATCTCCCGCGCGGCGTCGGGTTCGGCCGCCAGCCGGCGGTCGCCGAGGCGGCCGGCCAGCAACTGATGCGCCTCGTCAGGGGGCAGCACGTCGAGGGCGACCGCTCGGGCGCACTCCGCCGCGACCAGGCCGGTGAGCCGGTTGCGGCTCGTCACGATCACCAGGCAGCCTGGTGAACCGGGCACCAGAGGGCGGACCTGCTCGACGCTGCGCGCGTTGTCAAGCAGTACCAGCATTCGCCGCCCTTCCAGCATGCTGCGGAACAGCGCCGACTGCGCGTGCAGGTGTATGGGGATGCGTTGCGGCTCGACGGCGAAGGTGTCGAGGAAACCGCGGAGCGCTTCGGCGGGACTCATCGACGACGCGGCCGGGTGGTAGCCGTGCAGATCCACGAACAGCTGGCCGTCCGGAAACCGGCCCGCCACTCGACGCGCCCAATGCACCGCCAGGACGGTCTTGCCGGTGCCGGCCGAGCCTACGACAAGCGCGACGACGGGGGCGCCATTCCGCTGGTCCAGCACGGCGAGGGCCTCGTCGAGGATGGCCAGCTGGCTTCGCCGACCGGCGAACGCCGGC
Source organism: Actinoplanes sp. (assembly GCA_036001925.1). GTDB lineage: Bacteria > Actinomycetota > Actinomycetes > Mycobacteriales > Micromonosporaceae > Actinoplanes. The sequence continues at coordinate 40,771 of DASYTU010000015.1, forward strand.
ACGTCCATCGGGAGCTGAGCCGGTACGGGCCGCGTCGCGTGGGCCTGCGCGGAGCGCCGCTCGCCGGCGCCTTGCAACAACCGTTGGTGAAGCTCGGTCAGCTCGACGCCCGGGTCGGTCCCGAGTTCCTCGGCGAGCGTGCTTCTGGTGGTGGCGAACGCGGCAAGGGCTTCGGCAGTACGCCCGGCCGCGTGCAGCGCCCGCATCAGCGCGGCGGTCAACGGCTCGACCATGGGGTGGTCTTCGACCAGGTCTGCAAGCGTACGGATCACCGCCCCGTTGTCGCCCTGGCGCATGGTGGCCTCGGCCCATGCCAGCACCGCGTCCAGCCGGTGACGTTCGCAGGCCTGCCGGACCCGGGTCGCCCATTCGCCGGGCACTCCGGCGAGCGGTTCCCCGCGCCACGACCCGAGCGCCTCGCTCAGCAGCGCCGCCCGCTCGGCGTCCGTCCGTGCGGGATCGCGGGAGGCCTCGAGGAGGCGCCGGAACCGATGGAGGTCAACGCGGTCCGGCGCGACGTCCAGAAGGTAGCCGCCGGACCGGCTCACCAGCTCGCCCGGGTCGAGCAGCCGCCTGATGCGGGCGATGTGCGCGTACAGTGACTGCCGTGCGCCGTCGGGGGGCGCGTCTCCCCACACCCGGTCGACGAGCCCATCCAGGGTCACCAGCCGACCGGCCTCGACCGATAGGACCGCCAAGGTCGTGCGTTGCTGTCGCGGCCCCGCGTCGAGCCGGCGGCCGTCCCTCCACATCTCGACGGGACCCAGCAGGCGGAACTCGCTTCGACTCATCTCGAGCCACCCATCGCGGCGCGCTTTCGAGCGAGGTCACACTCTACGCCGCCGACAATGACACGCTTCGTCGTCTACCGCGACGCCGACCGCTCCCACGGCCAAGGGGTCATCTCGATCATCACGGAGCCAGCCCGACTCGTACACCGACATCGACCATTGCGACGCGATCGCGCAAGGGCCGGGCGCCGGGCCTCGACCCGCGGCGCCGCTCGTACCTCAGCTAGGCGTCCTTCGCGGATCCCGACGGCAACCGCTGGCTGCTGCGGGAGATCACTGGGCGGCTCCCCGGCCGGGTGTGACGATGGACGTCGCGGGCGCCCTCTGGCTCACAACCTCAGTCCTCCCACTCCCGGCCCGGAAGCCGCGTCTTGATCTCCTGAAGCAGCCACCCGTTGCCATCCGGGTCGCTGAACGAGGCATACGTCTGGTCGCCGACGACGATGTCGGCGTCCATCCGCCATCCGAGGCTCTGATAGAAGCGCTTTGCCCGATCGACATCGGAGACGGGCAGCGTCACGACCTCGAGCTTCATGTCGATGGTCCCCGCTTCCGGGAGCTTCGTCGAAGTATCCGTGCTGCTCATGGTGACCTCCAGCGGTCGGTGGGTGCTGGCCGCAGCGTGTCACGTCTGCTGGTCTGTCGCGCCCGTGGGAATCCCTGGTCCTGCCCCCGGGACCACCGGGGAGAGGGTGCACGGCTGGCCGAATACCTGGTACGCCTGGCGGCCTGCTGATGCCCGCGCTGGCCCGGAACTTCCGGGTCGTCGCGGTGAGCCTCGACACCACATCGCGGGGGACCGCCGAATGGCGGAGCTAGGCTTGCCGAGGCCGTCGGCGCGACGGCGGCGTCATGGCCGCGATGAAGGGGTGTGTGCGATGTCGGACGCGGGAACTGCGGGAACGATCGACGTCGGCGGCGACCTGACCGTCAACCGGCTCGGGTACGGCGCCATGCGTATCACCGGCAGCGGGATCTGGGGCGAGCCGAAGAGCCGCGACGAGGCACGGGCTGTGCTGCGCCGGGCACTCGAGCTCCGCGTCACCTTCATCGACACCGCCGACTCGTACGGGCCCGATGTAAGCGAGGAGCTGATCGCCGAGGCGTTGTACCCGTACCCGGAGGACCTGGTCATCGCCACTAAGGGCGGCCTGACCCGCTCCGGGCCGAACCGCTGGAGCCCCGACGGCAGCCCGAAGCACCTCGTCGAGGCGTGTGAGGGCAGTCTGCGCAAGCTCAAGCTCGAGCAGATCCCGCTCTACCAGTTCCATCGGCCCGACCCCAAGGTTCCGTTCGAGGAGTCGGTCGGCACCCTCGTGGAGCTCAAGAACCAAGGCAAGATCCGGCACATCGGTCTGTCCAACGTAGACGAGGAGCAGATCCGCGCGGCGCAGCGACTCACGCCTGTCGTGTCCATCCAGAACCGCTACAACGTCGACGACCGTGGCTCGGAGTCCATCGTGGACTTGTGCGAGCAGGAGCAGATGATCTTCCTGCCGTGGGCGCCGATCCAGGATCTCGGCCAGAACACGACGGTACGGGATATCGCCGAGCGCCACGGAGCCTCGCCGCGGCAGGTGGTGCTCGCCTGGCTCCTCGCCCGCTCGCCGTCGATCCTGCCGATCCCGGGCACCGGCAGCGTCTCGCACCTGGAGGAGAACGTCGCGGCGGTCGACGTGACGCTCGAGGGGCACGAGATCGAGGCGCTGAATAACGCCGCCCGTTAATCGGCCCTGCCTCGACCGCACGCGGGTCGACCCGCGGCTGCACCACCTGCCGGTGGTTTCAGCCGGTGAGGGTGAGCCAGGCGAAGCTGGCGACGCCGGCGGTCACGCAATAGATGGCGAACGGCGTCAGCGTGCGGGTTTCGAAGTAGCGGGTCAAGAACCGCAGCGACAGGTACGCGGCGATGCCCGCGACGAGGCTGCCCGCCAAGACCTGGCCGAGGATAGCGTGGCCGGTCGGGCTTGCCAGTTCGGGGAGTTTGAATAGGCCGGCGGCGGCGATCACGGGAGTGGCGAGGAGGAACGCGAACCGGGCGGCGTCTTCGTGGGACAGGCCGCGGATCAGGCCCGCCGCCATGGTGGAGCCGGATCTGCTGATGCCGGGTAGCAGGGCGAGGATCTGCGCGGCGCCGATCGCGGTGGCCTCGCCCCAGCCCAGGCGCGACAGCCGCCGGTCGGACTCGATCGCCGCGTGAGGATCGCCGCCGTGGGCGGACACGCCAGCCTCAGCGCCGGTGTAGCCGCTGGCCGTGTATACCTGGCTGCGCCCGCCATGGCCCCCGGGTGGACCAACCGGAGTCGGTCGAGGGGCGACGGCGGTCTGGTCGCGGCGACTGCGCAGCCGTTCCACCACGTACAGGACCAGGCCGTTAAGGGTCAGGAACAGCGCAGCGGGTACGGGTTTTCCCAGCGTGGTCCGGAAGGCGTGGTCCAGGGCGACGCCGGCCAGTCCCACCGGGATGGTGCCGATGATCAGCAGCCAGGCGAGGCGCTGGTCGGTGGTGGCGATGCGCCGGTTCCGGATGGAGGTGAAAAAGCCGACGACGATACGGGCCCAGTCGCGCCGGAAGAAGATCACCAGGGCAATCGCCGTCGCCACATGCACAGCCACGAGGAACGTCAAGTAGGGCGAGTCGGGGGCCGACATGTTCAGGTTGTGCGCCCAGGAGCCGCCGAGTAGCGCGGGGATGAGGATGCTATGGCCGAGGCTGGAGACGGGAAAGAGTTCGGTGACGCCTTGCAGCGCGCCGATGAGGATGGCTTGCAGGTACGTCATGTGGTGGCCTTCCAGGCGTCAGGGCCCATGCACGTTGCGTAGCGGGTCAGGGTGGCGCGATGCGCCGGCGGATGTGCGGGCTAGCGGCTGAGCGCCGAGGTGATGTGCGCGGCGCCGGCGTGCGGGGGTTTGGCGTGCTCGAACAAGGTCTCGCCGGTGCGTTGCACGGCAAACCCGCCGGCGAGGACGGCCAGGGTCAGGACGGCGACAATGCCGAGGTGGCGTGCCCGCGTGCGTGGTGCCGGGCGCAGCATTGCCCGTACGCGTTGGGGTATTTGACCGTCGGTGGCCCGGGCCACCGGCGCCGAAGCGATGCGCGAGTCGATGCGCAGCAGCGCGACCTGGGCGACGGTGGTGGCGACCAGGCGCCGGTCGGTGATGCGGGCGGCGTCTTCATCGGCCCACCGTTCGGTGGCGTGGCGGATCGCTCGCGCGGTGGGGCGTAGCAATGGGTTGATCGCGGCGGCCAGATCGGCTGCGAGGGTCCACCAGGTGTGGCGGTGGCTACGGTGGGACTGCTCGTGGGCCAGGAGGACCCGCCGTCCCGGTGCGTCGAGCGCGGCGAGCATGCCCGTGGTCACCACGATGCGCCCTCGCAGTCCTGGAAGGGTGAACGCGTCGAGGTGATCGCTATCCACGATGGTGATCGGTGATCCGGCGGGGTGGTGTAGGTGCCGGGATGTTCGGTGGGCGGCCCACAGCGTGCCGACGGTGCGCCGTACGTTCAGCAGGGTCCAGACGGCCGCCGCGACCAGCAGTGCCCCGGAGATCGCCCCCACGGCGGGTGGGATCGGGTCCAGCGCATGCAAACGCTGAGGCGACCAGGTAACGAACCGCGTCAGCTCAGTGGCCTGTCCCAGCCAGGTGAAGGTCACGGTGCCGAGGGCGAATGTGCCGCAGCCGGCAGCTAGGAGCGCGGCGGATACCAACAGCCGCACCGCCGCCGCGGGTGGCAGCTCCCGGGCCAAGTGTGGGGCCGCTGCGGCGAACGCGAGGCAGGCCGCCAGCGCGGCGACCACGGCGGCATTCATTGCGGCTGCCTTCCCGCCGGCTCGTCCTGGTCGCTGGCGATCTGGTCGAGCAGCGCGCGCACCACTTGCTCGTCCTCACCGGTCAGGCCGTCCACGAAGCGGGCCAGCACCCCGGCACGGTCCGAATCGACGTCGAGAAGGCGGTGCATGCGCCGCGCGGTCACCTGTGCCGGGTCGCCGACGGCGGTATAGGCGAACGCGCGCCCGGCCCGCTTCCGAGAGAGGAGACCGCGGTCATAGAGGCGGGCCATTACGGTCATGACCGTGGTGTACGCCAGATCCCCTCCCAGAGCGTCGCGGACCTGCGCCGGGGTGACCGGGGCGGCGGACGCGCTGACCAGGTCCAGGATCGCCTGGGCTAAGTCGCCGTAGCCGCGTCGTTGCTCTGTGTCCGCCACTGCCCACCACCGAATCTACTACATCGTGTCGTCGTAGTACCCTGTTACGACATCGAAGTGTAGTAGCCAGTGCGTGCGTCGGGTAGGAGGGGCCGCGTGGACGAGCCAATGCCGCGGGCGATCGACCGATTCGCGCTAGCCACGCGGTGGCCACTCCACCCGGCGCCGCTGTCGGGCCAACGATGACCAAGGTTCTGGATCAGGTGCTCGGCCTGCACGGGACGATCGTCTACCTCATCGTCGGCCTGCTGGTCTTCGCCGAAGACGCCCTGTTCGTCGGGTTCGTGCTGCCCGGGGAGACCGCCGCCATCCTCGGCGGCGTCGCCGCCAGCCGCGGCAACGCCTCGCCGGCCGTTATGTGCGCCGTCGTCGTAGTCGCCGCCATCGTCGGGGACAGCGTCGGCTACGAGATCGGCGCCCGTTTCGGGACCCGCCTACTGACCCCACGCGCCCTACGCCGCCGTGCCGCGCGCATCGACGCTGCCCGAGCCACCCTGGCACGCCGCGGCGGCCCTGCGGTGTTCGGCGCTCGGTTCGTGGCGTTCCTCCGCGCAGTCATGCCGTTCCTGGCCGGCATCTCCCACATGCGCTACCGACGGTTCCTGGCCTACAACGCCGCCGGCGGCCTCGCCTGGGGAGTCGGCTGTGTCCTACTGGGCTACCTCGCCGGCAGCTCGTACACCATGATCGAGCGCACCTTCGGCCGCGCCGCGGCGCTTGCCGTCGCCGCACTGGCCCTGTTCGGCATCGTGTTGTGGAGCATCCGCCGGCACCGGCAGCAACGCGGTGTACGGCCGGACAACGGCCCCGGCGCGGCCGGTCCCTGACTCAACCCGGCAAGTCGCGGCGGGCTGATCCGGCGGCTCAGGCAACGCCCGCGTATCGCAGCAGATCGACGAATGTGAATTGGCCGGTCACCGGTGCGATCGGTGGGGCTGGTTTCCAGGCCGGATCGAGGTACAGGTACGAATTCGGGTCCCGTTGCAGTAGCCCGACGAGGACCTCGGCGACAATTCGGCCACCCACTTGTCCGAGCCGCTCCCATTCTGCGATTTCCCCGCCTATGCCAGGTCACCAAGCCGGACGATGAGCGCACCCGCAACTGCGTTGATGGCCGGTGGCCGCGTCGCTGCGCGTGCGCGGCCACCGGTCTGGTCCGGACTGGACTACCGCAGAAGGTAGTCGATCGCTCTACCCATGACGGCGCTTCGAGTACTTGCGCCGCTGATCCCCTCGAAGCCGAAGCCGAAGTACAGAGTGTCGTCGGTGGCGACGGCGGCCCCTTCGGGGAAGCCCGCGGCGGTGGTGCGGATGAAGTTGTTGGAGTTGGGTGCGCTCCCCGGGGGCGGTCCGGTCGCCGTCCAGCCGGCGAAGCCGTCCTCGAATGAGGTGCTGCCTTCGCCCGTGGAAACCTCGATGTCGTCGACGAAGACGCCGAGGCCTTGCACGGACCAGTCGCTGACGTACGCGAGGGAGACTTCGACCTGCTTCCCTGCGTACGCCCCGAGGTCCACACTCCACTGCTGCCAACCGTTGGACGAGCCGGAGGAGGCGTGCCAGACCCCGGTCGTGCCGGTTGGGCTGCAGGTGTTGTCCGGGTTGAGCGTCTGGTAGTGGTCGAGCCAAGGATGCAGGGTCCGCCAGCCCTCGGGGCAGGAGTCGCCCGTGGCCTGGCTGGTGTGCCCGTTGAGGTCGGGCAGCGTCGTCCAGTTGTCCTGACCGACCGTGTGGGCTTCGACGAACAGGTGGTCCCATGCCTGCTCGGTGTTGTACGAGGTCCAGAACGACAGCGTGGCGCCGCCGGCGGGCACGCTGATCGCCCGGGTGAGCCGCTTGTATGACACGTCGGCGATCTGCGAGTAGGCGTAGTTGCTGCCGGTGTGTGGGTCGAACGGCCCGCCGGGGCGCACGTACTTGGCCGCCGCCCAGCTGCGGAACTGGGGGAACTCCGACACCGGCAGGAGTCCGCTGGTGGTGATGAACGAGGCGCTGTGGTCCTGGTTGTTCGCGCTCTGCCCGCCGTTGAGGCTGAAGTTCTGGCCCGCGAGCGGGGTGTCGACGCCGGTGATGTCGTACGGGTTGCCCTTCGCGTCCGTGCCGGCACCCTCGTTGATGAGCGCCGCGCCGAACCAGTATTCGATCACGTCGTTGACGTTGTCGCCGGAGCCGGACAGCGGCCGGCACCGCACGTCCCGCACGTTCTGGGGGAAGGACGAGCACTGCTGGTTCTCGTACGGGTCATAGAGTTGGGTGCCGTGACCGGTCGCGTACTGGTGACCGGCGTACTTACCGGTGTAGAGCACGCGGCCGCCCTCGTTGAGGTAGTCACGGACCTGCAGCAACTCCTCCATCGCCAGCCGTGAGGCGTTGCCCGGGCCCCAGCCGGGTTCCCGGGTGATGATGTCGTCGCCGGTGTACCAGACGACCGCCTTGTAGTGGCTGAGCACGCCCAGAGCGTCGGGTGCCCGGCGGGCGTTGGCGTCCACGTCGTACACGTCGTAGGGGATGTTGTTGGCCGCCAACGCGTCGGTGTAGTACGACAAGTAGCGGGGCCGGGGTCGGGTCGGGTACACCGGCGACGCGCCGGTGTAGTCCTCAGCGGCGAGTACGAGCACATCGCGACCACTGTCGGCGACGGCGCGGTAGGTGAACGACGAGCTGGTCGCGCCGCCGCCCTCGAACCACACCTTCACGGTGTCACCCGGCTTCGTGCCGGTGACCTGCCCGCGCATCACCCGGTAGTAGTTGGCGTTGCCGACTCCGTAGCGCTCCCCGCCGGTCCATTCCGCTGTGGTCGCGCTGCGTACCGCACCGCCGTTGATCTGGTATTTCGCCGTGACCGCGCCGAGGCTGCGCTTGGCCAGGACGCGTACCTCCTGCGGATCGCCATAGGAGACGGTGAAGGTGAAGTCGAACATCGACAGCGCGCCGTTCTCGGCGTCCACGTCGGTCTGGGTCAGGTAGAACGGCTTGACGCTCAGGCCCACCGGGGACACCGGGTCCGCCGGCCGCGTCGCCGACCGGGCCAGCGCCAGGTTGAAGTTCAAGGTCTTCTCAAACTCGGCCTGCACCAGCGCCTCGTCGTCGGGGAAGACGAAGCCGCAACCGACGCAGCCCTCGTCCAGCTCCGGGGTGAAGGCCACCGTCCCGTCGGAACTGTCCGCGTAATCGGTCGTCTCACCGTTGGTCACGTACAGCTCGTCGGAGCTGATACCGGGATCGAAGCCGGCAATCGCCGGGTTGGCGTCGGTGCCGGCCAGTGCGGTGTAGACCGGGTTGTCCGCCTCCGGCGTGCCGACCTGCCAACCCTGCGGGTAGAGGATCAGCGGTCCGAAGGAGTGGTAATTGGACTGGAACTTCGGCTTGACCCGATCGAGAAGACCCTGCATCGCCCGGGTCTCCGGCTCGGAGGCAGCACTGGGCCCACGGTAGGTCAGGCTGGCCTGGATCGACGATGAGCCCTCCTCATCGTATTTGAAGTGTTCATCGAAGTTGCGGTTCGGATCGACACCATCGATACCGGTGATCTGACCGTTACCGTCGTTGTCGCGCAGGTTCTTGCGCCACAACCGCTCGTTGTCGAACGTGTACTGGTAGCCGTCGGGGTTGGCGACCAGGACGAACCACAGTTCGGTGGTCTTGACCAGATCCTTGACGGAGGCGTCGTTGGCGCGCCACCCGGCGATGACCCAGTTCAGCAGACGCCGGTTCACCTCGAGGCTGATCCACTCACGGGCGTGCTGCACTGAGCTGTACAGCACGGCCGGCCGGCTGGCGTCAGGAACATCGTTGGCCGACTGGGTGACCTTGAGGGCGATCAGCTCCCGGCCACCGTACGTGCGGCCGAGCACCTCCAGCTTGACCAGCTGCGGATTGTTGCGGGCCACCGCGTACAACTCATCCCGGATACCGCCTGGTTCGTCCCACGACCGCCACACCGTGAAACCGCTGGCCGCCTGCTCGGCGGCGAGCTGGCGCTGGGTCTTTCCGTCCTTCGTGCGCCGGGGCAGGACACTGAAACCGCGCGCCACCAGCCGGTCGCGTTCGGCATCGCTGAGCACGATGTCCAGCTCGATCTTGTCACCGGCCACGCGACTGCCGACCACATCGAGACCTTCCCGGACCAACTGGCCGGCCTGCGCGGGCTCGCCCCGCACCGTGTACAGGTCGAGCTCGCCCGACGCCGGCTTGGCGGACGCCGGTGCCATTAGCCCGAGGATCAATAGGAGTAACGCCGACAGAAAACGGTGGAACGCCTCATTGCGGTCCTCCAAACCTCCCAGTGCGCCCGCACGGGAGCAGACATCGACCCCGATGGTCGCTTCCCACATCATGCGAAGGCCGCGGTGCCGACACATCCCCCGTCCGGGCGGATAGGGAGCCGTGCTAACCGCGTCTGGGAGAAAAACCCGATGATGACGACAGTGAGGCGATTTCAGCAGGGATTTGGTAGATAGATGGGCCATCGAACAATTCCCCGGGTTGCGATCACGCAATTCCGCCGGTGCTGGCCGTGTGCTGATGTTGCTTCGGGCTCGTGGCCCGGCGCAAGGCAGAGGCCCGAGTCCCACTTCAAGCTGCGGTGAGGGTCTTTGACGAAAATGGGGGCGCCGCTCAGATGAGATCGCGCCATTCCGCCCAGTCCGGCGGTCCGGGCGCGGTTAGCGCGTCGAGCAGGACGTACTCGATCTGCTCAGGGGTCAGATGCTGGCCCTCAGTCGCCCCCGGAGCAGCGGCAATCCACGTCTTCTTGCCGTCGGACAAGAACACCCCCACTGACTCACCGCGGTCGGCGACCGCGACGACCGTTCCCCACGGCCGGTGGACAAACACCTGCGTGTCGTGCTCCGGGCGCATCTCGCGCAACCATCTCTGCACGGTGTCGCGGTCGCTGAGCTCCGCCTGCTCTCGCTGGAGATGGAGCAGGCCACCGGTCAGACGCTCCGCGACATCCTTCGGCCTCCGAAAGCGGCCGAGCCGATCCCGCAACCAGCCCATGTCGTCCCCCTACGCCGGCCTGTCGTTCCATCATCGCCTGATACGCAGGAGAGGTTTGGTAAAGACGAAGCTAACGTCAACCGCAGAGGGGGCGCACGAGCCGCGACGGAAGGACGCGATGTCGAAAACGCTGCGGGAAAACCGCACCGCGGTACTGGTCTGCCAGGGTCGCGCCGCCGCGGATGGCCTGATCGCTCCCGGCCGCTTCGCCGATCCGACCGCCATGCCGCTGCTGCGTCCGGACGAGCGTGCGGCCGTCCAATTACCCGACCCAGGGGCAGC
>DASYTU010000016.1:0-95260 GCA_036001925.1 Actinoplanes sp.
GGCGTCATTGATGATGAGGACGTGGTCCGGGCGTACCGGGCCTTCATGCTCAGCAGCACGGTGAACACGAACCCGGGCGGCCGGGTATGGCCGTGGGGCGTAGCCGTCGCGTGGTGCTCATCGTGACGGCGGGCCGAGGCCCGGCCCGACCGTCGAATGTGGACGATCAATGGGAACGGCCGGCAACACCAGTTGACCCCTTGGCGTCGCGGGTGTGATAGGCAATGCTTCGCCCTCGTGACAGGAGCCCCCTGCGGTGATCGTGGTGTTGGACGTCGACCGGGTCGAAGCCGACCTGACCCGCGGCGTGATCACCTGCCCGCGCTGCGCCGGCTCGTTACGGCCCTGGTCGTGGGCGTCGCCACGGCGGATCCGCCAGCTCGACGGCTCGACCCGGCTGGTGCGACCGCGTCGGGCCCGATGCGTCTCGTGCCGGTCCACCCAGGTGCTGCTGCCCGCTGGTTGCCTACCGCGCTGCGGCGACGCCGCCGAGGTGGTCGGCGCGGCCCTGGTGGCCAAGGCCCGCGGGCGCGGCTACCGCAGCATCGCCGCCCAGCTGCACCGTCCGCCGGCCACCGTGCGCCGCTGGCTGCGCCGGGCACGCGGCAGGCACCTGCAGTGGCTTCGCCGCCAGGGCGTCGACCACACGTTCCGGCTCGATCCCGACCTGCTGGGCGACCTGCCGGTCGAGACCAGTGACCTGGCCGACGCGCTGACGGCGCTGGCGGCCGCGGTGCACGCCTGGCGACGCCGGTTCAACCGACCCGCCGAGGCGTGGCCGCTGATCGGCGTGTTCACCCGCGGACGCCTGCTGCTGCCCGCACCCGCGAGTTGATCCACGGGGCCGTCCAGGGGATCTCTGCGCCCGCGATCTGGCGTCACCTTGACCACCAACACCCCGCCACCGTGACCACGTGGACATCACCATGGTGACGCCGGGCCCCGAATTCCTGGCCTATGTGTCCTCATCTTCAGTGACTTCTACATCGTCATTTTGAGCGACCGGCAACACGCCACGGTCGCACTCGCGGCGTTCCGGGTCGGACTGGTGTGGCGGTGGCTTGGCTATGTCAGTGCCGTAGCCGCTGTGGTGTTCGGACTCGGATTCGTCTTCAGCGTCGTCGGCAGGACTCCGGAAGGAGGATCGTCGATCTTCGGCATAGCCGCCTTCATCGTCTGGATGCTGCTCGTAACAGCAGGGTTGTGGCGCGCCGCAACCGACGCGTGAATAGTTGCGAAACAGTGGCTCGATTCGGTACCAACAGCTTCTGGCTCGATCCGTAAGGACCGCAGTGGCTAGTCTTTCCTGACATATCAGTTAGCAGACTTTGCTGTTGCTGGTCGTGTGCGACCACAATGCTCGACGTGGGCGGCCGCCACCGCCCACAAACCAACATGACGGCTGACTCGCTGGTGGTCAGTTGCGGATGCATCGCGGCATCCGGATCGCGGCGGTCGCGGCCAGTTACTTGAGCCGTCCGGTCGCCGCGTGGCGGTCCACCGTGCCCGAGGGTGTTGCGCATCGGACCGCCGTGGCGGCGTCGACCGCCCGGTCAAGTGCCCGCGCCACCGCTGGTGGCAGCGGGACGAGGACGAGTTTGCCGCCCCTACTGCGCACGCGCGGGACGCAGTTGCCGTGCTCCGTGTCGCGCAGGGCGTTGGTGGCAGCGGTTTCTCGGGTGGAGGAGGCCGGCGAGGCGCAACGGATACCCAGTCGTCGACGGCGTCACCCGGCACTGGAAAGAGCGAGAGCGGATCTTCCTGCTCGCGACGGCCGCTAACGCTGGAAGCGCCAGCGGGTCGCGCCGTTCGGCTCCGTGGTCGCGACGCCGACCACGGTATGGAACGTGAAGCGGTACACGTGCCACGGCGGCGGCCCGGCGCTGGGTGCGCTGAACGGCGCCGTGAACGCGTCGCCGTCGACCTGGGCCGGCCAGCCGCCCGCGCGATAGCCGGCGGCGACCTGCTCTAGCGTCGCCGGCTCGGTCACCCTGGCCGCGGTGCCGTCGAGGACAAGGTCGATGCCCGGCAGCCGGACGGAGATCGTGCACAGCGGGTTGACAGCCAGGTCGCGAGCCTTGCGGGCGGCCGGGCTGCTGGTGAAGTAGAGGTCGCCGTCCAGCCACTGCGCGCCGATGCCCGCGGCGTGCGGCGTGCCGTCTGGCCGGCAGGTTCCCAGGAAATGCGTGACGTCGGGGCTCGGCACGGCGGCGAGCGCGTCGCGGGCGCGGCTCCACTCCAGCGCGGTGTCTCCGTAGCGGTCAAGATTCGTGGTCTCAGTGGGTGCTAGTTCAGTCATGCCCGATTAGACCATCACGAGGAGGGAACTCATCGGTGGTTCACAGCGCTTCCCGGTCCGCGGCGCGAGAGCGCCGCCTCGGTGAGCGACCAAGCGCACGCCTCCGGCAACCCACCTCGCACGAGACGGCCTGAAGAAAGCGCCATCTTCATGAGAAGCGGCGGCGACAAATCAGTGAGAACAGTCGGTGCCACACCAGGCCAAGGACATCGACGGTGACAACTTGGCGGCGAACCGAAAACGCTGCCGCTACAGCCTAAGCTCGCGTCATGTGGCGAGCGCACGTCCTATGGTGGACGTCGCGAGCGTGGGCTCGGCCGGTGTGCTAGCAGCGCTCGTCGCCGTGTACCGCGGCTGGGAAGCACCTGGCCTACTCTTCGCCGCGCTGCCGGCGTACGGGATAGATCTGGGCCATCCGAATGCCTGATATTAAGGCCGTCAACATCCAGGGTGCGATCAGTACGCCGAGCCGACGCCAGCGTCGAGCAGCCGGCGCGCTTCGCCGCCGCTCACCTTGACGCGGGAGCGACACATCGGGTTCTGACACTCAACTGCGTGCGTGATCCGCACCGGGATGAGCGGGATGAAGAACAGGCTCAGCTTGGTGACCTCGCGGACCAGTAGCAGACTGCCGGTCTGGCCGCACACCTGACAGACCATCGCCACCCACCCCAGCGGGTAGGCCTTGGTACGGAAACCGAAGATTACGAACACGTGGTACCCCGCCTACGTCCAGGTCGTCGCCGGCGCAAGCACCAGCCTCGTCGACTCCGATTACCCCGAATGGCCTAAGCCATACGAAGGACATCGAGCGACGGACCGTCACCGGGTTCTCCCACGTCGAAGAGGACCACTACTGCGCTCCGTGTCGTGGCGAGGTTCGATGCGGATAAGGGCCAGAACCGTTTACGTGACCTGGCTGTTCGCGCACGGCGTCGCAGCCGTGCGGCCCGATGACGCCCCGACCGTCGTGTCTCTTCCCGGCGGTGAAGCCACCGGCATTGCCATCGATCCGACCCGGCCCGATCGGTTGACCGTCGGACTGATATCAACGGACCCGGACACAGCCGGTATCTGGACCATCCCGATGAGCGCGCAGCGGCGCGAGCGCGGTGCTCCAGGCGACGACCTGGTCCAGCAGCGTGTCCAGCGCGGTGTTGTCGTCGCTCGGCTTCAAGATGGAGTGGTTCTCGAACTCGATCAGCAGCGACCGCGTGACCTGCTGGCTTACGTCGGCCATCTGCAGTGCACCCCACAGATCAGCCGCAGCTGCCCGGCTGCCCGGGCGCCGCCGTAGGAGACGAATCCTGCCGCCTTGTTGTTCCACTCCGCGTACAGACCGACCGTTGCCTTTGGCGGAACGGACGGCGTCGGCGCCTTGGCGGTAGGGACGGCGCGGGCCCTACATCAGTGCACCGCGCTGTACACGGCGGCGGAGCCGGGTCCTTCGAGGGTCCGGCTCCGCCGTTCGGTGGTCAGCTGTCACTGCGTCGGCTTTGCTTCGTCTGACGGAGCTCGATCCGGTTACCGTCAGGGTCCAGCGCCGTGACACGGACGCCGAACGCGTAGTCCTCGGGCTCCGGTTGCACGAACTCGACGCCGCGAGACCGGAGCACTTCGAACTCCTTGCGGAGGTCGTCCGCCTCGAGGAATATCGCACCCGCCAAGGCGCCCGGCTCCGCCGCATCGACCGCCGGGCCGGGCTGACCCGGGTTGCCCGGCCACAGGACAATCTGGACCGACTTATCGGCCGGCGCGACTGTCAGGAAGCGCCCCTCGGGAGTGGGATTATCAGCACCCTTCTCCAGTCCGAGACTGTCTGTGTAGAACGCCAGAGCCCGGTCCTGGTCGCTCACATAGATCGTCGTAAACATCAGGTTCTTCAACATCACGTTCTCCTCATTCGTTCGTTCGCCTCGTCGGCGGTGCTGTCACACGTCGTCCGGGTTTGTCGTGGGTCACGACTGATGACGCGGCGAGACCTCGCTTCCTGCTCGCTGGATGGCGGGTTCTTCTCACCAGTACGACGACACAGCCCCGCGGAATGTGAGGCGACGCGCCAACCTCACAGTTCGGTGCCATGTCTCGTCGAACAGGTGAGGGCAGCTGCGACCAAGGGAGGCCGGCGGCACCATGACCACCCAATCCGAGTCAGGAGACGGCCGGCTCGATCCGAGCCTGCGCGCGATCGTGAGCGAGCGGCGTCGGCTGCTCAACCTCGCCTACCGACTCCTCGGCTCGCTGGCCGATGCGGAGGATGCCGTACAAGAGACCTACGCCCGCTGGTACACCATGGCCCCCCAGCAGCAGAAGGCCATCGGCTCCCCCGGCGGCTGGCTGACCACGGTCGCCAGCCGCATCTGCCTGGACCTGCTCGGCTCGGCACGGGCCCGGCGGGAGCGCTACGTGGGCGAGTGGCTCCCCGAGCCGCTGCCCGAACCGACCGAGTGGCCCAGTGGGCGGCCGGGCGACACCGCCGCCGACCCGGCCGACCGCATCACCCTGGATGAGTCGGTCAGCATGGCCTTCCTGGTCGTGCTTGAGTCGATGACCCCGGCCGAGCGGGTCGCGTTCATCCTGCACGACGTCTTCGGCTACCCCTTCGCCGACGTCGCCGAGGTCACCGGCCGGACCCCGGCGGCGTGCCGGCAGCTGGCCTCCTCGGCCCGCCGCCGCGCCCGCCAGGCGCCCGCGGCCCCGACCGCCCGGCAGGCCGGCGTCGTCCGGGCCTTCAAACAGGCCTGGGAAGCGGGTGACATCGGCGCCCTGATCGGCCTGCTCGACCCCGAGGCCACCATGATCGCCGACGGCGGCGGCCTCGTCACCGCCGCGCTCCGCCCGATCCACGGCGGCGAGCGGATCGCGCGCTTGGCCGTCGATCTCGCCGGCAGGGCACCCGGCAACCTGACGTTCCTGGAGCGTAGGGTCAACGGCCAGCCCGGCCTGGTCGCGCAGCGAGACGGCGTCACCGTGGCGGTGCTGGCGTTCGACGTCGCAGGCGACCGGATCACCCACATCTGGGCCGTGGGCAACCCCGACAAGCTCCGGCCCTGGACGGCCGGCTGACGGGCGTCTGCCTGCCATCGGGTCCGCTGCCAGCTGCTGGTGCCCGGAGGCACCAGCATGCCCGGCACCGACATCCCCTAACCGACGCCGACGCCATCACCACGCTCCGCTGCCAGCATGCCAGCCACCCCAAGACCGGATCTGGTCCGCAGCACACAACCAGACACCAGCCGCCTGTCCAGCCCAACCCGCTAAATGATCTTGCTCACCCATAAAATTGACGCGCCCCCCGGGGTGGGCCGCTGTGACGGTGGGTGGCCGCAGCTAGCGGGGTGGTTGAAGCAGCGAGCGGCGCATGTCCTGCAGGAGCCGCAGGCCGTCGGAGGCCATGGTCAGACCGCGCCAGCCGCGGGAGGCACGGTCGAGCACGGCCCCAGACCAGAGTGAGGCAGCTGGTCTCGCCGGGGAGCCGGCCGATGACCTTGACCCGGCGGCGCTCAACGACAGTTGATATCAAGCCGTTCCGTGCGGGCTGGTGCGCGTTATCCGGCTTCCAGCTTGGTCTTCAGGCGCGTGAGTTGGGCGACCTCGACCCGCATCTGTTTGGCGATCATGGCGCTCATCAGTCGCATCAACCCGGTGGGTTGCAGGTCGAGGGTGAACGTGACGGTGGTCCGTCCGGGACCGGCCTCGGCGAGGTCGAAGCGTCCGGTCGGCCGGGCCGGCCCGGCGATGACGGCGAACGCCAGACCGGTCGGCGGGGTGTACGCGGTGACCCGGTAGTCGCCGGCGATGCGCCGGCCGCCGGGTCCCGCGAGTACCTGACGGTAGGTGGTACCGAGGCCGTTGTCGCCCGCCGTGCGTTCGATCTCCAGTACGCCGGAGCGCCACTGGGGGTTGTTGGTGCCGTCGGCGAGGTAGCCGAACACGTCGTCGACGGGCCGGTCGATGGTGACCGTGTTGGTGGCGTGTGGCATCAATGCTCCTTGATCCGGGTTCGCGCGTCGGTGAGGTACCGGCGTTCGACGTCGTTGTCGACCAGCGCGAGCGCGCGGTCATAGTCCTCTGCGGCGCGGTCGGTGTCACCCAGCCGGCGCAGCAGGTCGGCCCGCACGGCGAAGACGCGGTGTGAGCGGGCCAGTGCCCGGTCCTCGATGAGCGCGTCGAGCAGCGGCAGCGCGACCTGCGGTCCGTCGGCCATGGCGACGGCGACGGCGCGGTTGAGCGCCACCACGGGCGTGGGCGTCTGGGCGAGTAGCGCGTCGTAGCAGCCGACGATCGCGGCCCAGTCCGTGTCGGCGAAGGTGGGTGCGGTGGCGTGGCAGCCGGCCAGGCGGGCCTGCAGCACCAGCGGTGCATCGCCGCCGGTACGGGCGAGGGCGCCCAGGCCTTCGTCGATGAGTGCCTGGTCCCAGCGGGTGCGGTCCTGGTGCTCCAACGTGATCAGGTTGCCCGACGCGTCGGTCCGGGCGGCGTCGCGGCTGCGTTGCAAGGCGATCAGGGCCCGTAACGCCCAGGCTTCGGGCTCGGCGGGGAGCAGGTCGGTGAGCAGCCGGGCCAGCCGGTGTGCCTCGGCAGCCAGATCCGGCCGGGTGAGCCCGTCACCGCCGCGGGCCAAGTAGCCCTCGTTGAAGATGAGATAGATGACGTCGAGTACGGCCGGCAGCCGCTGCGTCAGCTCATGGCCGGCCGGTTCTTCGAACGGCACCCGCGCCTCGGCGAGGGTTCGCTTGGCCCGCACGAGCCGCTGAGCCATCGTGGCCTCGGGAACGTGCCAGGCGCGGGCGATGTCCACCGTGGACAGGCCGCCGATCATGCGCAAGGTCAGGGCGACCTGGCTGTCGGCCGGCAGCACCGGGTGGCAGCAGATGAACACCAGCCGCAGCCGGTCGTCTGCGATCTGCGGGACCTCGGCCGGCTCCGGTTGCCACAACGGGAGCAGGGCGCGGTCGCGGTCCCGGGCCCGTCGTTCGTCGCGGATCCGGTTCAGCGCCCGGTTGCGGCAGGCGGTCATCAGCCAGGCGGCCGGATTGGCCGGTACGCCGGACAGCGGCCACCGGTCCAGCGCCGAGATGAGCGCGTCCTGGACCACGTCCTCGGCAGACTGCAGGTCCCCCAGCAGCCGCATGGCGGCTGCGACCAGGCGGGGCCACTCGGCCCGGAAGGTGTCGGCCAGCACCTCCGGCTCGCTGTAGCTCATCCGGCCTCGCCGAGGATGGGTAGGACCAGCACCGGGGCGGGGCAGCTGGCTGCCAGACCGCGGGCCGCGGCCAGGTCGGTCGCCGTCACCAGTACGCAGGCGCGCACCGGTCCCGAGTCTTCGCCGACGGCGACCGCATGCAGCAGCCGCCACCGGCGCAGCGCGGCTACCCAGGCCACCAGCCGGCCGGTCATGGTGCCGAGGGCGGCGGCCGACAGTGTCGGTGTGCGGTCGTCGCGGATCAGCACGAGCAGGTATCGCGGGGTGCTCATCCGTTGGGCGCGGTCTCGCGTACCTCGACCGAACCGAACTCCACGTTCGGGCAGTCGGCCGCGATCTTCACCGCTTCGTCGAGCGAGTCCGCCTCGATCAACAGCCAGCCGGCGATCACCTCTTTCGCCTCCGCGTACGGCCCGTCCAACACCCGGGAGTCGCCGCCGCGCGAGCGGATCCGGCGCCCCTCCTCCGCGGGGCGCAGCAGCGAGCCGCCCCGCAGCCGGCCCTCGCCGGCCAGCCGCATCACGTACTCCCCGGTGCGTTGTACCGCCTGCCCGTGCTCCTGCTCGGTGGCGACCAGCCCCGTGTCCTCTGACAGGATCAGTAGGAATTCCACGCCTGTCCTCCCTCGTCGGTGAGCCGCCGTTGTGTGGCCCCTCACCTACCTCGACACCACCGCTACCACCCATTCGACACCACGGTGCCGGAAGTTTCGCGGCCAGATCTCGCGAGGCCCGATACACCGGCGACGTCGTCAGGGTCCGTACCAGCTGGGTGCGCGAGCTGACGCCGACCTTGCGGAAGACCTTCTGCAGGTGGTACTCGACGGTGTTCGTACTGATGACAAGACGTTCCCGCTTGTCGAGGGCCGGCGGGCGTACGAGAGCGGCCGGCAGACCCGCCGCCCCGGCAAGACCGTACTGGTCGTCCGATGACGCCTTCGGTCATGGACGTTGGACGTCATGCTGCTATTGCGAAGACCGGGACGGCCTCGTGCTGGTCACTGAACCTCTCGAACTGGATGGTCAGCGGGGTACCGACGGTCACGCGATCCGGGTCGGCGTCTTTGATGTGAGACCACCACCAGGGGCCCTCGGCGAGTTCCGCGACGACGAGCACGGTGGGTTTGTCCGGCCCGCGCCCGGTCGGTCGGCCAGGCGCCACCGCCCAGCTGATGACCGACGCCTCGCCCGAAGCGGCTCGCCAGGTCAGGTCCGCGCTCGCGCAGGTGTCGCACAGCTGTGCGTGCGGGCTGGACGGGTGTCCGTCCGGGCAGTAGCGGAGCAGGAATTCGCCTCGTGCGGTGCCGTCGAAAAAGGCGGCCGTCTCGTCGTCGCGAACGACAGGTCCAACGCGCATGGGTGGGCTTCCTTCCGGTTCACGCCGGGTTCGGGCTCAGGATCAGGGTGGAGTGGTGGTCGAGCACGCCGCCGTTTCCGCTGACCAGGACGACGTCGTGGTCGGCGACTTGGCGTTCGCCGGCTTGGCCTCGGGCTTGGATGACGCCCTCGGACAGCGGTGTCATGCCCCACAGGTAGTAAGACGAGAGCTGCCCACCGCCGGTGTTGACCGGTAGTTTCCCGTCCGGTCCGAGTACTCCGCTGGCGACGAACGGGCCGCCCTCGCCTTTCCCGCAGAATCCGTAGTCCTCGAGGCTGATCAGCGCCGTGAATGTGTAGCAGTCGTACAGCTCGACGACATCGACGTCCTCGATGCGCAGGCCGGCCATGGCCAAGGCCGCCGGACCGGATTGGACGGCGCCCGAGACGAGTCCGAAACCGTCGCTGCGGCGCAGGAAATGGCCGGGATGCGACTGACCCCATCCGTGGACGTGCACCGCAGGCTGGGCGAGATCGGCGGCCCGCTCGGCCGTGGTGACGATGACCGCTATGCCGCCGTTGGACACCAGGCAGCAATCGAACAGGTGGAACGGGTCGGCGATGATGCGCGATGCTTGGTGGTCCTCCAGCGTTATCGGGGTACGCATCTGGGCGAGCGGGTTCAGCCGCGCCCACTCGCGCTGAGCAACGGCGACATGCCCGAGCTGCTCGCTGGTGGTTCCGTACGTGGTCATGTGCCGGCGGGCCGCCAGGGCGTACATCGGGTTGGCTCCGACGATGCCGCCGGCCGCGAGCAGGCCCATCCAGCCGGTCGGTATCCGCGCCGCACCGCCGTAGGCGGCACCTGCGCCTCGGTTCTCGGTGAGCGGATTGTCGGCGAAGACGCACGCGACCACGTCGGCTGTGCCGGTCGCCACGGCCATGGCTGCGTACTGCACCATTTGCCCAGCGGTGGAGCCGAACGCCTGCATCTCCGAGAGCAGCTTGAGGTCGGTGAGTCCGAGGTCGCGCTGCAGCGACAGGTTGACGCCGTTGGTGACGCCGGCCGACGTGAGGAGCCCGTCGATGTCGGACAGCCGGAGGCCGGCATCATCGGCGGCGCGCCCGACGGCGTCGCCGGCGAACCGCGCGGCGGTGCGGCCGTAGACCTTGCCGAGTTCGGTGATGCCGAGCCCGGCGATGACCGGCCGCCGGCTCCCCGGGAACGTTCGCGGTCCGACGGGTGCGGTCGTCATCGTGCCTCCCAGACAGGTTGCCGCTTCTCGGCGAAAGCGCGGGGTCCTTCGGCGGCGTCTTGCGTCGCCATCAGCTGCTTGCCCTCGTGTGCCGATGCGGCCCAGAACGCGTCGTCGGCGGCGACGTGGCCGTCGACGATGCCGTTTGCGATCCGCTTGCTGGCTTGTACGGCCAGTGGCGCGTTGGCGCAGATCCGGGCGGCGAGGTCGAGGGCCGCGTCGAGCAGGTCTGCCTGCGGCACGATGTGGTTCACCAGGCCGAGTTCGTGCGCGCGCCGGGCGGTGATCGGTTCGCCGGTCAGGATGAGCTCCATCGCGATCTTCTTCGGAAGCTGCTGCGGCAGGCGGAAGACGCCGCCGGCGCCGGCGTAGATGCCGCGTTTCACCTCGGGTAGCCCGAACGAGGCGGTGTCTGCCGCGACTGCCAGGTCGCTGGCGAGGGTGATTTCCGTACCCCCGCCCAGGGCGGAGCCGTTGACCGCGGCGATCGTCGGCTTGGAGATGTGGTGGCTGACGTATCCGGCGAATCCCCAGGAGGCGCGGGGCTGCTCGGTGACCATGAGGTTTTCCCCGCGGGCAACCGCCTTGAGGTCGGCACCGGCGCAGAAAGCCTTGTCTCCGGCCCCCGTCACGATCACCGCCCAGACATCCCGGTCTTTGTCCGCCTCCTCGAGGGCGTCGCCGAGGCCGACAGTGACGGCGAGGTTGACCGCGTTGCGCACCTCGGGCCGGTTGATCGTGGCGATCAGGACATGCCCGCGTCGCTCGGTCAGTACCGCCGGCGGGGCGTCGGTCACGGTCATGCCGCCCTCCCATGGCTAGAAATGTTGTTGCCGTGGCTGGAAGCGGCGGCCAGTGGTTCCGGGTGCCGGATCGGCGCCGGCTCCTCCACCACACCGCCCGCGATGAGCTCGTCGATCCGGTCTTCCCCGAGTGCGAGGACGCGTTCCAGGATGGCGCGGGAGTGCTCCCCGGCCAGCGGCGCCGGTTCGAGCGGTGCGTCGGGGATGTGGGTGAACCGGGCGGGCAAGTTCTCGGTGGGCACCGGTCCGGGCAACCGGGGGTGGTGCAACGTCCGGAAGAAGTCGCGGTCGAGTAGGTGCGGGTCGGCCAGCAAATCCGTGACCCGGCGCATCATCCCGGCCGGGACACCGGCGTGCTGCAGCTCGGTGGCGGCCTGGACCGGGTTACGGGTTGCGGTCCAGGCAGCCAACAGCGCCTCCAGTTCGGCACGGTGGCGCTCGCGGCCGGCGGCGCTCGCGTACCGCTCTTCGGTCAGCAGATCCGTCCGGTGTAGAGCTTTGGCCAGCGCGGCGAAATCGTCATCGCCGCGGATGGTGACGACACACCATTCGTCGTCACCGGCGCAGGGAAAGACGCCGCGGGGCGCATCTCCGGGCAGGGCATTCCCGACCGCTCGGACCGAGCCTGGCTCGATGGACTCGAGGGCGAGCTGGTCGGCCATCTGGCCCAGAATGACCTCGGCCTGGGCGACGCTGACCGTACCGCCCCGGCCGGTGCGCCGTCGCCGCAGCAGCAACGCCAGCACGGCGACGGCACCGACGCGGGCGGCGACGTGGTCCGGGTAGATCGTGGAAGCATCGCTGTAGGTGCCTTCGCTGCCCGGGTAGTGCCACAACCCGGACAGGCCGGCCTCGGCGCGGACCAGCGGTCCGTAACCCATGCGGCGGCTCCACGGACCGGTCGGCCCGAACGCGGAGCTGTCGGCCATCACGAGGCCCGGATTCACCTCGGACAGCAGGTCGTAGCTCAGCCCGAGCGACTCCATCGTGCCCGGCTTGAAGTTCGACAGCACCACGTCCGCGGTCGCCACGAGGTCCTTGAACAGCGCCACGCCGTCGGGGTGACGCAGGTTGAGACCGAGTCCGAGCTTGTTGCGGTGTCCCCAAGCGAAGGAGACGGTCATCGCCTCCCCGGTCAGGGACTGCCGGCTACCGTCCGGGAACGCCTTGTTCTCCACCTTGATGACCTCGGCGCCCATGTCGGCCAGCAGCCGACCGAGTTCCGCGCCGACGACGATCACGCCGAGGTCGAGAACCCGTAGGCCGCTCAATGGCCGGTGCGGAACCGCGCCGGCGGCCGCACGCGGCGAGGCGACCCCGGGCTCGACGGCACGCGGAGCACGGTGTGGCCCGCTCAGGGCGGTGCGGCGTCCGTCGATCTCGACGAAACCGTTGGGCATCCGCACCTGCCGGTCGCCGATGGGTACGGCGGTGAATGCTTCTCGGGCGGCGAAGTGGTCGGCGCTCAGCACCTCGGTCGCGGTGAGCAGGGCCGCGGTGGGCACGCCGTACCGCTGTGCCTCGGCGGTGATGACCGCCCGCGTCTTCGCCGCGAACAGCCGCCCGATGGCCGGGTATATGCGGTCTGCGGCGGCGAACCGCTTCGGCAGCGACGCCAGGGCCGGGTCGGCGAGCTCCTCCGGTTCTCCGAGCCACGTGAACATGCCCTGCCACTGGCGTGGGGCGAGAATGCAGACCCGGACCCAGCCGTCCGCACACCGGAAGATCGGGTAGAGATGACGGGCGTCGGGACGGCCGCGTGGTCCATCCGCGGCGGGGACCCCGCCGGTGGCGGAGCCGCCGATGCCGAAGCCCGGGTCGAGGATCTGGACGGTGGACTCGAACACGGAGGCGTCGACGTGATCCCCCACGCCGGTGTCGAGCCGGTTGACGTACGCGACCAGGCCGGACCACGCCGCCTGGATGGCGGCCGACTCCACGGCCAGATGGCCGGGCGGGATGATGGGATCCCGGCCCGGCAGGCCGGAGCGCGACAGGACACCGGCCAGGGCAAGGTGTACGGCATCGGTTGCTGCCCAATCGCGGTACCGGCCGGTCTGACCGAACTGGGTCAGCGACACGACCACCAGATGCGGGAAACGGGCCCGCAGCGCATCCGGCGAGACCGCCGAGGTCGCGTGCGTGGCCGGTGCCGAGTCCTCGAACACGATGTCGACGCTGGCCACCAGATCCCAGAACGCCGCCAGTCCGGCATCCTCGGCCAGGTCGAGGTCGACCACCCGCTTGTTCGCGTTGTGGGTCGCATCGTGAATGGCGGCGGCAACGTCGCCGCGATCGGTGCCGGGAGGCCGTTCGATCCGGACGACGTCGGCACCCAGATCGGCGAGGAGCCGGGACGCCATCTCGCCGAGCGTCTGGCACAGGTCCAGGACCCGTACGCCGGCCAGCGGCGGTGGCCCCGGGAAAGCGGTCGCGGCATCGTGGATCATCGACGGCTCCTTGGCAAGCGCTGCCACGGCCTCGGGTTCTGCGGGCGGCTCGGGCAAGAGCCGGTCGGCCGTGTGACTGCCGACCACCGTCACACCCGGCCGGCCGGCCTGACCATCGCGGATCGCCGCAGGTGTACGTGCTGCGATTCGCAACGTGCCGCATCCAGGCCGAGGCGGATCGGTTGACGCCTACGCACCGCCGCCACACACTCGCGGACATGGACGTTCAGCAGCTCCGGTGCTTCCTCGCCGTGGCCGAAGAACTGCATTTCGGGAAGGCAGCCGAGCGTCTGCACCTGACTCCGTCGCCGGTCAGCCGGGCGGTCCGAGATCTCGAGCGGGAACTGGGTGCGGACCTGTTCATCCGCCGGTACCACAAGGTCGAGCTGACCCCCACCGGCGTCGCGCTCATCGACCGGGTCCGCGCCGTCCTGCACCAGCTGGACGACCTGAAGACGGTAGCGGCGGGCACGTCCGGAACGGCCCGCCGTGTGGTGCGGATCGGAGGTACACACCTGGCTCCGCCCATGGTGATGGACCGGTTCGTCGCCGTGGTGGAGCAGGCGCTCCCGACGCAGACGGTCGACGTCACGCTGGCGCCGTCCTCGGACCTTCTGCCCAGCCTCGGGCGAGGAGAACTGGACGCGGCGCTGGTCCATCTGCCCCTGGAGCGCCCTGACCTCGACAGCCTGGTGGTGGCCCGGTACTCGTTTCTGCTCGCGATGCGGGCGGATGACCCGCTCGCGACGGCGAGCGAACTCACCTTGGCCGACATCGCCGATCGCACCTTGACGATCGGCCCGCCGACGCCTCAGCCGGTGGCGATGAACAGGCTGCACCGCTACCTGGAGAACGCCGGAATCACGTCGTTCCACCGGATGCCGGACCAGGACACGGTCTTGCTGGCAAGCCACATCCGCCGCAGCCGAGGTCTCACCTTGACAACCAGTCCGGCCAACGGCGGCTCGGCCAGGGTCTTCGACGACCCGGCCTTCGCCGTGGTGCCGCTACGGGACGACAACCTCGAGTTCCTGCTGGGCATCGCCTGGCGACGCGCCGACGTCGGAAGGGACGACATCGTCCGCGACCTGGCACATGCCGTACGTCGCGAGTGGGGCGGCCGCGCGCTGCACGTCTGAGCCGGCGCCATATCCCACACGTTGCGTTTCCGCGCACGTACACCTGCGGGAAACGGCGATGGTCAGGAGGCGGCGGCCCGGCCTACGTTCCACCCACCACCCCTGGTGAGGCCAGTCACACGATCACCGTGACGCCCGCCGCGCACTCAACGGCGAGACACCCCGAGCCGGCCACGATCCGATCCGCCCGAGCGAAGGACGCCCGAAATGTCCCATACGCCCATTGATACCTCCGCCTCCGTGCTTCCACCGACCTCGTCCGCAGGCACCCGGATATCCGCCCGCGGTGTCGACGCGCGCATCGACGCCATGCCCAAAGTCGGTCTCAACCGGGCTGCGTGGTTCGGCCTCATGCTGTGTTTCTTCTTCGCCAACTACGACATCGCCGTACTGGCTATCACGCTGCCGTCCATGCGCAACGAGTTCGGCCTCGCCGGCGCGCAACTCGGTTACCCGGTGACCTGGAATCTCGTGGGTTACTGCGTCGGTGCGTACGCGTTCGGCCACATCGCCGACCGGTACGGCCGCCAGCGAGGCCTGACCCTGACGATCAGCGCGCTCGGCGTCGGCGGCGTGCTCACCGCGTTCTCGTGGGACGTGTGGTCGCTGACCTTCTTCCGCTTCCTCACCGGCTGCGGCATGGGAGCGGTGCTCGCCCTCTGCTCGTCCTACATCGGTGAACTGGCGCCGAAGGGCCAGCGCGGCGCGTACCTGTCCCGGCTGTACCTGGTCGGAACCGTGCTGCTCATCCTGGTCGGCCTCGGCTCCCTGCCGGTCCTGTCCTCGTCGCCGTCCGGATGGCGCTATCTGCTCGCGTTCGGTGGTCTGGTGCTTCTGGTGGTGCCGCTCGTGAACAAGAGCGCGCTGGTGGAGTCGCCCCGGTGGTTGATGACGATGGGACGGTCGGCGGAGGCCGACGGCATCGTGCGGCGGATGGAGTCCCGCCTCGGGCTCGTCCCCGGCGGCGCCGTCTCGGTCGGCGCGCGGCCGGCAGAGCAGACACACCAGGCCAGCCCGCAAGACGAGAAGGTGCCCGCCCGTGCCCTGTTCCAGAGGCCTTATCTCAGCCGCATGCTGATCGTCCTCGGCTTCTGGTTCATCTTCTACATCGCCATGTACGGCTATGCCAGCTACCTGCCGCTGATCCTGGAGGGCATCGGCATCTCCACCTCCCACGCCGTACTCGTTACCGTGCTGTCCAGGATCACCCCGCTGCTGTCCATCGTTGCCGCCGTGCTGCTTGTCGAACGTATGGAGCGGCGCACCATGGTGGTCGTCGGTACCCTCGTGTTCGCCGCCTCGCTCCTGCTCATCGCCCTCAACCTCGGTACGACCGCGGCCACCGCCGGAGCGCTGCTCTCGTCGTTCGGCATCGCGTTCATGGCCACCCCGGCCTACACCTACACCGCTGAAGTCTTTCCGACCCGTGCGCGCGGAACGGCGTCCGCGATCGGCGATGGCGTCGGACACCTCGGCGGTGCGGCGACACCGTTCGTCGTGCTGCCCATCCTCACCCATTGGGGCGCACGCCCGGCGGCGTTCGCCATGGTCGCGCTCCTCCTGGTCGCGGCCGGAGTAATCCGGCTGGGCGTCCGCACCCGCGACCGGTCACTGACCGAGATCGCCGCCTGAGAAGGAACGGCACGGCGGCGCGGCACCCGAGGGCCGCGCCGCTGCCGTGTGCCCGCGCCGGACCGTGCGGAACCGACATCCGTCTCAGTTGCCGTCCCCGCCGCCGATGTCGCCGACCCCGAAGGCGCGGCAGGCGTAGCCCTGGAGACCGTCGTAGAAGGACGGATCGCGAATGCCGCGTGTACCGGGCCGCCTGCCCGACCCTGCGAGGTGTTGCAGGCAGATCAGGCCGGGAGCCTTGAAGCATTCGCCGCGGCCGCCGCAGTCGGCCAGGTAGCGGTTACCGTCTCGGATGCGAAGACCTTCATCCACTCGGAACAGCAACGGCAGATATGCTGCGCCGCAACCCTCGTCCTGCCGGGCGTAGTCGAGCGTGGCCAGCAGCCCGGGGACTCGGGAGGTGTTGGTCGTGTCAGCGGCCATCGCCGGCTCCGGCCGGTGGGGCAGGGGGCGCCCGAACGCGGCGTCGCAGAATGCGGCGTAGTCGCGTTCGTGCCGGGCAAGTTCGCGCCATTCATCGTCCACGACCACCGATGGCATCGACCGCGTCGCTTTGGGGTGGCGGGCGACGAGCCGGAACCATTGTCGGGTTGCGGCCTCGACCAAGCGAACGTCGTCGTCGCTGAGATGGGGATGCTGATTCTCGAGACGATGACGCGTGCTCGCGGGGAACGTCAAGTCGTCAACAGCCGCGATTCGGTGAGAGGTGCGGTGGTGTCCGAGCCTCGTCCACATCATGTCGGATACCTCGATCCGCCCGGGTACAGGCGTCGGGCTGCGACTCGCCCCAGACTGACGTCGTTGCCGTTGAGAGTACGCCGGTTGAGGCTACGCGCCGGAACCAGCGCTTGGAGCAGGTTCCACAGGAGCTGCAGGATGCACGATGGCACCAGCAGGCACGGGACCGCCCGATGACCACGGGTGTGAGAACTCCGCGATCATCTCGTGCCTGCCTTGGTCCACCCGCCCAATTGGCCCCTGTTCTGGGATCCGTGTCACCGGGCACGGCGATGCAAGCCGTCGGGCGGGTCAGTCTGCGGGAGCGCCCTCCAGGTTGGCGGTCATGCGCTGCAGCACCTCCACGGTCGCGAGGTACTCCTCCCGGGTGACGCCGTCGACGAGCCGGCGCCGGGTGACGTCGACCTGCTCGGCGATCTTGGCCCGAGTGGCCTTCCCTGCGGCCGTGAGCGCGTAGCGCCCCCCGTCGTTGACGACCAGCGCCCGGCGCTCGAGGTCGCTCAAGACCTCATCCAGCGTGATTGCACCCTGCCCCCAGAAGGGCCGCAGCGCCTCGGCCAGCGCAGGTGTATCGCTCGGCCCCTCATGGAGAAAATTCATCGTCTGCCAGTGCCGGCGGGCGAGACCCTCGGCGGCGAGCGGGGAGTCCAACGCGCCATCGATCGCGCGGTCCAACCGCTTGAGCCAGTATCCGATCGGATATCCGGTGGGTCCTTCGGTTGGGCTTCCTAACGAATATCCTGTTGGTCCTTCGCTCGCCATCGAACCTCCGAAGATGCACCTTAGATACGGAAGAAGAGGTTGAGGAACCGGTCCGCGACGGCGATGTCGCCGCGGATCGTGCCGGAGTTGCTACGGCCGAACGCGGTGAGTACGAAGCTGCCGGGGTCGAACTCGATGACGGCCGGCAGATCGTCCACGGCACCCGGCTCATACGAGACGCCGGACGGGCCGGCGGCCACCCGCCAGGTGCCGGCGTTGTGCCCGCTGGCGACATGCACCCCGATCACACACGGCGCGGCGTCGGCCGGCACGTCGGCGGTGGCCTGCCAGACGATCAGCATGAACGGTACAAGTAGGTCGGCCGCGTCACCGCTGAGCCCGTGCGCGCGGCCGGTGCCTTGGCGGATGTCCCACGAGTGCACGCCGTAGTCCATGAGCTGGAACGTCGGGTAGAAGAACGCGGGGAGCGGGCCCATGTACTTGTGCGTCACCACGAGCTCACCCCAGTCGTCCGGGCCGAGCGCGTCGCACATCTCCATGAACTTCATGAAGTCGCCGCGCAGCCGCTCCAGGGCGTCTTGCTGGCTGAGCGGCCGGTGCGATTTCGCGCCCTCGTCCAGGCGCCGCTGCATGACCCGAAGGCCCAGCGCGTCGGGCACCTGTTCGCCCCGACGGGCGGCATCGAAACCGACGAAGTAGCTCTCGGTCACGTCGATGAGGTGACCGACGATGTCCCGGACCTGCCACTGCGGGCAGGCGGTGGCAGCGTCCCAGGACGTTGCCGGCTCGGCGAGCGCGAAGAAGCGCTCGGCCTCGTGCCGTACCACCCTGAGCAGGTTGTCCTTGGCCTCGTAGCTGGTGGCGTCCCACTCTGACATGGCTGCCTCCGAATCAGCGCGCGGCTGGCCGGCTCGCCGGCCGGTGCGGGGTGTGGGGACGGTGCGATCGGCCGGCGGGGTGGTCGCCTCGGCCGGCAGGTATGGCACACGATTGGCGGATCATGTGATCTCCGCTCTCGCGCCGGCCCGCGGGAACGGTCCGCAAGCCTGCGGCAAACCTATGACCGTCGGGTGCTAGCGTCAATTAGTTGCGACGTCAGAAATCGCCGCGGGCGGCGCAATAGAGCGGGAGCAGGAATGGCCGACAGCGACACGCGGGTCGAGAGGATCCCGGGGCCGCTGGTGGTCTCGACGGTGAACCCTCGGTATTTCGTGACCGGATCGGGCGACGGCGCTGACGGGCAGGCGGTTTACCTGACCGGTTCGCACGTCAACAACAACTTCCACGACGGGATGGGTCCCGGCCTGGACTGCGGTACCGCACCGGAGCGGGCGGACTACCGTGCGTACCTCAGATTTCTTACCGACCGTGGCCACACCTTCGTCCGGCGGACCGGATAACCACCGAAGCGGCCCAGACCACCGTCACAGAACGGGCGAGGATCGACTGCAGACCACCATTCGCGCCCGCGGTGCTACATCTGACGAACCTCGATAGCTGACAACTTCGGCATCTCTGTTACGACGTTCGCCATGCGGAGCGGCGGTTGTGATCGCGGGCGTCCGGCGGGGTGACCGATTTGGGCGGCGAGCCACCGGACACCAGCGCGTTGATCCACTGTGTCGTCGGGTCGATGTCCACCAGCAGCCCCTTGGCGAGCAGGCTCAGCGGAATGGCCAGCAAGGCTCCGAGGGGCCCGAGTACCCACGCCCAGAACACCAGCGAGAGGAAGGACACCGTCGTCGACAACCCGACCGCGTCGCCGACGATCTTGGGTTGGATCACCGACTGGATGACGAAGTTGACGACGCTGTACAGGACGATGACGGTCACCGCCAGCTCCGGCCCGCCTTCCAGCAGCCCGAGAAGCGCCGGCGGCACCAGCCCGATGACGAACCCGATGTTCGGTATGTAGTTGGTGATGAAGGCGAGCAGCCCCCATAGAACTGGCAGCGGGATACCGAGTGCCCACAGGACCAGGGTGTCCACCACCGCCACGATCAGACCGAAGACGGTCGACACCAGCAGGTAGCGACGAGTGCCTTGGGCGAAGGAGCGCAGCGCCCCGACCACCTGCGGCCGCTGGGCGGCCGTCGACAGCAGCCGGGCCGGGAAGGACGCGGCGTCCAAGCACATGAACAGCAGTACGGCGAGCAGGAATATCGTGCCCGACAGCGCGCTGGTCACCGCTCCGAGGAGCGCCTGCAGTGTCCCCGCGATCTTGCTCGCATCGGCGCGGTTCACCACGTCCTGCACCTGCTGCTCGTCGATACCGACGCTTTGCAGGCCTTGCGCGACATCCGCCCGCAAGGCGACGAGCTGGCTCTGATAGGTCGGTACCAGGTCGATCAGTCGCGCCACCGAGACGATCAAAGCCCCGCCGAGCGCGAACAACACGACATAGACCGTGGTCACCGTGGCGAGCGTCGCCAGCCACGAGGGCGCGCCGACACGTCGCAGCCACGCCGTGAGCGGGCTCACCGTGACGGTCAGCATCAGGGCGAGGAACACCGGACCGATGATGTCCGCGGTCGCCCGCAGGCCGCCCACGGTGATGACCGCACCGGCAGTGCCGAGCAGCACGATCACCCCGCGGGGCAGGGCGGCGGCCCCAGCCGGTCCCGCGTCGTACGCGGCACCCGCGGTGACTCCGTTGCCCCGGCCCCGGAGCCGAAGCGCCGACCTGGGCCGGCGAGGTAAGACGCGGGTCATCGAGCGCGCCTTCGCGGTGGGCGACGCACCTGTCGCTTCGCCACGTCTGTCTCCTCGCTGCCGAGCGGCCCGCGCACCGGAACGCCGCCCCGACCATGCGAACGGTAATGCCGAGCATGGTCCCATCGCAGGCGTCTCCGTCTCCGCCTGCCTGTTGCTCGTATCGTCGTTGTGCTCGCGTTTCCGTACGCCATCCGGAGCGAATGAGATGGCCGGACCGGGCCGTCCCCGGCGTGGACCTGCGAGTGGGCGAACCGGGCTGTCCGCCGGGCATCTCATTCGCCCGGGGTGACGTGACCAGCGTGGCGCCGCGATCAGCATGAGACGGTGACGATCTCCGACGGCGGCATGGCAGGCGTGTACCGCCCGGTGTCCCAGGAGGAACGATGACTGGCTGGCCCTCCGCACCCGTGATCTACGAGATCGACACTTGGCCGTGGCTGTCCGACGTGCGCCGCCGGCTGGGCCCTGCGGCGACCTTGGGCGATGTACCCGCCGAGGTATGGGACGACATCGCGGTGCCGGGTGCGGACGCGGTGTGGCTCATGGGGGTGTGGGAGCGCAGCCCCGCCGGCCTCGCCATCGCACGGACCGACGAGAACCTGCAGAGAGCCTTCCGGGCAGCGCTGCCGGACCTGGAGCCCGCCGACGTTGCCGGCTCGCCGTACTGCGTCCGGCGGTATGTCGTCGATGAGCGCCTGGGCGGACCGGCAGCCCTGGCCACGGCCCGCGCTGAGCTCGCGCGGCGTGGCGTACGCCTGATCCTGGACTACGTGCCGAACCACACCGCGCCCGACCACCCGGCCGTGACGGCCCACCCGCAGTGGTTCGTGACGGGCTCCGCATCGGATCGCGACCAGGCGCCGGCCGCATGGTTCGAGATCGGCGGGCGGGTCCTTGCGCATGGCCGTGATCCGTACTTCCCGCCATGGCCCGATGTCGTGCAGCTCAACGCCTTCGACGACGGGATGCGCTCGGCCACCGTCGATGTGCTCGGCACCATCGCGGAGCAGTGCGACGGCGTGCGTTGCGACATGGCGATGCTGCTCACCAACGAAGTGTTCGCCCGTACGTGGGCCGCTCATGCCGGCCCGGTGCCGGCCGAGGAGTTCTGGCCTTCCGTGATCGGGCGCCTGCGCCAGGGCCACCCGGACGTGGTCCTCCTCGCGGAGGCGTACTGGGACATGGAATGGACGCTGCAGCAACAGGGCTTCGACTTCTGCTACGACAAGCGGCTCTACGACCGCCTCGCCCGGGAGGATGCCGACGCGGTCCGCAAGCACCTCGGCGCCGGTCGGGACTACCAGGACCGGTTGGTCCGCTTCATCGAGAACCACGATGAACCGCGCGCCGCCAGCACGTTCCGTGATGGCCGGGATCGCGCCGCGGCCGTCACGGTAGCCACGGTCCCCGGGGCGACGCTCTGGCACGACGGGCAGTTCGAGGGGCGCCGGCAGCAGCTCCCGGTGTTCCTGTCCCGGCGCCCCGACGAGCCGGTCGACGACAATCTGCGGCTGTTCTACCGCCAGCTTCTTTTCGCCGCCGCGGGCATGCGGCGTGGCGACTGGACCATGCTCGACTGTCGCGGCTGGCCAGACAACCCCACTCACCACGACGTGCTGGCCTGGGCTTGGCACGACGAGATACCGCATCATGTCGTCGCGGTGAACCTGGCCAACCACAGTTCCCAGGCTCGCCTTCCGCTGCCGTGGCCTTCGACCGGAGGCCGGCAGTGGCGGCTGACCGATCTGATCGACGGCCGGATCTTCGTCCGGGACGGCGACGAACTCGTCGGTCCCGGCCTGTACGTCGACCTGCCCGCGTGGGGATTCCATGTGCTGGCGGTGGAGCCGGCCTGACCCAGTTTCCTAGACACGTTCTCATCCGGAGCTTGGCGACAGCCGCCTCATCCGTGTGGGGTGATAGATAGACGACGAGCAGGGACCACGATGACCTCAGGACCTTCGCCGATCGAGGGAGCCCACGATGTGCCGCTGGCTGGCCTACTCGGGTTCGCCCATCCTCCTCGAGGAACTGCTGTACAAGCCGCGCCACTCCCTGATCGATCAGAGCCTGCACTCGCGGCTCGGGATGGAAACGACCAACGGTGACGGTTTCGGCGTGGGTTGGTACGCGGCCGACGGCCCACCGGTGCCGACGCTGTTCCGTGGGGTGGGGCCGGCCTGGGGCGACTTGAACCTGCGCGAGCTGGCCCGTTCCACGAGCTCGCCGCTGTTCGTGGCGCACATCCGCGCGAGCACCGGGACGCCCGTGCAGCAGACCAACTGCCACCCGTTCCGCTACGGGCAGTGGCTGTGGGTACACAATGGGGCGATCCGCGACTTTCCGGCGGTCAAGCGGGAGCTGACGTTCGCGATCGATCCCACGCTGTACCCGTCGGTGGACGGTTCCACCGACTCCGAGGTGATGTTCTACCTCGCATTGACCTTTGGCCTGGCGACCGAGCCGGTCGCGGCCGTCGAACGGATGGTCGGCTTCGTCGAGTCGATCGGCCGTGCACACGGCGTCCGGGATCCGATCCAGATGACCGTGGCCACGACCGATGGGGACCGGGTTTGGGCCTTCCGTTACTCCAGCGAGCAAAACAGCCGGTCGCTGTTCTTCAGTACGGCCGTCAGCGCACTGCGTGCCCTCTACCCGGAGAACGAGAACTTCCGCCGACTCTCCGACGAGACTCGCATCGTGGTTTCCGAGCCGCTCGGCGAACTCAAGGGGGCTTGGCAACCGGTGCCGGAGTCCAGCTATGGCGTGATCCAGAAGGGCGCGGACCTGCTCGGCGATTTCCATCCGGCGCTGCCGTAGCGGTCGCCGAGGCCTGTTCCCGCGCGTGGTAGCCGAAGCCCGCGTCGGGCGGCACGAGCGCAGGCATGGTGCGACATCCCCCGCCAGGGATGAGGACTCGATGGGCACTGAACAGGCACGATGACTTCCGAAGAGCGATGGGTTCCCAGGCGACCCCGACGTCTCGATCTCAACAGGAGCCTCTCATGACCACCTTCACCGTATGGAAGTTCGACGATCCGGAAGGCGCAGACCGGGCTGCCGCGATCCTCAAGGGCGCGCAGGCGGATGGGCTAGTCAAGATTGATGATCATGCGGTCGTCTCTTGGCCGCTGGGCGCGTCACGGCCCGACATGAAGCACGGGCACGAGGAAACCGGGCGCGGGGCTGGTTGGGGTGCGCTCTGGGGCCTTCTGATCGGCTCGTTGTTCCTAGTGCCCATCGTCGGTGGCGTCGCGGGCGCCGCCATCGGTGCGATCAGCAAGGCGACGGAGGATTCCGGGATCACCAAGAAGCAACTGGAGACGATTCGCACCCAGATCACCGAGGGCACCTCTGCGCTCTTCGCCGTCACGGAGGCGGGGGACCTCGACAGGCTGGGCGAGCGCTTCCAC
Source organism: Actinoplanes sp. (assembly GCA_036001925.1). Classification (GTDB taxonomy): domain Bacteria; phylum Actinomycetota; class Actinomycetes; order Mycobacteriales; family Micromonosporaceae; genus Actinoplanes. Next base: position 23,691 of record DASYTU010000016.1, read on the forward strand.
GGCTTGAACAGCAAGCTCATCGCCACGAACCTCACCGACGAGGAACGCAGCGTCCTCTATGAGACATTCGGAGGCGCCCCCTGATCTGGCTCGCGTGCCCGGCAGCCAGCCGTCCTGAGCGGCACAGCGCATGTCGTCCCCGGCCCTGGGAGAGTCGTACCCGCGACTGCATGACTTCGTCGGGGCCGGCACCGCGACGCGGACCGGCCCCGGCGGTGCGGTGCGTCAGGCGGACTTGACCTCCCCGCCATGCACCGCCAGCGCGTAGATCACGAGAACGTCGGCGGCGATGACGATCGTGGCCCAGATCGGGTAAGCCGACATGAATGCGAGATTGGCCAGGGCGCTGATCACCGCGATCACTATGCCGGTCACACGGGCCCACATCTGGCCGGCGAGGACGCCGATTCCGGCGGCGACCGCGATGAGGCCGATGATCAGGTGGATCCAGCCCCAGGTCGTGTAGTCCAGGTTGATCAACAGACCGTTGCGGCTGACGAGGTAGTAGTCGTCCCTGAGGATGGCGACGAAACCCTCTATTGCCTGGACTCCGCCCATCATCAGCAACATGATGCCGCCGAACACGACGAAACCCACCCAGGCCGTCGGTCCGCGGCGAGTGGTGTAACTCGACATAGCGATTGCCACCTTTCATTCGCCTCGGCTATCGGTCGTATGCATCTCCCTAGACCTCGTCAGGCGGAGGTTTCGGACTCCGTCTGGCGGATGCGGGCGTGGAACAAGCCGAGCCGGTACAAGCGCTCCAGGCGCCGTACCGTGAACGGATGGGATCTCGGCAGCTGTGACAGACCGACCCAGAAACCCTTGAGCGCCTCGCCCTGACGCACGAGCTCGTCCACATCGACGTTGTTCTCCGTGTGTCGACCCGATGCCAGCAGCACCAGGCCGGTGGCCCCGAGCGGGGACAGGTGGGCCCCGTGCCGATCGCAGGAGTACTCGCGCAGCCGGGACAGCGCCGGCCCGAGCAGCGGGATCCGCTGGGAGTATGCCACCGCGATCTGGTACCACAGCGACACGTGGTGCAGCCGGATGTGGCCGAGCTCATGCCCCAGGATGAACTGCAGGCCTTCGCGATTGTTGTGGTAGAGATTCGTGAACAGTTCGTTCGAGAGCACGACGTAGTCGTGCCCCGTCGCCTGCGCCGCGAACGCGTTCAGCGCGCCGTTGCCATTGGCCAGGTAGATCTGCGGACGGCGGTGAAGGTGTAGCCGCTGCGCGAAGTCGTCCGCCGTCCGGTACAGCTCGCTGTACTGACGGGGTGACAGCTCGACCGCGGTGCCGCGCGTCGACGCCCGCTGCGTCTCGCGGATGACGATCAGGGCGGGGACCAGCAGCAGGAGGGCGATGAGGGCCGAGCGTACGGCCACCGCCCAGCCGGAGTCGTGAAGCCGATCGGGCAGGAACGGCAGCACCACGGCAGCCTGCAGGATCGCGGCGATGATCAGGACGTTGAGCACCACCATGAAGACGAAGAATGGGATCTCGGCCGGATGCCGCAGCGGAGTGCTAGGGGCGGCACCTTGGCGTGTTGACGTTGACAATGCGGTCCTCCTGTTCACCGTTCTGTCACTCACGGACATCGGCGAGCATTGGCTCGGTGCCGACGGTCCGCCGGGCGTTCGAAGATCACCTCATCCCGGCGGGATGGCGTGTCGGCGCGCTCGGCAGCCGTGCCCGGGAGCAGTCCGAGATCTCCTGGCTGGCCCGCTGGCGCGGTCCGACGTGGCCGCTCATCCGGCGGGAATGAGGTACGGCGCCGAGCGATCCCCGCACTTGACGACTGCGTAGATCGAGAGGTCAGTGCCGGGCGCGCGGCAGTGGGCTCGCCGGCTGGTACACCCGCTCACGGCGGCCTCCGCATGGTCGCGGCGCCCGTGGCAGGTCTTCCGGCGAGCTTCATCGATGAACGCCGTCCGGTGCCTCATCCGGCGCGGATGAAGCGGATTTCGGCCGCCCGACGGCGGCGGCAGCGACGTCTGAGGCCGAGGGCGCCACCTCGCCGGCGGCGACGCTTCATTCGCCGGGAATGACGACTGGGGACCGCACGGCGTGACTCAGTTGACACGGCGCCGGCGACCCAATCCGGCTGTGGCGACGCCGGGCAAGCGTAGTCCGCCGCGCGGCGGGCCGGTTCACGACGGAAGGGATGCGTACAGATCATGGCAACACTCGTGGCCATCGGCTACCCCGACGAGACCACCGCGACGGCCGCGTCGCTGGAGGCGAATCAGCTGGCCAAGGACATGATCATCCAGCCCGATGCGATCGCCGTCATCATCCGCGACAAGGACGGAGAGTTCCACGTCACCACCAACCATCACGCGGTGGGTGGCGGCGCGACCTGGGGCATGTTCTGGGGTTTCCTGTTCGGCATGCTCTTCTTCGTCCCGTTCTTCGGCATGGCCGTCGGCGCGGGTCTCGGGGCCCTGATGGGCAAGCTGAGCAAGGGTGCGATCGACAAGGAGTTCCAGTCGCAGGTTCGCTACATGCTTCAGCCCGGCACGTCGGCGCTCTTTCTGGTCGTTGAAAAGGTGACACCGGACAAGGCGATCGACGCCCTCAGCCGCTACGGCGGAACGGTGCTCAAGTCGTCGCTGTCCAAGGAGACCGAGGCCGAGCTCCAGGAGGCGCTGCACGGCGGCGACCAGACCGCCCGGCCGGCCGGCGAGACACCCCCCACGTCCACCTCATAGAACATCGGTCGGTCGGCTCCGGGTGCCGGCCCGGAGCGCGGCCGTCGAGCCACGCATGAGTCGACAGGTGGAGCCGGCTCAGGAAGCTGGGCTCGTCCGTACCGGAGGATCCCGTGCCGCCCGGCTGCGGGGAATCATGACCGCATGTCGGCCAGACGACGGCACCGCATCTCCCGGAGCGAGCCGTGACTAGCGCGGCGGTACCCACGCTCGCCGACTCGGTGGGTCGCTGGATCCCGGGGCTCCGGCTGGTGTCGACATACCGGCGGAGCTGGCTCCCCAAGGACCTCGTCGCCGGTCTGGTCCTGTCGACCCTGCTCGTACCGCAGGGCATGGCGTACGCCGAACTCGCCGGCCTGCCGCCGATCACCGGCCTCTACACGACGGTCTTCTGCCTGTTGGGTTACGCCGTCTTCGGGCCGTCGCGCATTCTGGTCCTCGGACCGGACTCATCATTGGGTCCGATGATCGCCGCCGTCATCATTCCGATCGTCGGCTCCGGGGGCGATCCAGCGGTGGCGGTAGGGCTGGCGTCGATGCTCGCTCTCATGGTCGGCGCGATCATGACGGTCGCCGGCATCGCGAAGTTCGGCTTCATCGCCGACCTGCTGTCCAAGCCGACGCAGATCGGTTACATGAACGGGCTCGCCCTCACCATCCTCGTGGGGCAGCTGGCGAAGCTGTGCGGTTTCTCCGTCGACGCGCATGGCCTGCTCTCCGAGGCCGCCGCGTTTGTCCGTGGGTTGATCGGCGGGGAAGCCGTGCCGGCGGCGATCGGGGTCGGCTTGTTCAGCTTGGCCTTGATCCTGGTCCTGCAGCACTGGCTACCCAAGGTGCCCGCCATCCTGATCGCCGTCGTCGCCGCGATCGCGGCTACGTGGGTGCTGGATCTCGGTGCGCGCGGTGTCGACCTGGTGGGGGCGCTTCCGCAGGGCTTTCCTCCGCTGACTCTGCCCCACGCGTCGTGGTCGCAGAGCGCGCTGCTCTTGGTGGGGGCGCTGGGGATCACGTTGGTGTCGTTGACCGATACGATTTCGACCGCGTCGTCGTTCGCCGCCCGGACCGGTCAGGAGGTGCGGGGCAATCAGGAGATGATCGGCATCGGCGCGGCCAACATCGCCGCCTCCCTGTTCCAGGGGTTTCCGGTCAGCACCAGCGGCTCCAGGACCGCGGTTGCCCAGCAATCCGGCGCCCGCAGCCAGCTGACCGGCGTGGTGGGGGCCATCGTCATCACGCTCATGCTCCTCCTGGCGCCAGGGCTTCTGCGGGATCTGCCGCAGCCCGCGCTCGCCGCGGTGGTGATCGCGGCGTCGCTGTCATTGGCCGACATTCCCGGCACCGTGCGACTGTGGCGGTGGCGGCGGACGGAGTTCGTCGTATCGATTGCGGCCTTCCTGGGCGTAGCGCTGTTCGGCGTCCTGCCGGGTATCGCCATCGCCGTCGCCTTGTCGGTGCTCAACGTTTTCCGCCGGGTGTGGTGGCCGTACCAGGCGGTGCTCGGCCGCATGCCAGGCGTACAGGGCTACCACGACCTGCGGACGTACCCGGACGCCGAGCTCCTGCCGGGGCTGGTGATGTTCCGCTTCGACGCGCCCTTGATCTTCGCCAACGCGCGGGTGTTCCGCGAACAGATCCGGGACCTGGCCCGTACCGATCCGCCGCCACGGTGGATCGTGATCGCAGCCGAGCCGATCACCGACATCGACACCACCGCCGCGGAGACGCTGGAGGATCTCGACGAATACCTCGACGCCCGTGGGATCTCACTCGTGCTGGCCGAATTGAAGACTCCGGTACGTACGAAGATCGAGCGCTACCGGATGGCCCGCATGATCGACGAAGCTCACTACTTCCCAACCCTGGACGAAGCGGTCGCCGCCTACCGCGCGCAGGCCGGCGCGGACTGGACTGCATCGACGGCACGATCCGGTGCCGCGGATCCGGCGTCCTCCGCTTCGACGCCGGATCCCGGCGCCCGGGTGCGCGAGCGGCCCTGACTCCTGGCGCCTGGAGCAGCTCCGACCTGCGTCGACCTCGTTGGGACATCATCCGCGGTGCATGAGGTGTGGCGCCCCGTGGTCGTCGTATGTTCGAAGCAGCGGCGCCGTCGTACCGAACAGCCGCGTACCGAGGGAGGCCCGATCCCATGCCCGACTATCCGCTCATCGCCGACCATGGCCTGATCGGTGACCTCCAGACGGCAGCGCTGGTCGCCACCGACGGATCCATCGACTGGTTCTGCGCACCCCGGTTCGACTCGCCCAGCGTCTTCGGATCGTTGCTGGACCACCGCCGCGGCGGTCACTTCCGGATCCGTCCTGCCATCGACGTCTTCACCAGCAAGCAACTGTACTTTCCAGACACTGCCGTGCTGGTCACCCGGTTCATGACCGAGGCCGGCGTCGGTGAAATCGTCGACTTCATGCCCGTCACCGGGGGCAAGGTCGCCTCGAACAGCCATCGGCTCGTCCGCGTGGTCCGGTGCGTCCGGGGCCAGATGACGTTTGTAGCGGACATCGCACCCCGTTTCGACTACGGACGCGAGTCGTTCGAGACGCACATGACCGAGGCAGGAGCTGTCTTCCAGGGCAGCCGTACAGCCATGACGGTCAGCCTCATCCGCGAGCCGGACGACGAGCGGCTGACCCGCGGCCAGGTGGACGTGGCCGGGGACGTCCACGCCGAGTTCCCACTTTCGGCGGGCCAGATGCGCGGCGTGGTGCTGGAGACGGGCACCGCGGGGCCGCCGCGTGAGGTCCGGGTTGCCGAGGCGTGGCGACTGCTCAACGACACGGTGGACTTCTGGGAGTCCTGGCTCGGGCAGTCGACCTACGCGGGACGCTGGCGGGAGGCTCTGAACCGTTCGGCCATCACGCTCAAGCTGATGACGTTTGCGCCGACCGGCGGCCTCGTGGCGGCGCCGACCGCCGCGCTGCCCGAGCAGATCGGAGGCGAACGGAATTGGGACTACCGCTACACGTGGGTCCGGGACGCCTCCTTCTCCGTGTACGCCCTGCTCGGCATGGGCTTCACCGAGGAGGCGGCAGCGCTCGGGGGCTGGCTGCGAGACCGGGTCGGCGAACAGATCGACAAGAACGGCACCGGCCCGCTGAAGATCATGTACAGGGTGGACGGGTCCAGCGACCTGACCGAGGAGATTCTCGACCACTGGGAGGGCTACCGGGGATCGGCGCCGGTCCACGTCGGCAATGGTGCCGCCGATCAGCTGCAACTCGACATCTACGGCGAGGCGATCGACAGCATCTACTTCGCCGACCAGCGCGGAATCACGGCCGGCCACGAGGGCTGGCTGAAAATCTGGGAGTTGCTCGACTGGGTCGCCGAGAACTGGGACCAGCCGGAGGAGGGCATCTGGGAGACCCGCGGCGGCCGGCTGAACTTCACGTACGGCCGGTTGATGAACTGGGTCGCACTGGATCGGGGTATCCGGCTCGCGACCGCCCACGGGCGCCCGGCTCCGCTCGAGCGCTGGCGCCGAGAACGGGATGCCATCTATGACCAGATCATGCATCGCGGGTGGAGTCCGACGCGCCAGGCGTTCCGGCAGCACTACGACGCAGACGTCCTCGACTCGTCCCTGCTGCGGATGTCCACGGTCGGCTTCATCACGCCGAACGATCCAATGTGGATCTCGACCCTGCAGGCGGTGGACGCCGAACTGGTGACCGACAGCCTCGTCTACCGCTACGACCCTGAGGCGTCGCCGGACGGCCTGCGCGGCTCCGAAGGGACGTTCTCGCTCTGCACGTTCGACTATGTCAACTCGCTGGCCCGCGCCGGTCAGATCGACAAGGCCCGGGTCACGTTCGAGAAGATGCTCACGTACGCCAACCACCTGGGCCTGTACTCGGAGGAGATCGCGCTCACCGGCGAGCAGATCGGCAACTTCCCCCAGGCGTTCACTCACCTGGCCCTCATCGACGCGGCAATCACCCTGGACCGCGAGCTCGAGCGGCGCCCGCGGACCGCTTCGAGACGACGAACCGTCGTCGCGCCCGGGCCGGCGGCCGACGAAGCGGCAGCAGCCGAGGTCGCGCAGTAACCCAAACTCGGTACTCGCCGGCGGGGCGACGGCCCCGCCGGCTCGCCGTGCTACGCGATGGCCTCCTTGCCGTCGCGCACCACGAATTCACCGCCGCCCGTAGTGCCGAACTCGGTCTGCCGCAGCGTGAGCGAGACCGCGCCGGCACCGCCGCTGAGCACCTGCGAGTCGGTGATCCGGTAGGTCGCCGGTGTAGCGCCGTCGGCGAACAGGCGCTTGCCGTCACCGACAACGACGGGGAACTGCAGCAACCGGTAGATGTCGACGAGCCCGGCGTCGTGCAGCGTGCGCACCAGCTGCCAGCTGCCGTGCACCTGGAGCTCACCGCCCGGCTGCTCCTTGAGCCGGCGTACCTGCTCGACGGCGTCGCCGCGCAGCACCGTGGTGTTGCCCCAGGCCGCGTCCGCGTCGGAGAGGGTGTTGCTGACCACGTACTTCTGCCACGTGTTGAGGGCGGTGGCCACGAGGTTGTCGGGATCGGTCACCTGTGACCAATAGGTGCGCATCATCTCGAAGGTGGTGCGCCCCAGGAGGATCGCGTCGGCCTGCCGGAACCATCCGTCGACGGGGTCGAGTTGGCCGGACGAGCTGTGGGGAACGAGCCAGCCCCCGCGCTGGAAGCCGTTGCTAGGGTCCTCCTCGGCCCCGCCCGGGCCCTGCATAACGCCGTCGAGGCTGACGAAGGTGTGGATGCTGAGCTCCATAACTGTCTCCTTGGCCGAGGTTGCTTGTCGTTGTGCGACGTGGGTGGGTCCTGTTCCTCCGACGAAGGGACGTCGTCGAATTCGACACGTCCGGTCGAAGAACGTCGGAGCTCCCGGCCAGCTCGACCGCGACGACCGGCTCTTCACTCGGCGGCGGGCTGATCGCCGGGGAGGATAGCTGTTGGTCACCGAGAGGTCGCGGACGGTGCGTACGTGCGTGTGGTTCATTATTGCCCGATGCGTATCGACGCGCGGCGGAACCGGGAACGGCTGCTCAACGCAGCTCGGGAGGTGTTCGTTGAGCAGGGTGTCGACGTCCCGCTGGAGAACATCGCCCAGCGGGCCGGGGTTGGCATCGCCACGCTGTACCGCCGTTTCCCGGACCGGGTGGCGCTGACGCGGGCGGTCGCGCTCTACGTACTGGTACAGGTGGCAGCCGAGGCGCGGGCCGCAATGGCCGAGGAGCGCGACGCCTTCCAGGCGCTGCGGCGGTACTTGCATAGGGCGCTCGATCTGCGCATCGCTGCGGTGATGCCGGTGCTGGACGGACAGCTTGACATCGAGCACGACGGCGAGCTGAGGCAGGCACGCGACGATCTGGCGTCGCTGTTCGACGCGATCGTGCAGTCGGCGTGGCGGAGCGGACAGCTGCGTACCGATGTCGGCCTCGGCGACGTCGGGCTGATGGTGATCCGGCTGGCGCGCCCGCTGCCGGGTGCTTTTTCCAGGCAGTTCGACGACGCAGTGGCACACCGCCAGCTGGACATCATGCTCGACGGCCTGCGTGCCGAGCATTCCCACGGTACGGCGCCGGGCCTGAGCCTTGACGACGTACGTAACCGCCGGACGAGCTGAGCCCGGGGCACGGCCCGTTTGCAGCCCTCCATGTGGATAGGTAGCGTTGATATCCGGAGGGAATCCCTCCGGTTGTGCACCGCTCGGGAGGTATGCGTGGAGTTTCTTCGACTGCTGCTGCGGTATCTGCACCTGGTGGCCTTCGCGCTGCTGTTTGGTGCGTGGGTCGCCCAGTACCTCACCGGCAAGCTGCGGGTGAACGTCATCATGCGCACGGGCCTCGGCACGATGATCGGCACCGGCCTCCTGCTCGCCATCCCGTTCCCCAGCGGGGTTGACCTCGACTACGTCAAGCTGGGCGTGAAGCTGGTCATCGCGCTGGGCATCGGCGCGCTGTTCGGGGTGGCCACCACCAGGGAACGGGCCGAGAAGGCCGTCACCCGTCCACTGTTCCTGTCGATCGGCGGGCTCGCCCTCGTCAACGCGGCGGTCGCGGTCTTCTGGCGATGAAGGCAGGGCATGACCACCCGCCCGGCCTGTCGCCCCGTCGTAGTCATCCGGCCCACTCGAACCGATGCTCCGGCCGCCCGGGCGTGCCATAGCGCGAGCTGACCCGTGCCGCTCCGGTCTGGACCATGTGGTCGAGGTAGCGGCGCGCGCTGACCCGCGACAGCCCGGTCCGCTCCGCGCACTCGGCCGCCGACAGACCGCCGTCGCCGGCAGCGCGCAGCGCCGCCCGGACCAGCTCGGCGGTGTGGGCGGTCAGCCCCTTCGGCAGGCTGTCGGTGCGGCGCGGGACGGGGGACGGCGTGAACACCCGATCAATTTGCTCTTGCGGGTTGTCGCTGCGGGCGCCCCCAGCGAGCGCGGCCAGCTGCCGGCGCCGCTCGGCATACATCGCCAGGCGGTCCCGCAGGTCCTGGTACCCGAAAGGCTTGGTGAGGTAGTGGACGACGCCACCGTGCAGGGCCCGCTTGACCGACTCCACATCGCGAGCGGCGGAGATCACGATGACGTCGACGTCGTCCTCCGCGCCGCTGCGTAGCCGCTGCAGGACAGCGAAGCCCGGCATGTCGGGCAGGTAGAGGTCGAGGAGCACCAGGTCGGGGCGAAGCCGCTCCACGGCGGCGAGCGCATCGGCGCCGGTGTGCACCGTTGCGACCACGGCGAACCCCGGAGTGCGCTCGACGAAGCCACTGTGTACCCGGGCCACCATGAAGTCATCGTCGACGACCAGGACGCGGATCACCGGGCCACCTGCTCCCCTGCGGGCAGGCGCGCTACGAATACCTTGCCGCCGTTGTCGAGGCGGACGTCGCCTCCGCGCCGCACGCAGAGCAGGCGCACCAAAGCCAACCCGATGCCACGCTGGCCACCGAGCGCCGAGACCTTCGTGGAGAAGCCCCGGCGGAACACGTGCGCTGCCGCCTCCGGTGACACTCCGGGCCCCGAGTCGCGCACGGTGACGACGACGTCTCCACCGTCGTGGCGTACCTCGACCTCCACCCAGCCGGGGCCCGGAGCCAGCGCGTCCAGGGAGTTGTCTACCAGATTGCCCAGCACTGTCGCGACGTCCGACGACAGGCTCTCGTCCACCTGCTCCATCAACGATGTTGGCGTGATCCGCAGCTTCATCCCGAGCTCGGCCGCCTGGCTAGCCTTGGCCACCAGCAACGCCGCGACGGCGGGATCGGAGATCCGAGATCGCACCGTGTCGGTCAGGTCGGCATCGCTCGCCGTCACGCGGTGCACGTACCTGGTCACCTCGTCGTACTCGCCCAACTCGATCAGGCCGGAGATGGTGTGCACGCGGTTGCTGAACTCGTGGGCCTGCGCACGCAGAGTGTCCGTAATCTGCTGCACCGCGTCGAGCTCCCGCTCCAAGGAGATCAGCTCGGTGCGGTCGCGTAGCGTGGTGATCGATCCCACCTGACGCCCGCGGCTGCGGATCGGCATGCGGTTGAGGATCAGGACGCGGTCGCCCGCCGGAACCGGAAGGTCGTGGCCCTCCTCGCGCCCGGTAAGCACCCCCTCCAGGGCGGGGTCCATGCCCAACTCTGCCAGGGTCCGGCCGACCGTGTCCGCCGGCAGCCGCAGCAGCTCGGCGGCGCTGTCGTTGACAAGAGTCACCCGATTCTGCTGGTCCACCGCGATGACGCCCTCTTTGATTCCGTGCAGCATCGCCTCGCGATGCTCCACCAACGCGGTGATCTCGCGTGGCTCCATCCCGAGGGTCTGCCGCTTCACCCGGCGAGCGAGCATCAGCGAGCCCAGCACGCCGAGCGCGCTTGCGATCCCCAGGTAGGTCAGCAGATTGGGCACCGCCAGCTCGAGGTTCTCCAGCAGTGACGGGCGTTCCTGGACGACGGCCACAACGCCCAGCACGTCGCTTAGCCTCACGTACGGTGCGTTGTCCTGGCTGATGTCGCCGAAGACCGGTACCTGAGCCACCACCGCGCGCCGGCCGCCGAGGTCCAACTCGCCGATCCATCCTCGACGAGTTACGAGCGGGCTGCCGGGCAGGTCCAGCCGGGTGGACAGCTGGTCGGGATCGGCAGAGGCGAGGACGACACGGTCCGCGTCGAGCACGATGACCGAGGAGGAGACGGACGTGCCGCGGGCGTTCTCGGCGGTGATGCGGATCGAGTTGGTGAAGTCGCTGACCTGGTCGGCTGGCCGTCCGCGCCGGACCGCCAGCCGGGCCTCGAGACCCTCCCGCACGGCGGCGTTCGCTGAGACCGTCTCGGCGACGGAGCGGGCCCGCCGGCCCTCGGTCTCGCCGAAGCGGGCGTACGACTGGGCCAGCGACACGGCGACCACCCCGACGAGCACGACGCAGACGATGCCGACCTGCAGCGCGAGCAGCTGCCCGGCCAGCGTCAGCCGCGGAAGCATCGTGGACATCTCCTGGTTCCTGCCTGGGAACACAAGGACCAGAATGGTCTTTGCGCTCGTAACAGTGACACGGGTCACATCCTTTCCGCATCATCGCACTGCTGGATGCCTGGCAGACAGGTTGATCTTGGAGGGCAAGGATGCGGACACGACAACTGCGCCGGACCGTGGGCGCGACGGCGTTGCTGGCGCTTTCGCTCACGGTGGCGGCGTGCGGGGCAAGCCGGGACACCGAGCAGGACGTGGGCGGCGACGCCAAGCCGATCACGGGTATGCGCATCCTGGTGCCGAACAGCCCCGGCAGCGGGTACGACACCACCGCGCGTACCGCCGCCAAGGCGATGGAGGACGCCGGGCTGGCGCGCAACATCGAGGTGTTCAACCAGGCGGGCGCCGGTGGCGTCGTGGGCCTGCAGCGGCTGGTCAACGAGAAGGGGAACGAGTCGCTGCTGATGCAGATGGGGCTCGGCGTCGTCGGTTCGGTGTACACCAACAAGAGCCAGGCGACCCTCAACGACACCACGCCGATCGCTCGGCTCATCGCGGAGGCGGAGGCGATCGTGGTGCCGAAGGGATCGCCGTACAACACCCTGCAGGAGCTGGTGACAGCGTGGAAGGCCGACCCGGGCAAGGTGCCCGTGGGCGGTGCGTCGGCGCCGGGCGGTCCCGACCACCTCACCCCGATGTTGCTGGCCAAGGCGGTCGGCGTCACGCCGAAGGACGTCAACTACATCAGCTACGACGGCGGCGGCGAACTGCTCGCCGGCGTTCTGGGTAAGAAGGTCGCCTTCGCGGCCACCGGCGTGGGCGAGGTGGCCGAGCAGGCCAAGGCCGGCGAGGTGAAGATCCTCGCGGTGACCAGCGAGCAGCCGGTCTCCGGTGTGGACGCGAAGACTCTCAAGGAGCACGGCGTCGACCTGGTGTTCACCAACTGGCGCGGGATGGTGGCGGCCGGCGGCCTGTCCGACAAGCGGAAGCAGGAGCTGATCGGCCTGCTGACCAAGATGCATGACTCACAGCAGTGGAAGGCAGCGCTGGCCGACAAGGGCTGGACCGACGCGTTCCAGACCGGCGACGAGTTCGGCTCGTTCCTCAAGAGCGAGGACCAGCGGGTCGCCGGTGTACTCACCGAGCTGGGGCTAACGACGTGACATCGTCCGTCGCCAAGCGGGGGCAGGGCCGCTCCGAACTGGTGGTGGCCCTGTTCCTCCTCGCGCTGGGCGCGTTGGTGCTGTTCGACACGGCGCAGATGACCATCGGCCTGGGACAGCGAGGCCCGGTTGGGCCCCGCGCGGTGCCGACGGTGGTAGGGGTGCTCCTGCTGGTCGTCGCGGTGCTCCTCGCCATCGACGTGCTGCGGGGCGGTCGCGGGGAGCCGGAGGGCGGTGAGGACGTCGACCTGTCGCACCGTGCCGACTGGCGCGCCGTGCTGATCATCGCCGGGGCATTCCTCGCCAACGTCGTGCTGATCGAGCGGGTCGGCTGGCCGATCTCCGGGGCCGTCCTGTTCTTCGGGTGCGCTTACGCTCTGGGCAGCCGGCGATACATCCGGGACGCGCTCATCGCCGTCGCGCTGTCGGTGAGCACCTGGTACCTGTTCGTGGTGGGACTGGGCATCAACCTCCCCGTGGGACTCCTGAAGGGGATCCTGTGATGGAAGGCCTGACCTCGCTGCTCGAAGGCTTCGGCCACGCCCTGACGCCCACCAACCTGCTGTACGCGTTCGTGGGCGTGCTGCTGGGCACCGCGGTCGGCGTTCTGCCGGGCATTGGACCCGCCATGGCCATCGCCCTGCTGCTGCCGATCACCTACGGCATCGACGACCCGCTCCCGGCGTTCATCATGTTCGCCGGCATCTATTACGGCGGCATGTACGGCGGCTCGACGACGTCGATCCTGCTGAACACGCCGGGGGAAAGCGCCTCCGTGGTCACCGCCATCGAAGGCAACAAGATGGCCAAGTCCGGCCGTGCCGCGCAGGCCCTCGCCACCGCGGCAATCGGGTCCTTCGTGGCCGGGACCATCGCGACCATCCTCGTGGCCCTGCTGGCGCCCACCATCGTGCGGTTGGCGGTCCAGCTCGGGGCGCCCGACTACTTCGCCGTCATGGTGCTCGCCTTCGTAGCCGTGACGTCGGTGCTCGGGGCGTCCAGGATCCGCGGGTTCGCTTCCCTGCTGATCGGCCTCACCATCGGTCTCGTCGGCATCGACCAGGTCACCGGCCAGCAGCGGTTGACGTTCGGCGTACCGCAGCTGGCCGATGGCATCGACATCATCGTGGTGGCCGTCGGGTTGTTCGCCCTCGGCGAGGCGCTATGGATCGCGGCGCATCTGCGCCGCTCGGCCGCCCAGGTGATCCCGACCGGAGCCGCCCGGATGGGTCGGGACGGTTGGGCTCGGTCGTGGAAGCCGTGGCTGCGCGGCACCGCGCTCGGATTCCCGTTCGGCACGCTGCCCGCCGGCGGCGCCGAGCTGCCGACGTTCCTGTCGTACGTCACCGAGAAGAAGCTCTCCAAGCGTCCGGAGGAGTTCGGTCACGGCGCGATCGAGGGTGTCGCCGGGCCGGAGGCCACGAACAACGCGTCCGCCGCTGGCGGCCTCGTGCCCTTGCTCACCCTCGGCCTGCCGGTCACGGCCACCGCCGCGGTGTTGTTGGCAGCGTTCCAGCAGTACGGCATCCAGCCCGGCCCGTTACTGCTGGAAAACGAGCCGGAACTGGTCTGGGGGCTGCTCGCCAGCCTGCTGATCGGCAACGCGATCCTGTTGGTACTCAACCTTCCGCTCGCGCCCGTCTGGGCGAAGCTGCTCTACATTCCCCGGCCTTATCTCTACGCGGGCATCCTGTTCTTCGCGAGTCTCGGCGCGTACGCCGTCAATAGCTCCACTGTGGACCTCATGGTGTTGTTCGCCATGGGCGTACTGGGCTTCCTCATGCGCCGCTACGGCCTGCCGGTCGTGCCGGCCATCATCGGCGTCATTCTCGGACCGCGCGCCGAGGTGCAGCTGCGCCGCGCTCTGCAGATCAGCGACGGCGAGATCAGTGGCCTGTTCAACACCGCGTTCTCGATCACCGTCTACGTCATCATCGCGTTGCTGGTGCTCTGGCCGCTGGTCAATCGGTACGTGGTCCGGCGGCTGCGGCGGCCACGGCACGACCTGCACGCAGGGCACACTCACGCGCTGGTGGAGCTGGCCGAGGAACTGGTCGAGGAGGATGCCGGGCGCGAACCGGAGCCGGCGCTGTCCGGCCGGCACCGCGTGGACCGCACGGCACCCTCGGACGGCTTGAGCGCACCGCCACCGGCCGACACCCCCGTCTCCACCGCCCAGGCAGACGCCCGCGGCGACCGCCCGGCCGACGCCGGCGCAGACCCGTCCGACAGCGCCCGACGGGCGGGCGACCCACCGAGGGAGAGATCGTGACGATCATTGTCGGATACGTACCCCGACCGGAGGGCCGGGCGGCACTACGGCGCGCCATCGCGGAGGCGACGCTGCGCGACGACGACCTGCTCGTGATCAACGCCGCACGGGGGCAGGCCTGGACCGAGGCGGGTGTCGCCACGGACGACGACCTGGACTCGGTGCGGGCTGAGCTGACCCGGGCCGGCGTGCGCTTCGACGTCCGTCAGATCGTTCGAGGCAAAGACCCCGCCGACGAGGTCATCGACGCCGCTGAGGAGGTCGGCGCACAGCTGATCGTCATCGGCCTTCGCCACCGGTCGGCAGTCGGCAAGCTGATCATGGGCAGCACCTCGCAGCGCATCCTCCTGGACGCCGAAAGCCCGGTGCTCGCCGTCAAGGCCGACCACGCCGGGTGAGCCACGGGCGATCGCGGGCCACCCAGCCTCTCGTGAGCTGGCAGTCGGGGCTTCGCTGGCCGCAGGCCGACCGATGTGCCGCCGACCCGGGGTTGCGGACGCTGACGTCGTAGGGGTCTTTTTGGTCATTCCCGGGCTGCTAGCGACGCGACGGTGCCCCGGGCATACTCGGGATGCACGTGGAGGGGAGTAATCCTTCGCGGCGGCGTTCGACAGTACGGCGAGTCCCGACCCTGATTGGGCGAACACGCCCGGCGCCGCCGGCCCCCGTGGGGGCGGACGAGACCTCCGGTCAGAATGTCCTGTGCTCATCGACCGGAGGTAGTTGCTGATGCACGTGGAGTCGTGGCTCTGGGCCGGCACGGTTGCTGGCGTACTCGCTCTCCTCGCCTTCGACCTCTTCATGGTCGGTCGCCGCGCGCGGCGACCGTCCATGAAGGAAGCCGCGGGGTGGGCGCTCTTCTACTGCCTCGTGGCGGTGGGGTTCGGGTTGCTGATCCTGGCGCTGCACGGCGGACAGTACGCCGGAGAGTTCTACGCGGGCTGGCTCACCGAGTACAGCCTGAGCGTCGACAACCTGTTCGTATTCGTCATCATCATGTCCCGCTTCGCCGTACCGGCGGCCTATCAGCAGCGCGTCCTCACCGTGGGAATCGTGCTGGCCCTGGTCATGCGGGCGGTGTTGATCGTCCTGGGCGCGGCCGCGATCGCCCGGTTCTCGTGGGTCTTCTACCTCTTCGGCGCGTTCCTCATCTACACCGCATGGAAGTTGACCCGGCACGACGACGAGGAAGACGCCGGGCTGAAGGACAACGCCGTGCTGCGCGCCGTCAAGCGGGTGCTTCCGACGACGACCGAGTACCACGGTGCCCGGCTCGTGACGCGCGTGTACGGGCGAACCCTGGTCACCCCGATGGTCGTCGTGATGATCGCCGTCGGTACGACAGACCTGTTGTTCGCGCTCGACTCCATCCCGGCGATCTTCGGACTCACCAAGGAACCGTTCCTCGTGCTCGCCGCCAACGCGTTCGCGCTGATGGGACTGCGCCAGTTGTACTTCCTGATCGGTGGGCTGCTCGACCGTCTGGTGTACCTCAGCTACGGCCTGGCCGGCGTCCTCGCGTTCATCGGGGTCAAGCTGACGCTCGAGGCGCTGCACACGAACACGTTGCCGTTCCTGGCCGGCGGGCATCCGATTCACCACGGTCCCGACATCCCCATCACCGTCTCGCTCGGGTTCATTGCCGGGATGATGATCGTGACGACCGTGGCGAGCCTCGTCAAGGAGCGGCTCACGCGCCGATCGGTTCGGGCGGCTGAGCCAGCCGAGTCGTCGGTCGGCGCGTAGCAGACCGCGTAATGCGGGCCGGCGCGGCCGCCACCGGGTCCGCCGGCGCGGTGCGCGATCCGTCGGAGCTAGGCATGACGGCGCTGGCGAACGCCCATCACAGTGGCGGCCACCCCAAGCGCCCCAAGCGCCCCGCCCAGCCAGCGCCTTGGATTCTTCGCGGCCGGCTGCTTGTGCAGCGACATCGGTGTCAGGTCGAGGTGGGCTGCCGTCTTCCCCGTCTCAGAGTTGCGACTGAACACGACGCGCGCGGTGCCGATGCCGAACTCGGAGAGGTCGATCCGGAAGGAGTACGGGTCCTTGTCGTCGTCGGGGTGCAGCGGGAATCCCCGGTACAGCACGGGTATCGGGCTAAGGACGCGAAGCATGAGGCGGCCGCCCCGAACGAAGACCTCCAGTCCGGCACCCAGCATGCTCCTCGTGGTCACGTCGGTGAGCCGGCCGGAAAGGGAGTACCAGCCGCAGACGTCGGCCCACATCTCGGGGTGATGGGCCACGTCGGTGCGGATGCTGTCGTCCGGGACGCCGAGCTCGCGCCTGAGTAGTGCGGCCAGTTCACCCGGCAGCCACAAGATCGCACGGCTCGCTCCGTTGGTGAACGCGAGGACGCCTACACCGTCCTCGGGCGCCACGAAGATCTGCGAGTTGAAGCCGGGAAGTATGCCCTGGTGCTCGACGACGAGGTGCCCACCCATGGTGCCGCGCAGGAACGCCAGGCCGATGCCGGGTATCCGCGGGTCGGGTTGGTATTGCGGCTGGAACATGCTGGCGAGCGTCGTCGGCTTGAGCACCGAGCCGTGCTCGTTCGCGCCGCCGCCGGCGAGGGCCGCGACGTAGCGGGCCATGTCCCGCGCGGTGGAGTAGATCGACGCGGCTCCCGCGGTCACAATCTCGCGGTCGATGACCGCCTTTGGGCCGCCAGCGCGTAGCGAGTATCCCGTGGCCAGGCGCGACTCGATGCGCTGGGATCGGAGGAGGTCGGTGTCGGCCATGCCGAGCGGCACGAAGATGTGCTCGCGAAAGTACCGGTCCAGGGACTGCCCGCTCACGTCCTCGACGATCTGACCGAGCGTGGCGAAGCCGTGATTGCCGTAGGTGAACCTGGAGCCCGGCTCGGCGTCCAGGCGGATACCGTCGCGGTAGTACTCCGCGAGGGTGGGCAGCGGCTTTCCGACCGCAACGTCCTCCCCGAAGTCCCGCCTGAACACCCGCGCGGGGTGTACCACCTCGGCGATTCCGGCGGTGTGGGTCAGCAGGTGGCGTACGGTGGCCGGCCGCCAGTGGGCCTGGGCGGGGATCAGCCGGTAGGCGCGCAGGTAGTCGTTGGCGGGTGCGTCGAGGTCGATGAGCCCCTGCTCGTAGAGCTGCATCACGGCGATCGCGGTGAAGGTCTTGGTGATGGAGGCGATCCGGAAGACGGTGTCTTCGGTGACGGGTGTGTTCGATGCGATGTCGGCGAGTCCGTGTCCGTGGAAGAAGTCGAGGGATCCGTCGCGGACCACGCCGACCGCCAGGCCCACGGCGGGCCACCGGTTCAGGATCCCGCTGACCCTGGACCGCATCGCCAGCTCATCGATCTTGTGCACAGCTCCTCCTCATCCGCCTGCGGACGCCAGGTGCCGGCTCCCGACGGCCAGGATGGCTGATGCCGACGTTGCTCCGATCTGAGCGGGAGAGAAGAGGCGACCGACCCGGGTACCGGCGGTCGAACGTCCCTGGCCCGCGCCGGGGCCGGCGCCGACGCTGGTAAGGGGAACCAGGGGGTGATCCCGGTGGAACGGCTGACCGCGGAAGACGAAATCATGCTATGGCCGGATGAGCTCTGGCCACAGGAGATCGGTGCCCTTGCCGTCCTCGACGGCAGCTGCCTGCTCGAGCCGGGCGGTCGCTTCCGGATCGAGGCGGTACGGCAGACGATCGAGGCCCGGCTGCATCTCGTACCCCGATTTCGGCAACTGCTCCGCGTGCCCCCGCGCGGGTTGGGCCGGCCGTTGTGGGTGGACGCCCCCGCGTTCGACCTCGCCGATCACGTGCGGGTTGCCCCGCTTGCCGCGCCCGGTGACGAGGCTCAACTGCTGCTCGCCACCGAGCAGCTGCGCCGGTGCCGCCTGGACCGGTCACGGCCGCTGTGGGAGATGTGGTTCCTGCCCGGGCTGCCGGACGGGCGAATCGGCCTCTTCGTCAAGATGCACCACGCCATCGCCGACGGCATCGCCGGGGTGGCCACCGTCGGCGAGTTCCTCGATGCCGGGCCCGACGTGCCCGCTGCAACAGCGCCGCCGTGGACGCCGGCACCGCTGCCGACGGCACGCGACCTCTTCGCCGACAACCTCCACCGGCACGCCGAGGAGCTGCGCCGCGCGTTCTCGACGCTCGCCCGGCCGGTGCCCACGTTGCGCAGTATGCGGGCCGCGTGGCCGGCGATGCGGGAACTCCTCGCCGCGGAGCCGGCGCCCGCCACCAGCCTGAACCGCGTGGTCGGTGCCGACCGCAACCTCGCCCTCATCCGCGGCGGCCTCGACCAGGTCAGGCAGGTCGCGCACGCGCACCACGCGACGGTCAACGACGTCCTGTTGGCGGTCACCGCCGGCGGCCTGCGCGGGCTCCTGCACGGCCGCGGTGAACCCGTCGACGACCTCAGCCTGCGCGTCTACGTACCCGTGACCTTGCGACCGGCGCAGCTACGGGGTCGGGCACGCGGAAACCGGATCGGGCAGATGGTCGTCCCGCTGCCTGTCGGGATGGCCGATCCCGGTCGACTACTCGCGCGGATCGCCGCGGAGACCGCCGCGCGCAAGGCCAAGAGTCATCCCTCCGTGGGCACGGTGTTGCGCAGCCGCATCGCCCGGCGCGTCCTGCTCAAAGTCCTGGACCGCCAGCCGGTCAACATCACCACCGCCGACATCCCGGGTCCGCCACGGCCGCGATATCTCGCCGGGGCGAGGCTGCTCGAGGTGTTTCCCGTGTTGCCGCTCGTGGCGAACGTGTCGCTCGGAGTGGGCGCATTGTCGTACGCGGAGCAGTTCAACATCATGGCGGTCGCCGACCGGAACGCGTTCCCCGACCTCGAAGTCTTCGCCTCGAACGCCGAGGAGGAGCTGAGGGCGCTGGTCGCCGGCCCCGGTTCGGGACTTTCGCCTAGCCCGCCCGGTCCGTCCGGCCCTGTCTGCGCGAGCTTGACCCAGGGCACGGTTAGGTGATTCCTGGCTGGAGGCGTGTCATGTCCACTACCCGGCGCACCGACCTGATGAGAGCCCTGGCCGAGGCGGCCCGCCTCGCGCAGCGCGCGCCGTCGGTGTTCAACACCCAACCGTGGCGCTGGCAGGCCGGCACCCGCACCCTCGAGCTGTACCGCGACCTGGACCGGCTGCTGGCCGCCACCGATCCCGAGGGCCGGCTGCTGATCCTCAGCTGCGGGGCCGCCCTGCACCACGCCCGTGTCGCGTTGGCCGCGGCCGGTCGTGCCATGACGGTGACGCGGTTTCCCGACCCGGATCGGCCGGACCTGCTCGCCAGCATCACTGTGCACGGCCACGTGCGGCCGGATCCGCAGCTGCGACGGTTGCGCGGCGCCATCCCCCGCCGCCGTACCGACCGTCGCGGCTTCGGCGCCATGGCGGTTCCGGACGCGACGCTCGCCGCGCTGGCCGCGGCGGCGCGGGCGGAGGATACCGGCCTCCATCTGGTACGGCCGGAGCAGGTTCCGACGCTCGCGGTAGCCACCGCGCAGGCGGCGATTGTCGAGCGTAAGGACCCGGCGTACCGGTTGGCGCTGGCCGAGTGGACCGAGCGTCCGCCCGGGAGCGGCGACGGCGTGCCGGCCGCCACGGCCGTCCGTCCCGCCCCGCGCCGGGTGCCGGTCCGTGACTTCGCGCCGGGTGGTCCCGCCGGCCTGGAGGTAGGCGAGGGCGACGACCAGGGGGCCGCGTACGCCGTTCTTTACGGCCCTGACGACACCGTCTCCGCCTGGCTGCGGGCCGGGGAGGCGCTGTCCGCCGTACTGCTGACCGCGGTCGTGGCTGGGTTGGCCGCGGCGCCCATGAGTGACGTGCTGGAGGTGGACGAGCCGCGGCAGGTCGTGCGGGGCCTCCTGCCCGCCGGAGTGCCGTACCTGGTCCTGCGTTTCGGCGTCCCGGTCGGCCGGGATGCGACGCCGCCGACGCCGCGCCGCCGCCCCGACACCGTCATCCGGTTCACCTGAAAACACGGTAGGGGACTGAGGTTAGGTCCACGCGTGCCACTCAAGCGGCGAACGCGGAGAGCCGGAACCACAGCGATGTCCGGGGGCGCCTTGCGCCCCCGGACATCGTGGGAGGGTGCGGCCGGCCTAGATGAGCCACCTGTGGCGCTGCACGAAGGGCAGCCGAGCCCAGCGGCGTCCAAGCCCCCACGTGTGCCCGGCGTAGGTCAGCGCGAGCACGACGGCGACGATCGCGTAGGTGACGTGGGAGTCGACAATCGGGTTGGTCGACATGGTGGGCTTGCGCGGTATGCGGACAGCGTGAGCCCGCCGGCGGGAAGCTGCTCGAGTCCGTGGCGGAGGACCTCCACCACTCGGGGCTGTCACCCCGGTACCGGCGGGCTCAATTCCATAGTGTCGCGGCGGAGGCCTCGCGGTCAGGGTCATTGGACCTGACCTGGCGGCCCCGGATAGTCGGCCACCACCAGTGCCTCGGCCCTCTCCTTGATCCCGCGCAGCATCCTTCGCATCATGGCGAAGTCGCCGAACTCCATGAGTACCACGGCGAGCAGGGCCGACGCCGGTTTCGTCCAGTCGTAGACCGCGTGGACCCGGGTCACCAGCCGGGTCGTCCCGTCGCCGGGCGCCGTCAACGCCCAGACCCACGTACTGTCCGGCTTGCGCCACAGCAACCACCGGTCGACCTCGAAGCCGTCGACCTTGAACGCCGTCGTCGCCGTCGGCGTGCCGGGAGACATCGGTACCCACTGCCCGACCTCGAGGTGTTGCAGCTCGGGAACGATCTCGCGGGCGCTCGGACGGCCCAGGTTGTCCAGCAGGTCGTTGCTGTAGAAGCCGCCGCGAAGGCAGCCGGCCTGGACGAGCCAGGGCCATACCGCTTCGGGTGGGGCGTCGATCGTGATCGCCCTCGTACAGCGGAGCTGCGCACGCGGCAGCAGATCATCGCCGGGCAGCGCCGATGCGACCTCGGCCGGGGTGGCGCCCCACCGGAGGTGCCAGCGTCGATACAGCGGCGCGGTGAGGAAGAGCGGCACGTCCGCGGCGACGGTGCGCAACTGGTGGACGACCTCCGCTCTGGTCGGCCGCGGTGGCCGTCGGGGCTTGCGGTAGGGCATGGGCTTCTCCGGTCGTGCGTACCGATACGCTCACCCTGCGCCGTCGCGGGCTTGCCCGGCAGGGCCGAACGGATCTGCGGCAACGGACGACAGTCCCGATCAGGGGTAGCCGCCGGCCCAGACCGCCCGGGCCGCGCGCAGTCCACATGCGTCGGTCACGGCGTGCGGGGCCAGGACGAGGCGAAGGGACCGAGTCGACCACGCAATCCAACCGGAGCCGGCGCCGATCAGCGCGGCGCCGATCAGGACGCCATAGCGGCCTGGTAGCCGCGCCGATCGCCACAGCGGTCACGCAATCTACCGAAGATGACCGTCATCGCTGCCGGCACGACCGCCGGCGCGATCGCCGCCACCATACGACGCCACACCAGGCTCCGCTCCAGTGCGTCGCTGGTTCGTTTCATTGCCGCCTCCGACCGAGGGGCGAGGTTCAGTCCTGAAGGACCCGGCCGAACAGCTCCGCGTAGCGCAGCAGGTGCACGTCGCCGACGAAGTTCGCCGCGACGTACTCCTTGGCTGCGGCCCCCATGCGCTCGGCGAGATCAGGCTGGTCGAGCAGCGTCCGGAGCGCCGCGCCGAACGCCGCCAGGTCGGTCGGGTCTGCCAGCAGGACCCCCGTACCGTCGACGATCTGGTCCTGAATCCCGCCGACGGCCGAGCCGGCCGTCGGCCGGCCCTTCCACATACTCTCAGCGACGGTCAGGCCGAACCCCTCGGCGAGGCTCTTCTGGGCGACGACCGTCGCCTGCCGCTGCAACGCGTTGACCATCGCGGCGTTCTCGTCGACGTCGTCGAGCGGCAGCGTCACCAGCACCACCCGGCGGCGAGTGTCGGCCGGCAGTCCGCGCCACTGGGCGAGGCAATCCTGGTACACCGCGAGGCCTTCGGGATCGTCGCTGACATCCTCGACACTCGGGCCGGCGAGGATCAAACGTCCGGGACCGTCGGGAGCGACATGTTCGGCGAACCCGCGCATGACTCCGGACATGTCCTTGAGCCGGTCCCACCGCGAGACCTGCAGGACGTACGGGTCGTCGGGTCCCGGCAGTTCGTCGGCCACCACGCGCGCCGGGCGAACCACCTCGCCGGGGGTGCCGTCGCGGCGGACGAACCGGCGGGGCGCGTCCGGCTTCGTGGCACCGTCGAGGACGCCGATCGCCGCCAGGATGGCGTGCACCGTACCGGGGTCCATCGGCTGGTTCTTGGCGGAGAACGGGTCGATGGAGGGCGGGATGATCCAGGTCATGGGCTTCGGAAGCCACGGCGGCGGGTACGCCTTGCGCGAGAACACGTACCCGTGGGCGGGCGCGAGATACGGGCGGAGAAACTCCCACGCGCCGATGCTGACGTCGTTCTGGTGGTCGATGCCGATGTGGCAGCGCCACACGACCACCGCGCCGTGCTCGACGAGCTGTGCGGCGAGGCCGGCCGTCTGCGGGTCGTGCAGGAGGACGAGATCGCCGGGCCGGATCTGGTCAAGCAGGCCGGCGGCGTTTTCGGCGAGAGTCTCCTCGTAGCGGTACGCCTCGGCCGCCCCGAGCTCGCCATCGTCGGGCTGGCCATGGATCCGGTTGTGCAGCCGCTTCGTCAGTGCGAAGAAGTCCGGCTCGCCACCCACGGTGGCCCACCGGACGTCGATCTCCAGGTCCTGGACGTATCCGCACAGCACCTGGAGCATCTCAGCGACCCCGCCGCCGGCGGCCGTGGAGTTGATGTTCCACACGGTCCGACCCGCGGCGCGCGCCCGGAACGCGGCCGCACCCGTGAGCAGCCGGTCGAGCCGTTCCGCGCCGATGACGGGAACGAGCTGTGCTACGGGGCGGCGGGGTACGTCCACCCGAGTCGGCCTGATCACACGCCCATCATGGCGCCGGCGTGCTCGGTTGGCCATGGTGTCCGATTGTCGTCACGCCGCCGATCCGGCGGGTGGCCCGCCGCCGAGGACGCCCAATGGCGGCGGTGCTCCGCGTCGTCGATCTCGCCGCGGGCGTATCGCGCGGCGGGCGTCCGCCGCCGGTCGGCCTGAGGAGGTGCCAAGCTCGGGCATGGTTACGTCACGGAAGCGGCTGCTGCCCGGACTGGCGCTGCTGCGCGGGTACGAGCGGTCGTGGCTGCGGGGTGACGTGCTCGCCGGGCTGACGGTGGCCGCCTACCTCGTACCGCAGGTGATGGCCTACGCCGACCTGGCCGGGTTGCCGCCGGTGACCGGCCTGTGGGCGATCATGGCACCGTTGGCGCTGTATGTGCTCCTCGGCTCGTCGCGGCACCTGTCGATAGGGCCGGAGTCGACCACGGCGCTGATGACCGCGGCGGTGGTGGCGCCGTTGGCCGGCGGTGACCAGGCCCGCTACGCCGCGCTGGCGGCTGCCCTCGCCGTGATGGTGGGCCTGCTGTGTCTGGTGGCCTTTGCCGCGAGGCTCGGGTTCGTCGCGGATCTACTGTCCAAGCCGATCCTCGTCGGATATTTGGCCGGGGTGGCCGTTACGATGATCGTCGGGCAGCTCGGCAAGCTGACCGGGGTTCCCGTCGCAGGCGACAACATCGGGGCCGAACTGTTCTCGTTCGCCACGCATTTCCTCCAGACGCAGCCGGGTACGGCGTTGTTCGGCGCCGCCGTGCTTGGTCTGCTGTTTCTCGGCCAGTGGCGTTTCCCTCGCCTGCCGACGCCGTTGTTGGCGGTACTGCTGGCCACCATCGCCGTCGTGGTGTTCGACCTACAACGGCATGGCATCGCCGTCATCGGAGCCGTTCCCCGCGGTCTGCCTACTCCGGCGCTGCCCGGTGTCGGCGACCTGCGGCACCTGTTGCTGCCGGCAGTGGGCGTGCTCGTCGTCGGTTACACCGACATGGTGCTGACCGCACGGGCGTTCGCGGCCCGCGGCGGTCACCCCGTCGACGCGAATCAGGAGTTGCTGGCCCTGGGCGCCGCGAACCTCGGTGCTGGCTTGCTGCGCGGCTTCCCGATCAGTAGCAGCGCCAGCCGCACGGCGTTGGGGGTGGCGGCCGGCGGCCGTACTCAGGTGTACTCTCTGGTCACCCTGGTCTGCGTGGTGGCGGTCCTGCTCTTTGCGGGGCCGATGCTGGCCCTCTTCCCGACCGCGGCGCTCGCCGCGATCGTCGTGTACGCTGCCACTCGCTTGATTGACATAGCCGGTTTTCGCCGGTTGGCCGCGTTCCGCCGTAGCGAGCTTCTCCTTGCGCTGGCCGCGCTCGCCGGCGTGTTGGTTTTCCACATTCTCTACGGCGTGCTGCTGGCACTCGGCCTGTCTGTCGCTGAGATGCTCCACCGCGTCGCCCGGCCGCACGACGCCGTGCAGGGCTTTGTCCCTGGCCTGGCCGGGATGCACGACATCGATGACTACCCACAAGCGACCACCGTGCCCGGGTTGCTGGTCTACCGCTACGACTCGCCGCTGTTCTTCGCCAACGCCGAGGACTTCCGGCGCCGTGCTCTGGCAGCTGTCGAAAACCAGCGTGAACCGGTTGTCTGGTTCGTCCTCAACGTCGAGGCCAACGTCGAGGTCGACAGCACCGGCCTGGACGCGTTGGAGGACCTCCGCGCCGAACTGGTCGACCGCGGCGTCGTGTTCGCGTTGGCCCGGGTGAAACAGGACCTGCTCGCCGCGCTGGACGCGTACGGGCTGACCGCTACGATCGGGCCAGATCGAGTCTTCCCGACCCTGCCCACCGCCGTCGCCGCGTATCGGGACCGGCGCCGGGCCGACCGGGGTCCAGGCTCGGGATGAGGTTCTGCCCTGGCTTGTCGGGGTAGGTCAGCTGCATTGTCCAATGACGGCGGGATCGAAGTTTGCTGCGGCCGGTCGGCGGCATCTCGGGTCAAGCGGCACTGCTCGACCAACTGGATGCCTCAGGCTCAACGTGTCCATCGGTGGGACCGTCTATTCCCGACGCTGCCGACGGGCGTCGTCAGACCGCGTACGCGTGCAGACCCGCGATGAGCGCGGCAAGGCCGGCCTTCGCGTCCGTGAACAGCATGGCGGTCCGGGGATTCGTGTACAGCTCGTTGTCGATGCCGGCGTACCCGTGGCCCAGCGAACGCTTGATGACAATAACGCTCTTCGCCTTGTCGACATCGAGGATCGGCATTCCCGACACGGGGTTACCGGGCCGTCGGGCGGCCGGATTGGTGACGTCGTTGGCGCCCACGACCAGGGCGACGTCCGTACGCGGGAACTCCGGGTTGATCTCCTCCAGATCCTTCAGCTGGGTGTAGGGCGCATTGGCCTCCGCGAGTAGCACGTTCATGTGTCCGGGCATGCGGCCGGCCACCGGGTGGATGCCGTAGCTGACCTCGATGCCGTGGTCGGTCAGCGCTTGGGCAAGCGCCACGACCTCGTGTTGCGCCTGTGCGGCCGCCAGGCCGTAGCCCGGCACGATGACCACCGCGCCGGCGTACGCCAGTTGGATGGCCGCGTCATCGACGGTGATCTCGCGAACGGCGCCGGCGGCGCCTGCCCCCGGTCCGCTCGGCTGGTCATCGCCGGTACCGAAGCCGCCCGCGATGATGGCCCTGATCGGACGGTTCATGGCGTCGGCCATCAGCTTCGTGAGGATCGCACCCGCGGCACCGACCAACGCACCGGCGATGATCAGCGGTGTGCTGTCGACGACGAATCCGGCCATCGCGACTGCGGTGCCGGTACACGCGTTGAGTAGCGAGATGACCACAGGCATGTCGGCGCCGCCGATGGGGAGCGTCATCAAGACACCGGCGATCAGCGCGGCCAGTGTGACGCCGTAGAGCGCGACGATCCCGGCGTGGCCGGTCAAGAACATCACGCTCAACGCCGCGGCGGCGAGGCCGAGCAGAAGGTTGATCGTGCTCCCGCCGCGTATCGCGATCGGCCGTCCGGGCACGACGCCGGCGAGCTTCCCGGAAGCGACCAGGGATCCGCTGAGGGTGACACCGCCGATCGCCACGTCGAGGACCATGGTGAGCGTCGTCTGCAGGGGCAGCCGGGCGAGGCCTCCGCCCGGGGCAAGCTCGATCGCGTCGCCCAGCGCGATCAGGGCGGCGGCGCCGCCGCCGACTGCGTTGAAGAGACTCACGAGCTGCGGCATGGCGGTCATCTTGACCCTGCGGGCGGTGACCAGTCCGGCGACCGCGCCACCGACGACGCCCACCGCGAGCGCGGCGACGGCGAGGGCGGTGATGCGGTTATCCCAGGCGAGGACGGCGACGGTGGTCGCGACCGCGGCGGCCATGCCGGCGGCCGAGAGCTGGTTGCCGCGGCGTGCGGTGGCCGGGCTGTTCATCAGGTGCAGGCCGAGCACGAAGCAGCATGCGCAGGCCAGGTAGACCAGGTGAACGGCGGTGTCGAAGGCGCTCATGACCGGGCCTCCGGAGCCACCGCAACCGGCCGGGGTCGGAACATGGCGAGCATCCGGTCGGTGACGATGTAGCCCCCGACGACGTTCATGGCCGCGAAGGCGGCGGCGACTGACAGCAGCAGATAACCCGCCGCGCTGGTCGTCGATGCGGCGAGGATCATGACGCCGACGATCACCACGCCGTGGATGGCGTTCGCGCCCGACATCAGCGGCGTGTGCAGCGTCGCCGGTACCTTGCTGATCACCTCGAAACCGACGAGCAGGCTCAGCGCGAAGACGGTGATGTCGGCCAGCAACAGCGGGCTCATGGCTGCCCGTCCTTCCCTGGGGTCATGGCCGCACGCACCTGCGGATGGACGACGAGGCCGTCGTGCGTGACGACGACACCGGCCTGAATCTCGTCGGACAGGTCGATGTCGAGTTCGCCGTCGCGCACGAGGCAAGCGAGCATGGCCGCCACGTTGCGCGAGTACGCGGTCGAGGCCGCCTGCGGTACGGCCGCCGGCAGGTTCCCGGCACCGATGACGGTTACGCCGCGCGCGGTCACCGTGGTGGCGTCGGGCACGGACCCCGCCACGTTGCCGCCACCGTCACCGGCGGCCAGGTCGACGACGACGGAGCCGGGACGCAGCGCGGCGAGGGCTTCGCCCGAAACGAGCAGCGGCGGACGGCCCCCGGGCACCTGGGCCGTCGTGATGACCACGTCGAAGCGGGCGATGGCCGTGTCGAGCGCCTTCCGTTGGGCGTGCGCCTCGGTGCCGGCGAGTTGCCGGGCGTAGCCGCCCTCGCCCGTACCCGAGGGTCCGGTCACATCGAGCAGCGCCGCACCGGTCGAGGCGATGTCCGCGCGGGCCTCCTCCCGTATGTCATAGCCGGTGACCAGCGCGCCGAGCCGGCGGGCCGTGGCGATGGCCTGCAGTCCCGCGACACCGGCGCCGAGAACGAGGACCTGCGCCGGGCGCGTCGTACCCGCCGCCGTCATCAGCATCGGGAAGTAGCCGCCGTACGTGTCCGCGGCCACCAGGGCGGCCTTGTATCCGGCCACATTGGCCTGGGAGGTGAGCGCATCCATCGGCTGGGCGCGGCTGAGGGTCCGGGGGAGCAGATCGAGGCTGAGCGCGGTCACCTTCGCGTCGGCGTATCGCCCGTAGCGGTCGGCGTCGGCGAGCGGCATCAGCATACCGAGCAGCGCCTGACCCTCGTGCAGCGACGCGACGTCGTCCGGGGGGTGTACGCAGGCGATCACATCGCTGCCGGCGTAGACGTCGTCGCGGGTGGTGACGGTCGCCCCCGCGGACGCATACCGGGCGTCGTCGAACCATGCGCCCTGCCCGGCGCCCGTCTCGACGAGTACGCCCACGCCTTGCCGCGTGAGCCGTCCGGCAACGTCCGGGGTCAGCGCTACCCGCCGTTCACCCATTGCCGTCTCCCGAAGGACCCCCACCATCACCGTCATGATCTCTCCTCCTGAGCCGGGCTCCGGTCCCGACCGGGTTAAGCTCGCCGACGACCCGCACGCCGCCGACGCCGTCCTGCACAATGGACCCGACGCCTTGACGATGCTCTTGAGCGGCCTCCGGCGCCCGGGCCCAACCGCTCGACTCCGCCGGGACCAAGGTCCTTTTCAGGACGGAGCCGGGCCACCGCTCTCGCGGATCACCGCGACGGAGGACTCAGCATGGTGCAGGAGGTGCTGGCTGACGGATCCCAGTAGCGTGCCGCGGAACGCGCCACGCCCGCGGGTGCCGACGACCACCAGCTGGGCGTCCATGCTGGCCTCGGTGAGTGCGTACGCCGGGTGGGCGAACAACACCTTGCCCATGGCGTGGACGGCCGGGAACTTCTCCCGCCACCGATCCACCAGGTCGCTCACGTCCTGCCGCTCGTCGGCCATGACCACGTCCATCGTGCCCGCAGACCCGTAGTGGTCGAACGCCGGCGGCATCCATGCCCGGATCACATGCAGCGGGACGTCATGGGCGGCCGCCTGCTCGAACGCGAAGGAGAGGGCGTGCAGAGCACCCTCGGAATGGTCGACACCAACCACGATCGGCTCGCGCGGTGCCGGCTTGCCGCGTACGACGACTACCGGGCAGTGTGCGCCCGCGGTGACGGCGACGGTGACCGAACCGAGCAGGCCGGCCACGGCCGAGTGACCACGGCTCCCGAGCACCACCAGGCCCGCGTCCTCGGATCGTTCGATCAACGCGGCCGCGGCGGGTGCGCGCTCGACGAGGGTGCCGACGGGGACGGCGGGATGGCTGACCGCCGCGCTCCGGGCGATGTCCGCGACACTGTCCTCGATGGTCCGGTCGACGTCGCTGCCCGGCCATACCGCCCGAGCCGGCGTCATCGCCGCCGGTGGCAGATAGCTCGGCCAGTCGTAGGCGTAGAAGAACTCGACCTCCGCACCGCTCCGCGCAGCTTCGTCCAGCGCCCAGCGGGCGGCTCTGCGCGCGTCGGGTGTGCCGTCGTAGCCGACGAGGATCTTCTTGGCGGTCATGATCGTTCCTTTCGTCGCTAGGGCTTGCGGCGCGCGTCCGCCGGGTAACGTTCAGGTCCGCGCGTGGCCATCTCCTCGTAGACCTGCCAGCGTTGGTCGACGGCCTGCTGCGCGAGCGCGGCGAGCCGCTGCGCCTCGGCTGGATCGGTGCCGGCCAACACCCGGAACCGCAACTCCCGCGACGTGTAATCGGTTAGCGGGAGACGCGGGCGCGGCGAGTCGAGGAGGAACGGGTTGCCGCCCGCCGAACGCAGCACCGGGTCGTAGCGCATTAGCGGCCAATAGCCGCTGGCCACCGCCCGATGCTGCTGGTCCATGCCGGTACGCATGTCGATGCCGTGGGCGATGCAGTGGCTGTACGCGATGATCAGCGACGGACCGTCGTACGCCTCGGCCTCGCGCATGGCGCGCAGCGTCTGCTGCGGGTCGGCACCCATCGCGACACGGGCCACGTACACGTTGCCGTACGCGATCGCCTGCAACGCGAGGTCCTTCTTCGGGGTCGTCTTGCCGCCGGCGGCGAACTTGGCGACCGCCGACAGCGGGGTGGCCTTGGACATCTGGCCGCCGGTGTTCGAGTACACCTCGGTGTCCAGCACGAGGACGTTCACGTCGCGTCCACTTGCCAGGACGTGGTCGAGGCCGCCGGCGCCGATGTCGTAGGCCCAACCGTCCCCGCCGACGATCCACACGCTGCGCCGAACCAGATGGTCGACGACGCTGCGCAGGTCGGCGACGGA
The DNA here is from genome assembly GCA_036001925.1 of Actinoplanes sp. Lineage (GTDB taxonomy): Bacteria > Actinomycetota > Actinomycetes > Mycobacteriales > Micromonosporaceae > Actinoplanes. Next base: position 53,942 of record DASYTU010000016.1, read on the forward strand.
TGGATCGTCGCCGGGCAGGGCGTCGATCCGGCGATTCAGCATCGCCAGCCGTGCCCGCTGCGCCGCGAACTCGGACTCGCGCCGTTGCGGTGCCTGCAGGATCGCGTCGACCAGATCGGGGCCGAGCCGGTCGCGTAGCTCGTGTAGCCGATCGACCGCCAGTTTACGGTGCAGGTCCGCGGCGAGCCTGAATCCGAGCCCGAACTCGGCGTTGTCCTCGAACAGAGAATTGGACCAGGCCGGCCCGCGACCGTTTGCGTTGCTGGTCCACGGCGTCGTGGGGAGGTTGCCGCCGTAGATGGAGGAGCATCCGGTGGCGTTGGCGATCATCAGCCGGTCACCGAACAACTGCGAGAGCACCTTCAGGTACGGGGTCTCGCCGCAGCCGGCGCAGGCGAGCGAGAACTCGAACAGCGGCTGCAGGAACTGCGTACCGCGGACCGTGCCGAAGTCCACCTTGGACCGATCCGCCGTCGGCAGGCTCTCGAAGAAGGCGATGTCGGAGCGACCCGAATCCAGCCGCGGCTCGCGCGGCTCGAGGTTGATGGCCTTGCGGGTCGGGTCCGTTGAGTCGGCGATGGGACACGCCTCGACGCACAGCCCGCAGCCCGTGCAGTCCTCGAGGTAGACCTGCAGCGTGTATCGGGAGTCCGGCAGCCCGCGGGTGTTCAGCGGGGCCGACGGGAAGCCGTCCGGCGCGCCGGCGAGTTCCTTGAGGTCGTAGAACTTGGTGCGGATCACGCTGTGCGGGCAGACGAAGCTGCAGTTGCCGCACTGGATGCACGTCTGTGGATCCCAGACCGCGACCAGATCAGAGACGTTGCGCTTCTCGAACGCGGTGGTGCCGCTGGGATAGGTGCCGTCGACCGGCAGCGCACTGACCGGCAGTTCGTCGCCGCGCCCCGACATCATCGCCGCGGTGACCCGCTGCACGAACGGCGGCGCGCCGGGCGGGACAGTCGGCGGCAGGTCCCGGACGGCCGTGACGCGGTCCGGGACGTCGACACGGTGCAGCGCCGACAGGGCACGGTCAACGGCGGCATGGTTGCGGGCCACGACTTCCGCGCCGCGGCGGCCGTACGTCTTGGTGATCGCCTCTTTGATCTTGGTGATCGCCTCGTCGCGGGGCAGTACGCCGGAGATGGCGAAGAAGCACGTCTGCAGCACGGTGTTGGTCCGGCCGGCGAGACCCGACTCGGCCGCCACCCGGTCCGCGTCGATGGCGTAGACCGTCAGGTGCTTGGCGACGATCTGCTCCTGCACCGGACGCGAGAGACCGTCCCAAACCTCCGCCGCCGGTCTCGGGCTGTTGAGCAGCACGGTGGCACCGTCCGCGGCCACGCCGAGCACGTCGACCCGGTCCAGGAGTCCCACGTGGTGACAGCCGACGAACCCCGCCGCGGCGACCAGGTACGGCGCGCGGATCGGCGCGGGTCCGAAGCGCAGGTGCGACACGGTCTGCGAGCCGGACTTCTTCGAGTCGTACACGAAGTAGCCCTGGGCGTGCAGCCGCGGATCGGCGCCGAGGATCTTGATCGTGTTCTTGTTGGCGCCGACCGTGCCGTCCGAGCCGAGGCCGAGGAACACCGCCCGCACCGTGTCGGGCGACTCGATGTCCAGCGCGGCGTCGTACGGAATGCTGGTCCCGGCCACGTCGTCGACGATCCCGACGGTGAACCGCCGGCGGGGTCGCTCGCGGGCCAGCTCGGCGAACACTCCGGCGACCATGCCGGGCGTGAATTCCTTCGAACCCAGGCCGTAGCGACCGCCGATCACGGTCGGCATGGGGGCGCGGCCACTCTCGGCCAGGGCCGCCACGACGTCCAGGAACAGTGGTTCACCCAGCGACCCCGGTTCCTTCGTCCGGTCGAGCACGGCGATCCGGCGCGCGGTCGCAGGCATCGCGACGGCCACTGCCGCGGCGGGAAATGGCCGGTACAGCCGCACCTGGAGCACGCCGACCCGTTCGCCCGCGGCGGTGAGGTGTGCCACGGTCTCCCGGGCGGTCTGGGCGGCAGATCCCATGAGGACGATCACCCGATCGGCCCGCGGGTCGCCCGAGTACTCGACGATGCCGTAGCGGCGGCCGGTGTGTTGCGCGAGGCCGTCCATGGCGTCCTGGACCGCGTCCGGCACCCGGGCGTAGAACGGATTCACCGTCTCGCGGCCCTGGAAGTACACGTCGGGATTCTGGGCGGTGCCCCGGATGAAGGGTCGCTCCGGCGAGAGTGAACGTCCCCGGTGCGCGCGGACGAGCTCGGCGGGGATGAGCGCGCGGAGGTCGTCGTCGGTCAGCAGGTCGATCGTGTTCAGTTCGTGCGAGGTGCGGAAACCGTCGAAGAAATGCACGAACGGCACCCGGGTACGCAGTGAGGCGGCCTGCGCCACCAGCGCGAGGTCGTGCGCCTCCTGGACCGAGCCGGACGCCAGCAGAGCGAAGCCGGTGGCGCGTACCGCCATGACGTCGGAGTGGTCGCCGAAGATGGACAGCCCCTGGGCGGCCAGCGATCGCGCCGCCACGTGCAGCACCGCGGGCGTGAGCTCGCCGGCGATCTTGTACATGTTCGGGATCATCAGCAGCAGACCCTGCGACGCGGTGAACGTCGTCGTCAGCGCACCGCTCTGCAGCGCACCGTGCAGCGCACCCGCCGCGCCGCCCTCGCTCTGCATCTCGACGACCGTCGGCACCGAGCCCCACACGTTGGGCCGGCGGGCGGTGGACCACTCATCGGCCAGCTCGGCCATCGTCGAGGACGGCGTGATCGGGTAGATGCAGCACACCTCATTGAGCCGGTAGGCGACCGAAACGGCCGCCTCGTTACCGTCGACCGTCGCGCGGGTCATGTCTGCTCCTCCGGGATCATGTCGATCGCGTGGACCGGGCACTGCTCGAAGCACGTGCCGCAGCCGGTGCAGCGGTCGTAGTCGAAGCGGTAGCGGTTGCCGGGGCCGAGCTTGATGACGGCGTCCTCCGGGCACGCGCCGAGGCACCCGTCACACTCGAAGCAGTTGCCGCACGAGAGGCACCGGCCCGCTTCGTATGTCGCCTGGACGGCGTCGAATCCCCCGACCACCTCGGTGAAGTCGGCCACCCGCACGGTCGGCTCCCGTTCCGGCTGGACACGCCGGCCGGTGTCGCCGAAATACCACGGGTGCAGCTTGTCGAAGTCGACCACGGCATGTTTGTCCGGAGCCGCCAGCTCCATTCCGCGCAGGTAGGCGTCGATGTGCCGGGCCGCCTTCTTGCCGTGCCCGACACCGACCGTGACCGTCCGCTCGGCGGGCACCATGTCACCGCCGGCGAACACGCCCGGGCAGCCAGTCATGAACGACGGCGACACCACGACGGTGCCGTCCGGGGTGAACTCGACGCCCGGCACGTCGCGCAAGAACGCCGTGTCGGCGCGCTGGCCCAACGCGAGAATGACGGTGTCCGCGGCGAGCGTCTCGGTGCGGCCGGTCGGCACGGGACGGCCGGAGCCGTCGAGCTCCATCACCTCGACCGTCAGCGTCGGCCCGTCGAAGGCCTGGATGGTCCGCAGCCAGTTGATCTTTACGCCTTCGCGCTCGGCCTCGTCGGCCTCCTCGTCGTGCGCCGGCATCTGCCCGCGGGTGCGCCGGTACACGATCAACGCTTCCTCCGCGCCGAGGCGGCGCGCCACCCGGGCGGCGTCCATCGCGGTGTTGCCGCCGCCGTAGACGGCGACGCGGCGCCCGATGGCCGGGCGTCCGCCGGAGGCCACGCTGCGCAAGAAGCCGACCGCGTCGACGATCCGGCCGGCCTCGCGAGCGGGGATGTCGACGCGCTTGGACAGGTGCGCGCCGACGGCCACGAACACCGCGTCGAAGTTGCCGTCGCGCTGCTCGACCCGCAGATTCCGTACCGGATGTTCGGTCTTGATCGCCACCCCGAGCGCCGCGATCCGCGCGATCTCCGCGGCGAGGACGTCGCGGGGGAGCCGGTACGCGGGAATGCCGTAGCGCATCATCCCGCCCGGTTCGGCTCCGGCGTCGCGGATCTCCACGGTGTGGCCCAGCCGGGCCAGGTGGTACGCCGCGGACAGCCCGCTCGGCCCGGCACCGATGACGAGTACCCGCGTGCCGGTGGCCGTGGCCGGCCGCTCGAAGGCCCAACCGCGTTCGATGGCGAGGTCGCCGAGGAACCGTTCGACGCCGTGGATCGAGACCGCGCTGTCCAGGTGGGCGCGGTTGCAGGCGCTCTCGCAGGGGTGATAGCAGACGCGGCCGTGGATGGCGGGCAGCGGATTGTCCGCCACCAGCGTGCGCCACGCTCGTTCGTGATCACCTGCCTGAGCGAGCCCGAGCCAGGCCTGAATGTTCTCTCCCGCTGGACAGCCGGCGTTGCACGGCGGCAGCAGGTCCAGATACACCGGGCGGCGTTCCCGGACCGGGCCGCCGCGAGGCTGGTCGTGGAGGAGGTCGGGTAAGGGCGTCATGTCCTGCCACTGCGTCGTCACCACAACCTCCTGACCGGGACCACGACCCAGCCTGCGCGGCGGTCCCGCCCTCGTACGAGGGCCATTGGTCCGACATTCTCGGGACCGTCGTCATCGGCGCTGAATCGGGCGGCGCGGCGGGGCAGGTGCCCACCGGCCGCTCGGGCGTGGGGTGACCGGTGGTGGAGCGGCTCGCCGTCGTGTGGGCCCTCCCCGTCCCGGCGCACAGGACGTACGGCCCTGGCGCCGGGCCGGTCGGCGGCGACATCGTTGCCACAGGTGGTGCCGCGCGATCGAGGAGGGCATCGTGGAGTACCTGAGCCCCCTGGATGCATCCTTTCTGGACGCTGAGGACGAGGACCGGCACGCGTCGCTCGCCATCGCTTCGATCGCCGTCATCGACGGTCCGGCGCCGAGCCAGGCGGAGTTCGCCGCGGTGATCCGCGGCCGGTTGCCGCTGGTACCCCGGTACCGGCAGAAGGTCCGCCGGGTGCCGTTGGACCTCGGTAGGCCCGTGTGGGTCGACGATCCGGACTTCGATCTCGACTTCCACCTGCGCCGGACGGCCCTGGTGGCGCCCGGCGACGACGCCGCGCTCGCCCAGCTGGTTGGCCGGGTGATGGCGCAGCGCCTGGACCGGGAGCGTCCACTGTGGGAGTACTGGGTCATCGAAGGCCTGCCCGAGGGACGTTGGGCGTTGCTCTCCAAGGTGCACCACTGCATGGTGGACGGCGTCACCGGCAATGAGCTGTACCGCCTGATGTGCGACACGAGCCCCGAGCCGCTGCCCGCCGTGGAGGACGACTGGCAGCCCCGTAACGAGGGCGGGGCGCTCGACCTCACGCTGGATGCCATCGGTCAACTCGCCAGGACTCCGTTCGATCAATTGCGGCTGCTCGCCAGGGTGGTGCGGTCTCCGGTGACACATGCCGCCAGGGTGCGCGACACCGCGCGCGGGCTGGCCGTCCTCGCCGGGGGATTCGTGCCGGGCGCGCCGACGTCGCTGTCCGGCCGGCTCGGAAGGGCCCGCCGCTACGCCGTGGCCCGTACGTCGCTGGCCGAGATCGCCGCCGTGGCCAAGGCCTTCCACGTCACGATCAACGACGTGTACCTGGCGGCCGTCGCCGGGGCGTTCCGGCGTCTCATGCTGGCTCGCGGCGAGGAGCCCACGGCCGGCGCGGTGCGCACCCTCGTGCCGGTCAACGTCCGCAAGGGCGGCGACGAGGGCGTGCTCGACAACCGCATCGCCGCCATGCTGCCGATCTTGCCGGTCGAGATCGACGATCCGGCACGGCGGCTGAGCGCCGTACATGAGCGGATCGGCGTGCTGCGCTCGGAGCGCGAGGTCGAGGCGGCCGCCGCGGTGGTCGAGCTGGCCGACAACGAGCCGTTCGCGGCGGTCTCCCGGGCCATCCGGGCGGCGCTGTGGCTTCCGCAGCGGGCGGTCGTCACCGTGACCACCAACGTTCCCGGTCCCCGCGAGCGGCTCTACGTGCTGGGCCGGCCGATCCGGGAAATCCTGCCGTACGTGCCCATCGCGGAGCGGATGCGGATCGGCGTCGCGGTCCTCACGTACGCGGGCGAGGCGGCGTTCGGGATCACCGCGGACTTCGCGTCCGTGCCGGAGGTCGAGTCCTTCGCCTGCGCGGTCGTCGACGAGGTGGCGAAGCTGCACAAGGCCGCCGGCCGCGCGGCGCCGGCCGATGTTGTCCTGCCGACCCGCCGTCCTCGCTCGGGCGCCGGACAGGCCCGCAGCCGCCGCGCCGCGGCGGCCCGCGTCGCCCAGCTGTCGTAACCGTTGCACCGGAGGGAGCGGGGATGCTCTTCGTCGAGATCGTGCCCCACGGGTCCGCACCGGCGCCGGCACCCTTGCGAGGGCGCGCGCTCGCGCGGGCGTGGTTGTGGACCGTGACCGCGGCCGAGTTCACCGGCTTCGCCGTGTCGGCATTCGCGGGCGCGCTGACCGCGGATGCGCATCCTGCTGTGATGCTGCCATCCGTGGTGGCGGCGGGTGCTGTCGAGGGCACCATGCTCGGCTGGGGCCAGGCGACCGTGCTGAGACGTGCCCTGCCCGGTCTGCGCCGGCGCCGGTGGGTGGCCGCTACCGCTTGCGCGGCGGCGATCGCGTACGTCATCGGGCTCTCGCCGTCCACCTTCGCCGCGGTGTGGTCCGGGTGGCCGCCCGCGCTGCTCGCGGTCGTCGCGCCGGTCCTCGGCGCCGCCCTGCTGGCATCCATCGGCACGGCCCAGTGGCTGATCCTCCGGCACCTCGTCGACCGTGCGGGCAGGTGGATCGTCGCCACCGCGGTCGCCTGGACGGCCGGCCTCGCGGCCTTTCTGGGTTTCGTGATGCCGCTGTGGCAACCAGGCGAGCCGATGGCGCTCGTCGTCGCGATCGGGGTCACCGGCGGCCTGCTGATGGCCGGTGTCACGTCCGCGATCACCGGACACGCGCTGCGCCGGATGATCGCGTAGCCGCGCACGAGCCGGGGACCGAAGTCGGGACCCGAAGGGACCTTTGGCCCTTAGGCGCGGACACCGGGTTCCAGAGGCTGGTGAGGACCCTGTGGAAAGGATCCGCACGTGGACGCGCTCGATCTGGCTCGCTGGCAGTTCGGCATCATCACCGTGTACCACTTCATCTTCGTGCCGATCACCATCGGGATGTCGGCGTTGGTGGCCGGACTGCAGACCGCCTGGGTACGGACCGGCAAGCCGCAGTACCTGCGGGCCACCAAGTTCTGGGGCAAGCTGTTCCTGATCAACTTCGCCATGGGCGTGGTCACCGGCATCGTGCAGGAGTTCCAGTTCGGGATGAACTGGAGCGACTACTCGCGCTTCGTCGGCGACATCTTCGGCGCACCGCTCGCGATCGAGGGCCTGCTGGCGTTCTTCCTGGAGTCGACGTTCCTCGGCCTGTGGATCTTCGGCTGGGACCGGCTCCCGAAGAAGCTGCACCTGGCGACGATCTGGTTGGCGTCGATCGGCACGTTGCTGTCGGCGTACTTCATCCTGGCCGCGAACTCGTGGATGCAGCATCCGGTCGGCTACGCGGTCAACCCAGACCGCGGTCGCGCGGAGCTGCACAGCATCTGGGCCGTCCTGAGCAACTCGACAACGCTGGTGACGTTCCCGCACACCATCACCGCCTGCTTCCTCACCGCCGGTGCGTTCGTGCTCGCGATCAGCGCCTGGCACCTGCGCCGCCGCCACCAACAGGACGTGTTCCGCCCGTCGCTGCGGCTGGGCGCGTGGGTCGTGCTGATCGCCGGTATCGGCGTACTGGTCACCGGCGACGTGCAGGCCCGCATCATGACCGAGCAGCAGCCGATGAAGATGGCCGCCGCCGAGGCGCTGTACAACACCGCCAAGCCGGCCAGCTTCTCGGTCTTCACGATCGGCTCGCTGGACGGCCGCGAGGAGGTGGCCAGCGTCCGCATCCCGTCGCTGCTGTCGTTCATGGCGACCGGCAGCCTGGATGGCGAGGTCGAGGGCATCAACGACATCCAGCGGCAGTACGAGCAGACATACGGTCCCGGCGACTACACGCCGAATGTGCCGGTGACGTACTGGTCCTTCCGGCTCATGATCGGATTCGGCCTCCTGGCCATGGCGATCGCCGCCCTCGCGCTCTGGACCAGCCGCCGGGGAAGGGCGCCCACCAACCGCTGGTTGTGGGGCGCCGCCGTCGCCACGGTCGGCATGCCGCTGCTGGCAAACTCGTTCGGCTGGATCTTCACCGAGATGGGCCGCCAGCCGTGGACCGTGTTCGGCGTCTTCAAGACCGCACAGAGCGTGTCGCCGTCGGTCGGCGCGAGCGAGGTGGCCACGTCGCTGATCGTGCTCACGCTGCTGTACGGCGTCCTCGCGGTCATCGAGGTGGGCCTGGTACTGCATTACGCCCGCGCCGGCGCCCCCGAGATCGAGACTCCCACCGACGACCCCGACCGCCCGTTGGCGTTCGCGTACTAGAGGACCCCGACCATGGAACTCACCACCGTATGGTTCAGCCTGATCGCCATCCTCTGGGCCGGGTACTTCCTCCTCGAGGGTTTCGACTTCGGCGTGGGCATCCTGCTGCCGGTGCTGGGCCGCGACGACCGCGAGCGCCGGCTGCTCATCAACACGATCGGCCCGGTCTGGGACGGCAACGAGGTGTGGCTACTGGTCGCGGGCGGCGCCACGTTCGCCGCGTTCCCGGAGTGGTACGCCACCCTGTTCTCCGGCTTCTACCTCCCGCTGCTGATCATCCTGGTGGCGCTGATCCTGCGCGGAGTCGCGTTCGAGTACCGCGGCAAGCGGGACAGCGTGCGCTGGCGGCGCCGATGGGACGCCTGCATCGTCGGCGGCAGCCTCGTGCCGGCGGTGCTCTGGGGCGTCGCGTTCGGCAACATCATCCGCGGCGTCCCCCTGGACGCGAACCACGAATACGTCGGCGGCTTCTTCACCCTGCTCAACCCGTACGCGTTGCTCGGCGGACTCACCACGCTAGGCCTGTTCACGTTGCACGGCGCGGTGTTCCTGGCGCTGAAGACCGACGGTGAGACCCGGCGGCGCGCCGGCCGCCTGGCCGCGCGGTTGGGCGTCCCGGTCATCGCGATCGCCGGCGGGTTCCTGCTCTGGACCGCGATCGCACACCACGACGGCTGGGGCTGGGCGTTGTCGGCCGTGGCGGCGCTCGCATTGGTCGCGGGGGTCGCGGCCGCCTGGGCACGACGGGAGGGATGGGCGTTCGTGGCCACCGGCGCGAGCATCGTGCTGGCCACGTTCGCGTTGTTCGTGATGCTGTTCCCGGACGTGCTGCCGTCCACGATCGCGGCCGCCAACAGCCTGACCGTGTACAACGCGTCCTCCACGCCGTACACGCTCAAGGTCATGACGTGGGTCGCGGTGGCCTTCATGCCGATCGTGCTCGCATACCAGGGCTGGACCTACTGGGTGTTCCGCAAGCGGCTCACCGTGCGGCAGATCCCCGTCGACCAGAGCCCGGTCGTGCGGGAGACGGCGTGAAGCCGCTCGATTCGCGGCTGCTCAGGTACGCCCGCACCACGCGGGCGTACCTTGCAGTCACGGTCGCCCTCGGCGTCGCCCTGGCGGCGCTGATCGTCGCCCAGGCCACGCTGCTGGCGAACGGGATCACGGCGGTGTTCCTGCACGGAGCCGGGCTGCGTGCGCTCACCCCGACGCTGGCGTGGCTCGCGGTCATCGTCGCCGGTCGGGCGGCGGTTGCGTGGGCTCAGGAGGTCGCCTCCGCGCGGTCCGCGGCCGGGGTCAAGAGCGAGCTGCGCCGCGGCCTGCTCGCCCACCTCGCGGCGCTCGGCCCGAGCGGCAACACGGGCGGGTACGTCACGCTCGTCACCCGCGGTCTGGACGCGCTCGACGCCTATTTCGCGCGCTACCTGCCGCAGCTGGTGCTGGCCGCGCTCGTACCGGCCATCGTGCTGGCCCGGCTGCTGCCCGCCGACCTCGTCGCCACCGCCACGATCGCACTCACGCTGCCGCTCATCCCGGTGTTCATGGTGCTCGTCGGCATGCACACCGAGGCCGCGAACCGGCGCCAGTTCCGGCTGCTGTCCCGCCTGGGGCACCATTTCCTCGACGTGGTCGCGGGGCTGCCGACGCTCAAACTGTTCGGTCGCGCCCGTGCACAGGTGGACACGATCCGCCGGGTCAGCGGCGAGCAGCGCCGGGTCACCATGCGCACGCTGCGCACCGCGTTCCTGTCCTCGCTGGTGCTCGAGCTGCTCGCCACGCTGTCGGTGGCGCTGGTGGCCGTCGGCATCGGCCTGCGCCTGGTCTCTGGTCATCTGGACCTGGCGACCGCGCTGCTGGTGCTGATCCTCGCGCCCGAGGCGTACCTGCCGCTGCGCCAGGTCGGCGCCAACTACCACGCCAGCGCCGAGGGCCTCGCGGCCGCCGAGGAGGCCTTCGCGGTCCTGGAGACGCCGCTGCCCGAGCGCGGCACCCGGCCCGCGCCGGCCGGCGCGATCGCCTTCGCTGACGTCGTCGTCGCCTATCCGGGACGCGCCGACGCGGCACTGCGCCTGTCCGCGACGATCGGTCCAGGTGAGGTGGTCGCCCTCACGGGTCCGAGCGGCTGCGGCAAGTCGACGGCGCTGGGCGTGCTGCTCGGTTTCGTCTCGCCCACCTCGGGCGTGGTCACGGTGGGCGGTGTGCCACTGTCCTTGGTGGATCCGACCGGCTGGCGGCGGCAGATCGCGTGGGTGCCGCAGCGGCCCCAGCTCTTCGCGGCCACGGTTCGCGCCAACGTCACTCTCGGCGCCACCACGACAGATGCCTCGGTACGGCGGGCGCTCGCGGACGCCGGTGCGGCGGACTTCGTGGCGGCCCTGCCTCGCGGGCTGGACACCGAACTGAGCGACGACGGCACCGGCCTGTCGGCGGGTCAGCGGCAGCGGATCGCCCTCGCCCGGGCGTTCCTGCGGGACGCGCCGATCGTGCTGCTCGACGAGCCCACCGCGAACCTGGACGCTGGCACGGCCGCCGACGTCATGGCGGCGATCCGGCGGCTGGCCCGCGGCCGTACCATGATCATCGCCGCGCACCGGCCGGAGCTGATCGCGCTCGCCGACCGCGTCATCGCACTCGCCCCGGTTGGCGTGTCATGAGCTGGTTGCGCCTGCTCCGTACCGTGTCGCGGCCCGCGGCCGGCGGCCTGCTGCTGGCCGTGCTCGCCGGCGTGGGCGCGGCCGGCGCGGGCGTCGGCCTGATGGCTACGGCCGCGTGGCTGATCTCCCGCGCGGCCCTGCATCCGCCGGTGCTGCATCTCATGGCAGCCATCGTCGCGGTGCGGGCCTTCGGCATCGGCCGAGGCGTGCTCCGCTATGTCGAGCGCCTGGTCGGCCACGACGCTGCCCTGCGGGTGCTCGCTGAGCTGCGGGCGCGGCTGTTCACCCGGCTGGAGCGGCTCGCCCCGGCCGGGCTGGCCGCGTTCCGGCGAGCGGACCTGGTGCAGCGCCTGGTCACCGACGTGGACGCCGTTCTGGACATGCTCACCCGCGTCCTCCTGCCGTACACGGTGACGATCCTGGTGGGGGCCGGCTCCGTCGCGCTGGTCGGCATCCTGTCCCCGATGGCCGGCCTCGCGCTCGCGGCCGGGCTGGTCGTCGTCGGGCTGGCCGTGCCGCTGTTGCAGGCCGCTGCGGCGCGGCGCTCCGACGGGCGGCTCGCCCCGCTGCGCGGGGATCTCGCCGTCGCCGCGGTGGACCTGTTGCACGGCCTGCCCGATCTGGTCGCGTACGGCGCCGTGGACGCTCAGCTGGACCGGATCGGCGACGTCGACACCCGGCTGCGGCACGCCGAACGGCGTTCCTCGGCCGCTGCCGGCACATCGGCCGCCGTCGCCGCGGCCACCACTGGCCTGTGCGTACTCGCCGGTCTGGTCGCGGGCACGGTTGCCGTGCGGTCCGGCACGCTGTCCGGCGAGCTGCTCGCCGTGATCGTGCTGACGCCGCTCGCCGTCTTCGAGGCCGCGGCGGGACTGCCCGCCGCCGGCCAGCGGTTCGCGGGTGCCCGGAGCGCCCTGCGCCGCCTCGCCGAGGTGCTCGCCGCGCCGCCGCAAGTGTCCGAACCGGCCCACCCGGTCGACGTGCCGGACGGCCCGCACACCCTGCGGCTGGAGAGCGTGACCGCGGGATGGACGCCAGGCCGGACAGCCGTACAGGGAATCGATCTCGTGCTTGCGCCCGGCCGGCGGGTCGCGCTGGTCGGGCCGAGCGGGTCCGGCAAGAGCACCATCGCCGCGCTGCTGGTCCGCTTCCTCGACCCGGCCGCCGGCCGCGTCACCGTGGACGGCATCGACCTGCGGAGGGTCCGGCCCGACCGGGTCCGGCAGCTGGTCGGCTACCTGCCGGAGGACGCGTATCTCTTCGACACCACCATCGGGGAGAACCTGCGCATCGGCCGCCGCGACGCCACCGACGCGGAGCTGCGTGCGGCCCTGGCGAAGGCCCGGCTGGCGGACTGGGTCGACGGCCTGCCGCGCGGGCTCGACACACTCGTGGGGGAGCACGGCATGCAGATCTCCGGCGGCCAGCGCCGCCGGCTGGCGCTGGCCCGTGCGCTGCTCGCCGACTTCGCCCTGCTGATCCTCGACGAGCCCACCGAGCATCTCGACGACGAGACGGCGGCCGCACTCACCCGCGACCTGCTGGCCGCGGCCGGCGACCGGACTGTCCTACTTATCACCCACCGCACCGACATCCTGTCCGATGTGGACGAGGTAGTCTCGCTGCCTGACCTTCGGCCCTGGCACAACGAGAACCTGGTGACTCCGCGCGGAGTCACCAGGTTCGTGGATGTCACAAGGACGTCGTGACCGGCGCTACCGGTTCGATGACATCCGGCGGCGGGGCCGCGCCGGACGGCGACCCGGCGGTGGGCGGCGGCCCCACGGTCGGCGGCGGACCGCCGTGCCGCGGGCCGAATCCGATGCCGCCGATCGCGATCAGGACCAGGGCCAGCAGGCCGAAGACAATGCCGGTCGGCAGCAGCGCGCCGCCCAGTGCGGACAGGTCCGGTACCTGAGCGGCGGCCTGGACGTCCGCGGCGACGCCGGTGGATCCGTTGGCGTTGGCCAGAACCACGGTGAAGTCGCCGTTGGTCACCTGCCAGTCCAGCGTGGCGCTATTGGCCCCGTGGCCGAAGCCAACCAGAAGTCCTGCGCCGCCGGCACGGTGACCCGCCGCGTGGCTCCGGCGGTGCGGTTGTAGCTGGCGTTGTCCGTCGAGATGCCGACGATGCGGTCATGCGCGATACATAGGGCCGGACTGCAACCACTGAGCCCGCACTAGTAGGGACCCCGGACGATGAGCACCGGGCGGCGGCTCAGATATCGGTCAGGCGGTACCGCGTGGCCGTGCGCTGCGGCGGCCGCTGCTGCCGAGCGCGCCGAGAAGGTCGATGGCCAGACAGACGAACAGGCCGATGCCCCAGCTGTTCCACGGACCCCAGGACACGACGGCCGGCGTCCCTTTGATCAGCCAGACGATCAACCAGATGACCGTCATGACGAACACCTCCCGCTGGTGGGTACAACCTGAGTGTCGGAGGCGGTGGCGCGGCGGTGCCAGGGTCCGATGGCCGGTCCAGTCGTGCCGGACGCCCCATTTCGAGGCATCGTCGTGGGCGGAGATGCCTCTGGCGGGTCCTTTGGCCCTGCCCCGCGGTGCCGTATAGCGAAAGGCTTGAGGTAACAGACGAGCCGGGAGGGCATCATGACGTACCGCATCGCGATCAACGGATTCGGCCGGATCGGCCGCAACTATCTGCGTGTCCTGCTGGGGCAGGACTTGTCCAACTCGGGCCTGCAGGTGGTCGCGATCAATGACCTGTTTGACGCCGGCACGCTGGCTCATCTGCTGGAGTACGACTCGACGTTCGGTCCGCTCGGTGTCGAGGTGGGCCACGATGACAACGCCCTCAGCGTGGGCTGGCACAGCATCCCCACGTTCTCCGAGCGTATGCCCGACGTGCTGCCGTGGGCGGACCTCGACGTCGATCTCGTCATCGAGTCGACGGGCAGGCTGCGCACCCGCGACGAGGCGGCGCTGCATCTCAAGGCGGGCGCACGCCGGGTGCTCATCTCGGCGCCTGGCAAGGGTGTGGACGCCACGCTCGTGCCCGGCGTGAACGCGAAGGACTTCGACCCGGTGCGGCACCAGATCGTTTCGGCGGCGTCCTGCACCACGAACTGCGTCGCGCCGCTGGCGATGGTGGTGCACGACGCGTTCGGCATCGAGCGCGGCTACCTGACCACGGTGCACGCGTACACCAACGACCAGAACGTTCTCGACGGGCCGCACAAGGACCCGCGGCGGGCCCGTGCGGCGGCGGTGAACATCATTCCCACCAGCACCGGCGCCGCCAAGGCCGTCGGCCTCGTGTTGCCCCAGTTGGCCGGGCGCCTCGACGGCGTCGCGTTGCGGGTTCCGGTTGTCGACGGCTCGATCAGCGACCTCACCCTCGAGCTTGCCACTGAGGTCACCGCGGCTCAGGTCAACGAGGCCGTCGCCGCCGCGGCGGGCGGGTCGATGCGCGGCATCATCCGCTACACCGAGGCCCCGATCGTGTCGACCGACGTCATCGGCGACCCGGCTTCCTGCATCTTCGACGCGGCGCTCACCCAGGCGCGTGGCCGGCTCGTGAAGGTCTTCGGCTGGTACGACAATGAATGGGGCTACTCCAACCGCCTCGTCGACCTGACGAAGCAGTTCCAAGCCGCGAGGTGACACCATGCGCGCCCGAGACATCATGACCACGCCCGTACACGTCATCTGGCAGAACGCGCCGGTGGAGAGTGCCGCGGAGCTCCTGACCGAGAAGTCGGTCACGGCCCTGCCCGTGGTGGACGCCAAGGGCGCGCTGGTCGGCATGGTCAGCGAGGGAGACCTGCTGTGGCATCGCGTGCCCACGGACCCCACCGCTCACCTGTGGCGACACCTGGAGAACTCCTCCGAGCGGCGCCCCGGCACAGTCCGGGAGGTGATGTCGGCGCGGCCGGTGACCGCCACGCCAGACGCCGACGTGGCCGACATCGCCGACCTGATGCTGCGGCACAACGTGCGCAGCGTGCCGATCGTCGAGGACCGTGACGTCGTCGGCATCGTCAGCCGCCGGGACATCCTGCGTGCCGCGGTGCGCGGCGACGACGTACTGGCCAAAGAGGTCCAGCACCGGCTCGATGAGTACGCGGACGGCGTACGCCGATGGACGGCCACCGTGGACGGCGGCGTCGCCGCCATCTCCGGCGACTTCACCAACGACACCGAACGCACCGTCGTCACGGTCCTCACCCGCACCGTCCCGGGCATCTCCGGCGTGAAGCTGGAGTGATGAGAACGCTGGGCGGCGCGAAGCATCGCGGGTGACGCGGGGCCGGCCCCGGAGGGCCGGCCCCGCATGTGCGTCCGCGTCAGCTGGGCAGCGCCGCCTCGGGCGCCTGCTCGTGCTGCCGCACCGGAACCGGAATCACGACGACCGGGCAGGACGCCTTGCGGATACAGTCCTCGCTGACCGAGCCCAGGACCGTGTGGCGCACCCGGCTGTGACCGTGGCTGCCGAGCACGAGCAGGTCCGCCGCGCTACCAGCCGCGGCCAAGACGTCCGCCGGCCGGCCCTCGATGACCTTGGCGGCCACCGGCAGGTGCGATCCACGCCGACGGGCCAGGTCCTCGATCTCCCGGTCGAGGAGCCGGCTCGCGCGCTCAGCCTCCTCCTCGGGGCGGGTGGCCGCGACCGGGCCATACTCGATGCCGTCCCAAGACCAGGCGATGATGGCCTGCACGGCTCCGCCGCGGCTGGCGGCCTCCTGCGCCGCCCAGTCCAGCGCGCGGCGGCCGCCCTCGGAGCCGTCCACGCCCACGACAATCAGATAGTTGGCACTCATGGCTTGCTCCTCTGCCAGCCGAAGGATAGGTGGGGCGGCACAGTCCGGGATGCCGCCCCACCAGTCACTGGGATCGATCTACTTGAGCCAGGGGAGGCGCTGCACCAGCGGCAGACGGCTCCAGAATCTGCCGAACCCGAGGGTGTCGCCGGCCGCGGTCAGCGCTAGGAGGACGAGCACGCCGGCGTAGATGAGGTGGTCGTCCATGAACGGGTTGTTCGCCGGGGGCAGCACGGCGCTCCACATGAGAACCATCAGGACCGCACCGGCGGCCGCGGCGATCCGCATGCCGATGCCCGCGATCAGTGCGATGCCGATGCCGGCCAGACCGATCATGAACAGCCAGTCGGCCCACGCGTCGCCGGCGATGCTGTGGTAGAAGCCCTCGAACGGGCCGCTGACGCCCTTTCCGAGGAAGCCCGCGGTGGGGCTGCCACCGTGGATCCAGGCCCGCGCCGACGCCGTCTCGTGACCGAGTCCGAAGAGTTTGTCGAGGAACGCCCACAGGAAGATCCAGCCGAGCGCGAGCCGGATGCCGGCGCTCACGTAGCGGGCGGCCTTCTGCGTCATCGTCTCGGTCGCGGCGGCAGTGGTCGCGCGGACGCGGGTCGCGGCGGCGGTCGTGCGGCGGTTCGCTGTGGGGTTGTCGTGGGTGGCGGCGGTCATGGTGTCCACGTCCTCTCTTGTTCGTTGGTTACACCTCTATTCAGCTCCATCGACGGCTTTGCGGTGAGGGCCGGCATACCGCTTCAGACGGGACCTTCGGCCTGTCCGTGTCGGGACGGAGAGCACAGTGGACGTCACGCCACGAGGACCTCGGCCAGTGGGCGGCGGGGCGTGGGCCGGCCCGGGTGGCCGTACCCGATGCGTAGCGCCATCTGCGGCACGCCGAAGCGACCGAGCGAGCGGCGCAGCTGGTCGCGCGCTGCGTCTACCTCGATGGGCTGGGAGATCATCGAGCTCGCCAGGCCGGCGTCCGTCGCGGTCAGCAGCACGCGCTGCAGCGCCTGCCCCGCGACGATCTGGTCGGTCGGCCCATCGCCGGCCGATCCGACGATACCCACCAGCGGCTCCGGCTCGAAGTCGCGGCCCGGCGCCCGCCGCCGCTCGGCGAACGGTCGCTGCGGCAGCAGATCCTGGGGTTCCGGGGAGGACGCCCCGGCCCACACGGGTACGCCATCGTCGGCGGCGTCGGCGCGCGCCCAACCGACCAGCTCGCTCTGATAGCGGGTGTCGCGGCGCAGTACCCGGTCGGCGCTCTGGGCGATCTCCGCGAAGCCGCTGAGCGCGGTCATCCCCACCAGCAGGTCAAGCCATCCGTTCTCCGCGCGGGCGGCCTCGATGAGACGGGCGCGGACCTCCGCCGGCACCGGGTCCGGCCAGAATGGAAGGCGATTGCTGAACCGGCGGGGGACCGCCGCGAACAGATCCTGCTCCGCATAGGTCGCGGGCCGTTTGGGACCGGGTGTCAGGCGTGCGATGAGATCTGGCTGGGCGCTGTCCGGCCGCACCATGACCTCGGGAGGCGCGCCGTTCACGGTGAGCGCGAGCCGAGCGTTCAGGGTGGCCGCACCGCAGGCGATCCGTACGGCCCAGCCCTCGCTGTCGGCGACGGCGAGCTGACGCGACGGGTCGGCCAACACCTCGATGCCGCCGTCGCGTAGGCGGAACAGCCAGGGCTGGCTGTTGTGCAGCGACGGTGCGCGGATCGCCGCGGCGGCCGCGCGCTGCAGGTCGGTATCGTCGTAGGCCGTCATAGTGGTTCTCCTTCAAGACGGTCCAACGGGACGATCGCCGTCGGACAGGCGGCTCGCTGTGCGACGGCGAGCGGCACGTCGCCCGTCCGGGCGCGCGACACCATGCCGCGGCGCTTGTCGCCGACGACCAGGAGATGGGCGCCAGCGCCCGCCCGGACAAGCCCGTCGATGACCGCGCCGCACAGCACCGCCCGGCGGATACTGACGTGGGGGTATTTCAGCGACCACGGTTCGACTTCTGCGGCCAGCAACTCCAGCGCGGCTGGCTCGACCGCGAAGTGCATGGACATGGTCGTGTCGTCGTAGAAGTAGTCGTCGTCGCCGTGCGCCGACACGTGCGCGGCGGCTACCGGCAGGCGATGCTCGTTCGCGTATGCGAAGGCGAACTCGAGGGCGGCACGGCCGGCGGCGCTGCCGTCCACGCCGACCACGACGTGGCCGGCGAATGTGGCGTCTCGGCCCTGCGACACCGGGTGCACGACGACGACCGGGCAATGGGCGTGGCGAAGCACGCGACGTGTCGTCCGGCCGCTCGTGCCCGCGCCGATGACGAGCACCTCGACGCCGGCAGAGGCGTCGATCAGCGCCGCCGCGGCGTCGCCGGTGCGGATCGTGAGAGCGACCCGCTGGCCGCCCAAGCGGGTACGGACCGCTCCGGCGGCGCGCGCCAGCGGCGGGTCGCACAGTTCGACCAGCGCCGAGGTGGGCTCTCCAGCGAGTCGGTCCAGGGGCGAGCCGGGTCGGCACGCATGCACGATCACCAGACGGGCCCCGGCTCGGTCCGCTTCCTCGGCGGCCCACGCCAGCGCCTGCCATCCGTCGGCGCCGCCAACGCCCGCCGCAACCGTACGGATCATGGCCGTCTCCTACAGATCGATCTTGATGACCTCCGCTGCGTCGCGCCGGGGCGCGGGCGGCAGCGGTTCCGGCGAGTCGAGGTAGCCGAGCCGCACCACGATGTACGGTTCGCCGATGCCCGACAGCAGGTCGCGGAGGAGGTGGCGCGGCCAGGTGACCTCGACGGCGTCGCTGAGCGGCGCGGTGGCGAGGCCCTCCGCGGTGGCCTTGAGCAGCAGCGCCGACAACGCCTCGCCGCCGCGCAGCAGGTCGATGGGCTGGTCCGTCATGCCGAACACCACCACGTACGCCGCGCCGCGGTCGACCTGGTCGCCGGCCGTCAGCCCAGCGGTGGCGCCCGGGGTGAAGTCGCGCACCGGCACCCGGCGTAGCGCGGGCTGCACCGCCGTCGCCGGAGGCACGCCGTCGCCGCTCCACTGCGGTCGGTTGGTCCAGCGGTGCAGTTCCTCCCGGTACGCCGGATCGTCGAGCTCCGCGTCGGCGGCGCGCTCGGTGCTGATGGCGAGTATGGGAACCTGGTCTTGGGGCACCACGTGCAGGTAGGCGCCCTCGAGCTCAACAAAGCGGCGGAGTCGGGTCAGCACGGCATCGGACACCTCCCGTTCGCCGAAGGCACGGCGATCGGTACGGCGGCGCTTCATCGCGCCGGCCATCATCTGCGCCTCCGGGTTCGGCGGCACGCGCCGGCCGAGGTGTATGCGGGCCAGGAGGTCAGGCTGCGCCTCGTCGGGCAGGCGCTCGACGGTGGCGGTCCAGCCGGCGGCGGCCAGCGCGGTGCGCGCGTGATGCAGCGCGGTGCCGCAGCTGAGCATGAGCAGCCGCCCGTCGGGATCGGTCGTCTCGAGGCGGCGGGTCGGGTCGGCGTACAGCTGCATGGTGTCGCCCGCGATGCGCCAGCTCCACGGCTGCGTGTTGAAGACCGACGGCGCGCGCAACGAAGCCCGCGCAGCGGATTCGAGGACGGCGCTGATCTCGCCGGGCGTCGGGTGGTCGGGAGACACGGTCATGGTGGGAACCTCCGAATCGTCTCCCACCACGGTGCCGGTCGCCGGCCGTGCACGTTCAGGGCCGAAAGACCTAACTGGGCCGGTCATCCGGCGAGCGGTACCCGCCACAGCACGAGAGTGCCGCCGTCGGCACCCGGTCCCGCCTCGAAGCTGCCGCCCAGGTCGTGGGCCCGCTCGCCCATGTTGACGATTCCGCCGCGGGCCAGGTTCGGGTCGAATCCGACCCCGTCGTCCTCGACCTGGAGGATGGCCTCGTCGCCGGCCGCACGGACGGATACGCGTATCGCCCTGGCCTGCGCGTGCCGGGCCGCGTTCGACAACGCCTCGCGCAACACGGCGAGCAGCTCGGGGATGATGTCGTCCGGCACGGCGCTGTCGACCGGTCCCGAGACATCGAGGGTGGGACGGAACCCGAGCGTCTCGGCCGCCGCGTCGACCGCGTCGCGCAGCTCCGTGCGCAGCGTGACGCCGACCGGGGCGCGCAGCTCGAAGATCGATCGCCGGATGTCCCGGATGGTCGCGTCCAGGTCGTCGACGGCGGTGTTGATCCGCTTGACGGCTTCCGGACGCAAGGCCTGTGCGGCGACGCCCTGGAGCTGCATGCCCGTGGCGAACAGCCGCTGGATCACGACGTCATGCAGGTCCCGGGCGATGCGTTCACGGTCCTCGAGCACTGCCAGCAGCTCGCGTTCCTCCTGGGCCCGGGCGCGCTCAAGGGCGAGAGCCGCCTGCCCGGCGAAGATCGACAGCAGGCTGGCGTCGTCATCGCTGCTCGAACTCTGACCGGCGCCCTGGGCGACGATGAGAACGCCGTGCAGCGTGTCGGAGCCGCCGAGAGGAGCGGCGATGGCCGGACCGTCGGGCACCGGACCGGGCCAGTCGGCGGCCTGCCGGAGGTTGTCGATCATCCGGTATTTCTCGCGGCTGAACGCCTGCACCTCGCCGTCGTCCACGGGCAGCAGCTTTCCGGACAGCTCCGCCGAACGGGAATCGTCGCCGTCCGCCACCTCGATCGTGTACCGCGCGTTCTCCTCGTCGTACAGCAGCACGAGCGCCAGCTGGGCGTCGGCGACCTCGCGGGCGCGGCGGGCGATCAGCCGCAGCGCCTCGGTGCGGCGCACCGTGCCCAGCAGCACCCCGGTGATCTCCGCCGCCGCGGCGAGCCAGCGCTCGCGGCGCTGCGCCAGCGCGAACAGCCGGGCATTGTCGATGGCGACGCCGGCCGCCGCGGCCAACGCGACCACGATCTCCTCGTCGTCGTCGCTGAACTCGTCGGCGTCCCGCTTTTCCGCCAGGTACAGGTTGCCGAAGATCTGGTCGCGGATGCGCACCGGCACCCCGAGGAAGCTGTGCATCGGCGGGTGATGGGCGGGAAAGCCGTACGAGCGCGGGTGCTTGGTGATGTCTGGCATGCGCACCGGGCGCGGGTCGGTGATGAGCAAACCGAGCACGCCGCGGCCGTGCGGTAGATCGCCGATCGCGGCGTGCGTCGCGTCGTCGATGCCATGGGTGATGAAGTCGGAGAGGTGCCGGTCCGTGCCGATGATGCCGAGCGCGCCGTAGCGCGCGCCGACGAGGGAGCACGCGGCCTCGACGATGCGCTGCAGCGTGCTCCGCAGGTCGAGGTCGGAGCCGATGCCCACCACCGCGTCGAGCAGGGCCCGCAGCCGCTCCCGGCTGGTCACGACCTCACCGACCCGGTCGAGCATCTCCTGCAGCAGTTCGTCAAGGCGCACGCGGGACAGCGGGCTGAGCCCCAGCGAGGGGGGCTCGCCCGGCTTGTTACCGAGCGGTTCGACCACGGACCCAGGCTATCCGCGGCTCGACGTCGCCGGAACCGGGTCCGGCGGTGTTGCGCCGCCACGCCGGCCGCACCACGACGCGGTCACGCGCGCAGCCGGCGCAGCGTCGGGTCCGGTTCGGCGCCGACCGGCGCGAGCCGCAGCTTCGCGTCCACCGCGATGACGCCGGCGGGACCGGCGAGCACCGGGTTCAGGTCGAGCTCGGCGACCTCGGGCATGTCCTCGGCCAGGCGACCCAGGCGCAGCAGCAGGTCTTCGAGCGCGGCCGTGTCCACCGGGTCCGCTCCTCGGTAGCCGGTCAGCAGCGCGGCGGCGCGCAGACTGCGCCACATCCGTCCAGCGTCCAGGTCCATCATCGGTACCAGCCGCAGCGCTCGATCGCCCAGCAGGTCGGTCTGGACGCCGCCCAGTCCGAGCATCACCACCGAGCCGAAGAGCGGATCGTGAACCAATCCCGCCACCAGTTCGACGGTGGCGCTGATCTGCCGTTGCACCAGTGCGCCCGCGCCGGGACGCCCGGCCGCGTTCACGACACGAAACGCGGCACGCACCGCGTCGGCGCTCGTGAGCCCGAGCCGGACGCCGCCGGTGTCGGTCTTGTGCACGAGATCGGGATCCGCGGACTTGACGACGACCGGGTATCCCGCGGTTTCCGCGGCGGCGACGGCACCGGCCTCGTCGGCGACCGTCTCGGTGGCGAGCACGGGAACGCCGTAGGCGTCGAGGATCGCCGCGGTGCGGTCGTACGGCTGCCAGCCGGGGTCCGCGGCCAGCGCCGCGTGGACGAGTCGCCGACCCCGCTCGGAGTCCACTCCACCTAGCTCCGGGCGCTTTCCGAGCGGGCGCCGACGCCATGCGGCATAGGACGACGCGTGGGCGAGCGCCGCCACCGCACGTTCCGGCAACGCGAAGATCGGTGCACCGCGCTTGCCCAGCGTGGGCTCCTCCTCCGGGGCGCCGACCAGGACGACCGCGACGGCGAGATCCGGATGGTCATCGACGACGCGGCCCAGCGTCGCCAGGATGGCGGTCGGCGCGTTGGCGCGGGTGGCGATGACGACCAGCAGGAGGGCGTCGACTTCGCCGCTCTCCGCGACCGCGGCGGCAGCTGCCGCGAACGCGAACGGTGACGCGCCGGCGCCCAAATCCAGCGGGTTGTCCGTGCTCGCTGAGCCGGGCACCAGTTCGGCCAGCCGCCGCCGCAGCGGAGGGCCCAGCGGGGGCACCCGGAGGCCGCGCGCCTCAGCTGCGTCTGCGGCCAGCACATTGAGGCCGCCGGCGTTCCCGACGACCGCCATGCGATCGCCGGCGGGCAACGGCTGGTCGGTCAGCATGCGGGCCGCGTCCAGCAGCTCGCCGAGGCTGTCCGGCCGTACCACGCCCGCCTGGGCGAAGAGAGCGTCCACAGTGGCCGACGGTGCGGCGGCCGCGGCGGTGTGCGAGGCGCCGGCCCGCTGACCGGCCCCGGATCGCCCACTCTTGATCGCCAGCACGGGCTTGCGCCGGGACAGGGCGCGCACCGTGCGGGCGAACTTGCGGGGGTTGCCGAAGGACTCCAGGTAGAGTGCGACCGTCCGGGTAGCCGGGTCGTCGTACCAGTACGCGATCAGATCGTTGCCGCTGACGTCGGCCTTGTTGCCTAGCGACACGAACGACGAGATGCCACAACCGGTGCGTACGGCGTTATCGAGCATCGCGACCCCCACCGCCCCCGACTGGGACGCGACCGCGAGGCCGCCGGCCGGTGGCGGCGCCGGCGCGAAGCTCGCGTTGAGCCGTACCTGCGAATCGGTGTTGATCACGCCCAGGCAGTTCGGGCCGACCAGCCGGATGCCGTGCGCGCGGGCCAGCCGCACCAGCTCGCGCTGTCGCTGCCGCCCCACCGGCCCGTCCTCGCCAAAACCTGAGCTCAGCACGACGACCCCGCGTACGCCGGCGGCCCCGGCCTCGGCCATCACGCCGTTCACCTGGTCGGCCGGCACAGCAATGATCAGCAGATCGACCGGTGCGGGCACGTCTGCGACGGACCGGTACGCCGGTACGCCGTCGACGGCCCGGCCCGTCCGATTGACGGCGTACAGGTGGCCCGTGAAGCCGTACTCCCGCATAGCGCGCAGCGTCTCGCGGCCGATCGAGCCGCTGCGGTGACCGGCGCCGACGACCGCCACCGACGTCGGGCAGAGCGTCGCGCGCAGCGACGCCCGTTCGGCGGCGCGCTCCCGGACGTCGACGGCGAGCTGTGCCGCGTCGTCGTCGGCCGCGGTGGCGAGTCCGATGTCGACGATGCCGTCGTCGAACCGCGACCAGGCATGGGCGCTCAGGTCGCGTACGACCCGCAGCATCTGTATGTTGCCCGGTAGCACCTCGCCGATCATTTCGGTGATGCCGTGCGCGTGGGCCTTCGCGCCGAGGTGCTCGAGCAGGAGGGTGCCGATCCCGCGACCGCGTTGGCGCTCGGCGACGAAGACGGAGAACTCCGCGCGATGGTCGGTGTCGCTGGTGCGCTCGCACGAGGCGACGCCGACCAGTGCGCTGCACTCCTCGGCGAGCACCGCGAGGTGCCGGTCGGTCTCCGGCTGGCAGAGCCGGTCCACCTCGGCGGCGAAAGCGCCGGTGGACGGCCGGCCGAAGAAGCGCAGACGAAGGCTGTCCGGCGAGGCGCTCTCGTACAGCGCGGCGAGCGCGCGGCGGTCGCCGCCGCGGATCGGCCGGATGGTGACGATACCGCCGTCCGCGGTGAGGGCATCGACGCCCTCACCGCCGTCGGGCACGTCCGACCCGGCCGGATGCCGGATTCCGGAGTCCATCGTCATCGCCGCGCACCAGCGTCCGCACGTGGCCGCGCGATGAGGACCGGGCAGTCCGCGTGGTGCAATAGCTGCATGCCGGTGGAGCCGAAGAAAGCGCCAGCCAGGGCACCGCGGCCCCGGCTGCCGACGATGACGAGCTGGACGCCCTGGGAGGCGCCCGCGAGCACCGCCGCGGCACTGTCGTGCGACAGCATCGCCGTTACCGGCACCTCCGGGTACTTCTCGCGCCACGGCGCCAGCCGCTCATCGAGGCGCTCGCGCTCGACGGCGTCCTGTTGCGGCGTGTCGATGTCCGTCGCCGGGACGTCGCTCGCGAGCCAGAGCGGCGCCGGCGGCAGGTAGGCGCGGATCACCGCCAACGCGCAGTGGCGGCTCGCCGCGGCCGCGAACGCGGTTTCCAGCACATTGTCGGCGGCGGGGGAGTCGTCCACGCCGGCCGCAATCGGGCCGTCGGCGACGTCACCGCGGCCACGGACGACGACCACCGGGCAGGGCGCGTGCGTCGCGACGCGCTGACTGACCGAGCCGAGCAGCAGGCTGGCGAAGCCGCCGCGTCCGCGGTTGCCCAGCACGACGAGATCGGCGTCCCGGGCGGATTCGAGCAGCTGCGAAACCGGATTGCCGATGAACGCGTCTGCCTCGACGCGGATCGCGGGCACCACCGCGCGTGCCTGCTCGACAGCGGCCTCCGTGACGGCGTCGGCGAGCTGGCGGGCGACGTCGGTGTATTCGGCTCCGACGCTGTACCGCGTCGAATGCCAGTCCCAATCAAATGCGTGCACGATCCGAAGTAGCAACCCGCGGCGCTCCGCTTCGCGGGTAGCCCACTTGACGGCAGCGTTGCTCGAGGGGGTGCCGTCGGTGCCTACCACGATCACATCTGTCCGCATGGTTCCTCCACCTGTCGTTCCCCCATCGATCGTCAGGCTCGTCGATGCCACACGAGCAGGGCGGCATGGCCCGTCCGGTCGGGTCGGAAGGCCCCGACCCTGGGTGTTCGTCGCCGTACACTCCCGGGCCGTCGTCATCGACGGGGCCAGATCGTTTCGACCAGCCGCAGCGCCAGACCGGGCACCGCCGCGACGGCGGCGCACGCCAGGAGCTCAGTGACGGTCAGCGACCGGGTGCCCAGAAGCTCCTGCAGCGGCGCCAGAAGGACGCCACTCACTTGCAGCCCGCCCGACAGCGCGACGGCGCCGAGCAGCGACCAGTTCCGAGGCGTACCGGGCTCCGGGCGCGCCCGGACCGCCAGCGCCACGCCCAGCTGGGCCAGCCCCAGCACCATGAACACCACGGACTGCCACGGCCGGTCCAGCTGCCGCGCCACCACACCCGCCCCGAGCACCACGGTCGCGATGCACAGCCCACCGAGCAGCACGCTGCGCAGCAGCCCGTCGCCGAGCACCGACTCCTGCGGGGACCGCGGCGCCCGGCGCAGCACCCCTGCCTCCGCGGGCTCCGCGCCCATCGCCACGCCGGGGATGCCGTGGGTGAGCAGGTTGATCCAGAGAATCTGGCCCGGGAGCAGCGGCAGCGGCATGCCCAGGACAGGTCCGGCGAGCATGACCAGCAGTTCGGCGATCCCGCCCGACAGCCCGTAGCGCAGGAAGCGGCGGATGTTGTCGTAGATGCGCCGGCCCTCGCCGATGGCCGCGGCCACGGTGGCGAGATTGTCGTCGACGAGGACCAGCTCGGCCGCCTGCCGGGCCACCTCCGTGCCACCGCCCATGGCGACCCCGATGTCGGCCCGGCGCAGCGCCGGGGCGTCGTTGACGCCGTCGCCGGTCATCGCCACGACCTCGCCGCGGCGTTGCAGTCCCGCGATGATGTCGAGCTTCTGCTCCGGCTGGGTGCGGGCGTAGACGCGGGCGTGGTCGATGTCATCGGCCGTGAGCGGACCCCGGTCGCCGCGGACGACGCGGTCACCGTTCTGGAGAATCCCGAGCTGCGCGCCGATCGCCGCGGCGGTCGCCGGGTGGTCACCGGTGATGAGCACCAGGTGTACGCCGGAGGCCGCGAACGCCGTCGCGGTGTCGCGGGCGGTGCCGCGCAGCGGATCGCCGATGCCCACCACGCCCAGCGCGCGCAGCCGGGGCGGAGCCGCTGCGTCCGGAATGCGGTCGACGACCGCGGCGGCGACGGCGAGCACCCGCAGCCCCCGGGCCGCCAGATCGTCGGCGGCACCGAGCAGGGCGCGGTTGTCGCCGGTGCTCAGCACGGCCTCCGGGGCACCCTTGCACACGACCAGAAAGTCACCGCCGGCCCGGCGATGCACCGTGGTCATGCGCCGGCTCGCCTGGTCGAACGGGTGTTCGGCGACGCGCGGCAGGGCGGCTCGCTCCCGGCTCGGGTCGAGCCCGCAGCGTGCGGCGAACGCGACCAGCGCTGCCTCCATCGGGTCGCCGGCGGCTCCCCACTCGCGTCGCTGCTCACCCGGTGTGATCAGATCAGCGTCGTTGCAGAGCAGCACCGCGCGTGCCAGCTGGCGAAGGTCGGGCGGGACCGGCACCGTCGCGCCGTCGCGCCGGATCTCGCCGGTGGGTGCATAGCCGATGCCCGAGACCGTGTAGCGGGTTGCGTCGGCGGTCATCGCCTGCTGCACGGTCATCCGGTTCTCGGTCAGCGTGCCGGTCTTGTCGGACGCGATGACCGTGACCGAACCCAGGGTCTCCACCGCATGCAGCCGGCGGGGGATGGCGTGGGTTCGCGCCATCCGGTGCGCTCCCAGCGCCAGAGCGAGCGTGACCACGGCAGGCAGCGACTCTGGTACCGCGGCGACGACGAGACTGACGGCCGTGATCGCCATCCGGACCGCCGGCTGCCCGGTCAGCACACCCAGGGCGAAGACGATGCCGGAGACGGCGATGGCGGCGCCGCCGAGCACGCGGCTGAGGCTCGCGAGCCGCCGCTGCAGCGGCGTCGGACCGGGCGTGGTTCCGGCCACCAGAGCGGAGATCCGTCCGAGAGAGCTCGCCGGCCCGGTGCGAACGACGATGCCGCTGGCGCGCCCGGTGGTCATGACGGTGCCCGCGTCCGCCTCGTCACCGGCCTCCTTGTGCACCGGAACGGATTCGCCGGTCAGCGCGGACTCGTCGATGCTCGCCCGATAGGCGTCGACCAGCCGCAGGTCGGCGGGGACGATGTCGCCGGCCTCGAGCCGGACCAGGTCGTGCCGGACCAGCAACGCGGCCGTGATCACCTCGGCGGCGCCGTCGCGCACCACTCGAGCGGTCGGCGCGGCGAGCCGGTCGAGCGCCGCGATGGCCCGGTCGGCGCGTACCTCCTGTGTGACACCGATCAGCGTGTTCACGATCACGACCAAGACGATCACAGCCGTGTCCGGCAGGTCGCCCAGGATCGTGGTGACGATCGCCGCCGCGATCAGCAGGGCGACCAGGGGATCGGCGAGCTGCCGTCCGACACGGGCCACGAGCCGGCGCGGAGCCGGCGCGGGCACCGCGTTCGGGCCGTCGGCGGCCAGGCGTTCGGCGGCCTCCCGCGCGCTCAGGCCGTGCACGGGCGGAGCGGTTGTGGTCGTGTCCACGGGGATCCTCCTGCCGGCCGTCATAGCGACACCCGGCGGGCCAGCGGAGCGGCGGCCGATGATGCGTCTTGACGACGGTGGGTCTGGTGGTCCCTGCCACCCGATGTGATCTCTCGGTGCCGCGTCCGGCGGGCTCGTCGGGCGTCGCACCTTCAGCATCGGCGGTTCGGGTTGCCGGCGGCAGGGCCGGTGCGGCCCCCCGGCACGGGACCTTCGTCCCTTGGTCCCCGGGCCGGTACAGAGTAGGAATAGGGCATGATCCGTGTATTTCTGCTCGACGATCACGAGGTCGTCCGTCGCGGCCTGGCCGACCTGCTGCTCGCCGCCGGCGACATCGAGGTCGTCGGGGAGTCCGGTTCCGCTCAGGAGGCCACGCGCCGGATTCCGGCTCTGCGCCCGAACGTGGCGGTGCTGGACGCGCGGCTGCCCGATGGCAACGGCATCGACGTCTGCCGCGATGTGCGCGCCATCGACTCGTCGATCAAGGGCCTGATCCTGACGTCGTACGAGGACGACGAGGCGCTGTTCGCCGCGATCATGGCGGGTGCCTCGGGCTACGTACTCAAGCAGATCCGTGGCACGGACCTGGTCGACGCGGTCCGGCGGGTCGCGTCCGGGCAGTCGCTGCTGGACCCCGCCGTGACGCAGCGCGTGCTGGAGCGCATCCGCAACGGCGTCGAGCAGCCCCGCGAGCTCGCCTCGCTGACCGAGCAGGAGCGGCGGATCCTCGAGTATGTCGCCGAGGGCCTGACCAACCGGGAGATCGCCGGCCGGATGTTCCTGGCCGAGAAGACGGTGAAGAACTACGTCTCCAGCCTGCTCGCCAAGCTGGGCCTCGAGCGGCGTACCCAGGCCGCGGTGCTCGCCACCCGCCTGCTCGGCGAGCACCCGCACTGACCGGGCCACCCAGGCACGAGCGCCGTCAGGGCAGCATCACCAAACGGGCCGGAACCCTGCTCGCCAGCACGTCCTCGATGGACTGGTTGATGTCGTCGAGCTTGCGGGCCTCGTACAGCACCCGCGTGCGTCCGGCGGAGTGCAGCCGGAACACCTCGGCCAGGTCGGCACGGGTACCGACAATCGACCCGATGATCCGGATGCCCTTGAGCACGGTCTGGAAGACCGGAAGCGACATGGCGTTGTCCTTCGGCAGCGATACCAGGATCAGCCGGCCGCCGCGCCGCAGCGAGGCGTGCGCCTGCTCGATGACCCGGGGGTCGGCCGCCAGCACCACCGCGACATCGGCACCGCCGAGTGCCTCGATCGCGGCGACCGGATCGGTGGTCGCCGCGTTCACAACGTGCGCGGCGCCGAGCCGCTTGGCGAGCGACAACTTCTCCTCGGTGACGTCGACCGCGATGGTCTCGCCCCCGAAGATCTGCGCATACTGCTGCGCTAGGTGCCCCAGACCACCGATGCCGAAGATGGCCACCCGGTCGCCCGGGGTGACGCCGCCGACCTTGACCGCCTTGTACGTGGTGACGCCCGCGCAGGTCAGCGGGGCGGCCTCGGCCGGGTCGATGCCCTCGGGTACGCGCACCACGTAGCGGGCGTCGGCGACCGCGAACTCGGCATGTCCACCGTCGATGGCGTAGCCGGTGTTCAGCTGCGCCTCGCACAGCGTCTCCCAGCCGGTGATGCAGTACTCGCAGGTGCCGCACGCGTGTCCCAACCACGGGATGGCGACGCGGTCGCCGACCGCGTGCTCGGTGACACCCACGCCGACCCGCGCCACGATGCCGACGCCTTCGTGACCGGGGATGAACGGCGGGGTGGGCTTGACCGGCCAGTCACCGCGAGCGGCGTGGATGTCGGTGTGGCACAGGCCGCTGGCCTCGATGCGGACCAGGACCTGTCCGTCGGCCGGCTCCGGTGTCGGGATGTCCTTGATTTCCAATGGCTGGTCGAAGCTGGTGACCACTGCCGCGCGCATGGAGTACTCCTTCTGTCGGGTCCTGCGTTCAGCCTCGATGCCGGCACCGGTCGGTGGGCAGGGCCGTTGGTCCACCGCCGCCGGGACTTGCGGCACGACCAACTCCCGCGCGGCGGTTCAGTGCTCCACCACGAGGCGGTGGGCCTTCAGCACATGGGCCCACCACGGCCGGCGCGCCGACCGCAGCGGCGGCGCGCCGGCCCGCTTCAGGCTGACCCACCCGCCGGGGCCCATCGTCACGGTGCCGATCGCGGGGCGCCGGCGTACGGCCACTGCGGCCGACAGGGCGATCGTCATGGCCGTCGCCGTCGCCAGCGCGGCCAGGACGATCCGCGTCGCGTCCACCGCCGCGACGAACCTCGCGGTGTCCGGCCCGATGACATAGGCGCCGATCTCGTGGTCGCCGTGCCGTACCGGGATCACCGTGACGCGGTCCGCGATCACCTCGACGCGATCGTCCACCATGGTGGTCATGGCATGCGCTCCTATCGACTGTCGGAGATAGCGGTGTCGGGTAGCACGGCCGCACGGCCGGCTTCGAGACGGGCGATCGGCACCCGGAACGGCGAGCAGGACACGTAGTCCAGCCCGGCGCCGTGGAAGAAGCGCACCGACGCGGGGTCGCCCCCGTGTTCGCCGCACACGCCGACCGTGAGGTCGGGCCGGGCGGCGCGACCGCGCTCCACCGCGATGCGTACCAGCTCGCCGACACCGCCGGCGTCGATGGTCTCAAACGGGGACGCGGCGAAGATGCCCAGCGACAGGTAGCGCCCGAAGAACGCGCCCTCCACGTCATCGCGGGAGAAGCCCCACGTCATCTGCGTGAGGTCATTGGTGCCGAACGAGAAGAACTCCGCCGAGTGCGCGATCTCGCCCGCGGTCAGAGCCGCCCTCGGCACCTCGATCATGGTGCCGATCCGGATGGCCGGCGCGCCGTCGATGCCGGCGAGCACGGCCTCCGCCTCCGCCCGTACCGTCTCGAGCTCCTGCACGGTCCCGACCAGGGGCACCATGATCTCCGGGCGCGGGTCGCCGCCTGCGGCGACCCGCAGGGCCGCGGCCTCCGCGACCGCACGGACCTGCATCGCGAACAGGCCGGGAATCACCAGGCCGAGCCGTACGCCGCGCAGCCCGAGCATCGGGTTGGCCTCGTGCAACCTCCGTACGGCGGCCAGCAGCACCCCGTCGTGACCCGGGTCCTGCCCGAGCGCCTCAGCGCGGGCCACCCGCGCGGTCAGGTCCTCCAGCGGCGGCAGGAATTCGTGCAACGGCGGGTCGATGAGCCGCACCGTCACCGGTAGCCCATCCATCGCCTCGAACAGCTCCACGAAGTCGGCGCGCTGCAACGGCAGGAGATCGGCCAGCGCGGCCTCCCGTCCGGCATCGTCGGCGGCGAGGATGAGCCGCTCGACCAGCGCGCGCCGGGCGCCCAGGAACATGTGCTCGGTACGGCACAGCCCGACGCCGGACGCGCCGAACCGGCGAGCCCGCGCGGCATCCGGCCCGACGTCCGCGTTGGCGTGCACACCCAGCCGGCGGGCGTGGTCGGCGTGGGTCATCAGGCGCTGGACGGCCGACAGCAGCGGATCGTTGGCCGGCGACAGCTCGCCGTCGAAGTACCGCACCACCGGAGACGGCCGGACCGGCACCGCACCGGGATAGACGTTGCCGCTCGTGCCGTCGATCGAGACGGTGTCGCCGGCACGGAGCACCGTGCCGTTCACCGTGACAGTCCCGGCCTCGGCGTCGATCACCAGCTCCTCGGCTCCGCAGACGCAGGTCTTGCCCATGCCCCGGGCCACGACGGCGGCGTGCGAGGTCTTGCCGCCCCGGCTGGTCAGGATGCCCTGTGCGGCGATCATGCCCGGCAGGTCGTCGGGGTTCGTCTCCCGGCGGACCAGGACGACCGGGCCCTCGGCGACAGCGGCCTGTGCGGAGTCGAAGACGATCGCACCGACCGCGGCCCCGGGAGAGGCGGGCACACCGGTGGTGATCGGCACGGGCGCGGCGTCCAGGTCGAAGCTCGGGAACATCAGCTGTGCCAGCTGTTCGCCGGTGACCCGTTGCAGCGCCTCGTCGAGCGTGATGGTGCCCTCGTCGACCAGCTGTGCCGCGATGACGAACGCGGCTGCGGGCGTACGCTTTCCGACCCGGGTCTGGAGCATCCACAGTTTGCCGCGTTCGATGGTGAACTCGATGTCGCAGAGGTCGCGGTACCGCTGCTCGAGCCGCTCCATGATGGACAGCAGCGTGCGGTAGCTGTGCGGATCGATCGTGGCGAGGTCGTGCAGGCTGACCGTGTTGCGGATGCCCGCGACGACGTCCTCGCCCTGGGCGTTCTGCAGGTAGTCGCCGTAGACGCCGCGCCGGCCGGTGGCCGGGTCGCGGGTGAACGCCACGCCGGTTCCGGAGTCGTGGCCCCGGTTGCCGAAGACCATCGCCATGACGTTGACGGCCGTGCCGAGGTCCTGCGGGATGCGTTCCTGACGCCGGTAGAGCACGGCGCGTTCGGCGTTCCAGGACCGGAACACCGAGCCGATGGCGAGGTAGAGCTGTTCGTGCGGCGCCTGCGGAAACTCGCGGCCGGTGTGGGCATGGAAGATCTTCTTGTACGCCTCGACGACGTGCTGCAACTCGGCGACGCCGAGCGCCGCGTCGGAGTCGACGCCGGCCGCCGAGCGCGCGGCGCTCAGCTCGGCCTCGAACTCCTCTCCCGGAACCCCGAAGACAGTACGGCCGAACATCTGGATCAGCCGCCGGTACGAGTCCCAGGCGAACCGCTCATCGCCGCTCTGCCTGGCCAGCCCGTGCACGCTCGCGTCGTTGAGCCCGATGTCCAGGATCGTCTCCATCATGCCGGGCATGGAGAACTTGCCGCCCGAGCGCACCGACACCAGCAGCGGGTCGTGGGCGTCGCCGAGCGTCTTGTCCATGCGCGCCTGCACCAGGCGAAGGTGTTCGCCAACCTCGGCGAGCAGATTCGCCGGCATCGAGCCGGTGCGCAGGTATTCACGGCATGCCTCGGTCGTAATCGTGAAGCCCGGGGGAACCGGCAGGCCCATCCGGGTCATCTCGGCCAGGTTGGCGCCCTTGCCGCCCAGCAGGTCCTTGAGGTCCTTGTTACCTTCCACGAAGTCGTACACGTACCTGGGCATCCGGGTCTCACCCTCCATCGCCTTGGAATCGCTCCTCCTCCGCCAGTGGTATCGCTCCGCTGGTCCCATCCAGTAGGGCCGGATGACCCCCACCCGGCCGGCAGGGGCCTTTGGACCCTGTACGCCGCGGCGCGGCGCGGGAAGCGTCAGAAACGGAGCTGATCCGCGAAGGAGGCGTCATGAAAGGACTTGTGTACGGAGGCCCGGGCGAACGGTCCTGGACCGATATCCCCGAACCGGCCATCCAGAACCCGAGGGATGCGGTCATCCGGGTCGACGCGGTGACCATCTGCGGCACCGACCTGCACATCCTCGGCGGTGACGTACCCGAAGTGACGCCGGGCCGCGTGCTCGGCCACGAGGCCGTCGGCACCGTCGTGGCCGTGGGCAGCGGTGTCAGCGGCCTGGCCGAGGGCGACCGGGTGCTGGCGTCGTGCATCTCGGCGTGCGGCGTGTGCCGGTACTGCCGTGAAGGAAGCTACGGCCAGTGCCGGGGCGGTGGCGGCTGGATCCTCGGCCACCTCGTGGACGGCGTGCAGTCCGAGTACGCCCGCATCCCGTTCGCCGACCTGTCGACGTACAAGCTGCCGGCGCAGGTGTCGAACGAGTCGGCGGTGCTGCTCGCCGACATCCTGCCCACGTCGTACGAGGTGGGTGTGCTCAACGGCAATGTCCGTCCCGGCGACACGGTCGCTGTGGTCGGCACCGGACCGATCGGGCTCGCCGCGATCATCGGGGCGCGGCTCTACTCGCCGGCGCACATCGTGGCCATCGACAAGGCGGAGAGCCGCCTGCAGGCCGCGAAGCTGTTCGGCGCGGACACCACCGTGCTGGCCGGCGAGGACCCACTGGCCGTCGTTCGCTCGCTCACCGGCGAGCTCGGCGCCGACGTGGTGATCGAGGCAGTCGGCACGCCGCAGACCTTCGAACTCTGCACCACGCTGGTGCGCCCGGGCGGCCGGGTCGCCAACATCGGCGTGCACGGTAAGCCGGCCATGCTGCACCTCGAAGACCTGTGGATCCGCAACGTCACGATCACGACCGGCCTGGTGGACACCTACTCGACGCCGAAGCTGCTGGACATGCTGGTCGCCGGGCAGCTGGACACCGGACACATGGTGACCCACCGCTTCGCGCTCGACGAGATCATGGACGCGTACGACGTCTTCTCCCGGCCGGCGCAGACCGGTGCGCTCAAGGTGGTGCTGTCGCGATGAGAACACCACTGTTGCTCTGCGCGGTGGCGGCGGCGGCGTACTCACCTCCGGTCCGCCGGTGGTACCTCACCTGGGGCGCCACCGACGAGGAGGTGGAACGGACCATGCCCGGAGACGAGCTGCTGCCGCTGCCGGACATGCTGTCGACCCGGGCCGTCACCATCGACGCACCGCCCGAGGCGATCTGGCCGTGGCTGGTGCAGATGGGCTCCGGCCGCGGCGGCGCGTACACCTATGACTGGATCGAAAACCTGTTCGGGTTGGGCATGCACAGCGCCGACGAGATCCTGCCGCAGTTCCAGAACCTGGCGGTGGGCGACGTCCTGCCCGTCGGTCCGGAGGGCCCGGGCATGCGGGTCGAGATCTGCGACCCCGGGCGGACCCTCGCGTTCCGTTCGCAGGACGGCACCTGGGTGTGGATCTTCGGCCTCTACCCGATGTTCGGAAACACGCGACTGGTCAGCCGTAACCGGATCGCCACGCCGGTGGCGTCGCGGCTCGTGCGGATCGCCAACCGGGCCGTGATGGAGCCGGGCAGCCTCATCATGGAACGCAAGATGCTGCTCGGGATCAAGAAGCGGGCCGAACGGCTCGTGCCGGCCCCAGAACTGCTGCCGGTTTGACGAACAGAAGGAAACCCGGTGATTCCACGCGAGTCACCGGGTTCTCCGGCAGGAGGTTTTTGACATGTCTGTCGCTCTGTCCCGCAAGGCGTCCGACCGTCGTCCGGCCACGGTCACGGCAACGGCCGGGGTGCTCGGGTTCCTCGGCCTGAGCGCCGCCGCGGGCGGCGCCGCGATGCTGTCCGGCATCGGCGATGCCGCCCCGCCGGGCGACTGGCTCGACGCCATCCCCGTCGTCGACAGCTGGCTCGTGCCTGGACTCGTACTCGGCGTCGGTTTCGGGCTCGGGTCGCTGGTCGCCACCTTCGGTGTCCTGCGCCGGCCGCGGTGGGCGTGGCTGCGCCCGGTGGAACGGCTCAGCGGACACCACTGGTCGTGGCTCGCCACCCTCCTCATCGGACTGGGCCAGGTGGTGTGGATCGCGTTGGAGCTGGTCTATCTGCCCGAGCCGTCGATGCTCCAGGCCGTCTACGGCGTCGTCGGTGTGGCGCTGGTGCTGCTGTCGCTGCATCCGGCGGTCCGCCGCTACCTCGCCGTCCAGGACGAGGCAGCTCGCTGACGAGGTCGGCCCACCGGCGGGGCTCTTACGAGCCGCTGTGGCGGATGATCCGAACGACGCGTGGGGCGTGACCAGTCAACACGTCGCGCACGCCACTGAGGTTCCCACTCTCTCGCCGATGGGCCTGTGTCAAGCCTCGTCTGGTCCCGGCATCTTCTCCAGGGCCAATGGTCCCGAAGGTCGGTGGACTGACGGTTCGTGGCATGACGCGAGATTCGTCAGCTGGTCTTGGAGGGCACGCCCCAACGCGACCAAGTCACGACAGTGGTCCGGGTCGGCGATGGCGGTGACCGTCAACGTGCCGCCGTACGACAAGGCCTGGAAGGCGACCGTGATGTTGCCCGCGCCGCCGACCACAAGCGGGATCATGCGGCGTACGACGGCGCCGGCGAACCGTGCCGGCTGCTGCGGTCCGCGTACGAAGCTCACCAGCGTGTGCAGCCGGTGCTGGTGGTTCATGTACCAGCGGTAGCCACCCAAGGCCGCGGCCAGTCGGAATGCCAGGCCCAGAACGGCGATGGGCGGCGGTCCGGTGGCGAGGCTCCGCCGCCGGCGGACCGCGCCGGCGACGAGCGCGATCCGGTCCGCAAGGCTGCCGGTCGTCGGGACACTTACCAGCAGCGGGGCTACCTGATTGCCCAGATGCGTTCCGTCGGCGGCCGCGCGCCCGGCGACGGGGACCGCGACGACGATGTCGTCGATCGCCTCACCGCGCCGCCTCAGCACCTCGTCCAGCGCGGCCGAGACGGCGATCAGTAGCGCGGCGTTGACGGTTCCGCCGTACCGGTGGGCCGCCTCGCGGAGCCGGGAAAGGTCGGCATCGGCGACCACCGCGCGACGACGGGGGCCGGTCCGATGATTGAGGGAGCACGGTGTGGCGGGCGCGGGCGTCAGGCCGCCGCCGGCGGCCATGGCACGACGCAACTGCCGCCAGCCCCGGGGAATCTGCCGGACCGCCCGCAGCCGCGAGCGCAGGGCATCGGCGGCGAGCTCGGTGACGGTCGGCGGCCGTCGCGGGAAGCCGGCCTCGGCTGGCTGCGGCGGGCCGTCGATGAGCTGCGCGAGTACGGCGAGCCCGCCCAGCCCGTCGGCGAGGACGTGATGTGCCACCAGCAGCAGTGCGGTGTCGCCGCCGGTCACACCGTCGATGAGCCCAACCCGCCACAGGGGTCGGTCACGAGGTAGCCGCTCGACCACCAGGGGAATGATGGTGTCCAAAAGTGCCGCCTCGTCGCCTGGTGGCTCGCAATGCACTCGGCGCAGATGGCGTCGCAGATCAAAGGCACTGTCGTCGACCCAGATGTGCCGGCCGCATCCCGGCGGTGTCCGCTCCAGCCGCTGCCGCAGGCGGGGGACACGGGCGATGCGCTCGGCCAGCACACGCTCGGCGACGGCCGCGTCGACTGGGCCGTCGAGGACCAGGACCGCCGCGAACTGCTCCGGAACGGCTCCGGAGTCCATGGCGAGGAAGGCCAGGTCGGTGCTGCTCAGCCGGTCGATCGCCGGCGGCAGCTCCACACGATCGCGCATGCCCGCAGCATGGTCCCGGCTATCCGGTCCAGGCCAGGGTCGGACGGCCCGATCTGCCGGACAGGGTGCCGCTGTCGGAGCAGCGGCCGCAAGGGCGCCCGGCCGAAGGTCCCGGGTACGACGGTCCACTGACCGTGCTGCGATGAACACACCTGCGCCTACGGTCCAGTCATGCAGAGCTTTCCGGTCGTTGTCGGCGTCGACGGTTCGCGAAACCATCTCGCGACCGTTGACCTCGGCCTAGCGGAGGCGGTCCGCCGCAACGCGCCTCTGCTCATCGTCCACGTTTGGCCCGGCCGCTACCTGGGCGCGTTCCGCCCGCGCAGCCCCATGCCCACTGAGGCGGACGGCCAGCATCTCCTCGACGTGGCGGTTCGTCGCGCCGAACACATGGCGCCGAACCTCGAGATCGCCACCGACCTCGTCGAGGGCAGCGCTTCGGCCGCCCTGGTACGGCGGTCCGCTGCGGCCCGGCTGCTCGTGGTCGGGCACCGCGACGAGTTGCCGACCCGGCCGAGCTGGGGCTCGACGGCGGCCTACCTCGCCCACCACAGCGCCTGCCCATTGCTGGTGCACCGCGGTGCAGCACCCGAACGCGGACCGGTCGTCCTGGCCGCATCCGCTCGGGAGGGCACCACGGCGACCGTGGCCTGCGCGTACGAGGAGGCCGCACTGTCCGACTCCCGCCTCGTCGCCGTGCATGTCTGGACGCATCCGACCGGCCGAAACGCGTCCTCGCCGATGGCCGCGTCGAGCGGCTACGCGGCCGACCGGCAGGAAGCCGAGCGGCATCTTGCCGAGGTGTTGGCCGGCTGGGCGTGGTCCTATCCGGACCTCGTCGTCGAGCGGCTCGTGCTGCATGACTTGGACGTCGCGTACACGTTGGAGCGCGCTTCGCGGCGTGGCCGGCTGCTGGTCGCCGGCATGGGAGGCAACGGCCGGTTCGCCGAACTGCTGTACGGCTCGCTGGGCACGTCGTTGCTGCGCCAGGCGGCATGCCCGGTCCTGTTGGTGCCGCATGGCTGGCGGCGGCCGCGGGTGCCAACGCCGGCCCAGGGCCCGGCTGCGGCCACCGACCCGCGTTGATCTGACGCTGGTCCCGGCCGTCAGGGTCGGTCGGCCCTGACCCATGGACGTCGATGGAACTTACCGTATTCGTGATGGACCAAGGAGGTTTCGTGATGAAGAAATGGACTGTGGACGACGTGATGACCACGGCGGTTGTCACAGTTTCGCCGAACACCCCGTACCGAGCGGTCGTGGACCTGCTCGTGAGCCACCGGTTCAGCGCGGTGCCGGTGGTCGACGATTTCCACCGCGTGACCGGCCTGGTATCCGAGGCGGATCTGCTCCGCAAGATCGAATACGCCGGTGACGAGGAGCCGCGCATGTTCGACGGCCGGCGGCGCCGCGGCGAACGGACCAAGGCGACGGCCCGGACTGCGAGTGACCTGATGAGCTCGCCGCCGGTCGTGGCCCTCGTCGGCACGTCGATCGCCGCCGCCGCGCGGCTGATGGACCGTGAGGGCGTCAAGCGGCTGCCCGTCGTCGACGACCTGGGCCGACTTGTCGGCATCGTCTCGCGTGGCGACCTGCTGAAGGTGCACCTGCGTCCGGACGACGAGATCCGTGCCGACGTCGAGATCGGAGTCCTGCGCGACTTCATCGCCGACGAGTCCAAGACCGTTCAGGTAGAGGTGACCGATGGCGTGGTCACGCTGACCGGCAAGGTGGACCGGTGGTCGACGACGGCCATCACGGACCGGCTGACCCGGCAGGTGGCCGGCGTGGTCGAGGTCGAGGACAAGCTGACGTACGAATTCGACGATCGCAACGTCCTCGGTGCCGGGATGGCCTTCGGTATCGCGTGACCGTCACAGGTTGCCCCTGGTGACGGCCGGGGAGGTCGTCACCAGGGCGGGCCACTAGCCGCCGGACGGTGGGAGCACGGCGAGCGGGCAGGCGGTTCGGCCGGCAAGCGCGCGAACGGTGCCGCCCAGGAGCTTGTCGCTCGCGGTCGAGCCGCAGCGGGCCGCGACGACAAGAAGAGAGACATCGGTGCTCAGAGCGATCAGGGCGGAAACGGGGTCCTGGTCGTGCAGGATCTGC
Source organism: Actinoplanes sp. (assembly GCA_036001925.1). Lineage (GTDB taxonomy): Bacteria > Actinomycetota > Actinomycetes > Mycobacteriales > Micromonosporaceae > Actinoplanes. Next base: position 92,710 of record DASYTU010000016.1, read on the forward strand.
CGTTCGGTTGCGTCGGCCTCCTCCGCGGCAAGGTTGTCGTACAGGACAGCCGTCAGCAGACGATCGGCGTCCGACATCCGTTCGTGCCAGCACATCCGTGCATCCTCAAGCGTTCGGCTTCCGGTCCAGACGTGGACGGCACGCAGGGAGACGTCGGCGCGACGAGCCGCGGCCGCGGCATACTGAACGATCGCGCCGGCGTTTCCATCGTCATCGACGGCTGCCGCGACGACCGCTTGCCTTCGGCGAGAGGACGTTCCGCTCACCAGTACCGGCTGCCTACCGACCACCCGGAGCTCGGGCGTCCCGTACGACACGATTGCATCGGGGGACCGATACCGGAGCTCACGTACGATCGCCGCGGCGACATCGTTGGGTTCATTGCCAACGCGAGCCGGCAATGGCGAGACAGCGAAAGGTCTCTCGTCGACGGACGTCATAGGCGCCATGGGTTCACCTCCAGCGAGGACGGATCAATGCCGACCGGGTCGGCTGTCTCGTCGGCCCAGGGTTCGATGCGAGCCTCGGCGCAGGGGAAGATCATGGTGATGCGCCCGTCCTCCAGCCACCGCACGTAGTACGGGGGAGCGCCGTCATCGTGACACACGCCGGTGATGACGCCGACGCGGCGAGCGTCGTCGAGGTGTGTTCGGTCAAGGACGAGCCGGTCGCCCACGTGCGCGATCATGGTGGCCTCCCGCTGTCTCGACATCCGGTCCTGAAATCTCTGGAACGCCCATCGGACACCGACACCTCGGCCGTGTCGGTCGATGCCCGTCTTGACGACGGTGGGTCTGGCAGCTCGTCGGCCACATCCGCTGTCTCTCGACCGCTGCGACGCTTTGCTGAGGTATCCGGTGGGCGTCACGGCAAGCATCGCCTCGCCGCCCTCCGGGTGGTCAGGGCCATAGGTCCTGGATGCGATCCCGTTTGTCGACGGCCAGATCCACGGCGGGACGCCGCGGTCGCGACATCGGAAGGCGGTGGAGTCCCGGGACTCCACCGCCGTCCGATGCGGCAGATCAGACCTTGTGTCGCACGGCCGACACGGCCTTCGCCACCGTCTCGGCCCACCGCTGGGCGCGCTGTTCCTCGCCCGCGACAAGCGGCCCGGGCGTTCCGGTCACCCGGAAGCTCTCGGCGGGCACGACCAGCCGGGAACCCAGCCCGCGCAGCTGCCGGTGGACCTTGCGCGCCGCCGATCCGGGCAGGAACGGCTTGTCGATCTTGGTGTCGAACGCGGCGGCGGCCGTGCCGGCGAGCTTCGGCAAGCGCTCCAGCCACTCCCGTACGCCCACGTCCACTGCCTCGGGCCGGACCTGGCCCTGTCGCGCCGCGTCCTGCCGGGTCGACTGGCGGCTCATCCCCAAGGCGTGGGTGGGAGCGCCCACCACGATAGATCCATCCCGGAGGCACTCGGCGTCGTACTCACGTCGGCGAGAGTCACCTCGAAATGGGCCGCCAGTCCGTCGGCCACCGCACGGGCGATCGATGCGGTGTTGCCGAACATGGATTCATAGACAACCAGAGCCTTCATGGCAACCTCCGTCACGGCGTCGGGTACTTGGCGAGAATCTCGCGCAACCGGTCCACCAAGCGCAGCGACTCGTCGTGGTCGCGCCTCTCCCTTCCTTCTCAGTCCACGGTCGCCCCCGCCGCAGCGCCGCGGCAGAGCCGAACGACCCGCACGCCGGGGACGGGCGGCCGTACTCGCGGTGCCACCGAGGCAGACGATGGCGGCACCCGATCGGCCGGTCAATGCGCCGGCTACTGTTCGGCGCGCCACCCCCAGGCCAGGTAGGCCACGGGTCCGAACGGCTGGACCAGTATGGCCGGCCACCACAGCGCCTTCGGGCCGCGGACTCGGCCCCCAGGCCGGCGGGCGAGGTCGAACGCCGCCATCGTGGGCCGAGACCGCCCGTCGCGGAACGGGTCCTATGGCGGCTCCTGCGGTGACCTTCGGCCGTCCCGCCGCCAGCAGGCGCCGTCGCAGACTGTTGGCGGGAAGGGAGACCGCCATGACCACATTCCATCCGGCTGGCATCACGCCGGCCGACGACGCCACCGAACTGCGCGAGCTGGCTATCACACGACTGCACAAGAAGCGGGACCTGCAGGCGCACCTGCTCGCGTACCTGCTGGTCAACCTGCTCCTGAACGGTATCTGGTTCCTGACCGGTCCGGACAGCTTCTACTGGCCGATCATCCCGATGCTCGGCTGGGGCATCGGCGTCGCGTTCCACATCTGGGATGTCTACGCCCCGGAGACACCGTCCGAGGAGCGCATCCGGCGCGAGATGGACCGGCTGAGCCGTCCTCAGTGAAGGCGAGGAGTGTCGCCATGGACACGAAGCCCTTGATTCTCGACGAGCTGATGCCGCAATACGACGCCGCCATCGCTGAGCACCGCATGGTCGACGCCGACCCCAAGGCGGTCATCGAGGCCGCTCGCGACCTCGACTTCATGACCGTCCACACGCCTCTGCTGGACGCCGCTGTCTGGGTCCGCACCCTTCCCGCCCGGCTGCGGGGACGGTTCGTGCCTCCTCCG
>DASYTU010000017.1:0-9969 GCA_036001925.1 Actinoplanes sp.
CTAGGTGTCGGCCGATGCCGAGCCGTCAGGGCTGGGCTGGGCTTCCTGAGGTCTCGCCTTTCGCGTGGACCAGACGACCTTCACCGTCGCCGCGATGGGAATCGCCATGATCGCACCGACCAGGCCGAGCAGGCCGGCGCCGATAAGGGCGACCAGCAGGACCGCCGCCGACGGCATGTCGACGGTGTTGCGGAACACGTTCGGCACGAGCAGATAGTTCTCCACCTGCTGGTACACGATGAAGAAGACCAGCACGATCACGGTCTGCGGCCAGAGACCAACGGTGAACAGCGAGACGACGGTACATACAACCGCGCCGAGAGTCGCTCCGATCATGGGGATCAGGTCGGCGATCGCGACCGCCACCGCGAGCGGCAGGGCGAACGGAACCCCGACCAGTTCTAGACACGCGAACGCCGCCGTGCCTGCGAACAGCGAGATGATGATGTTTCCGATCATGTACGAGCCGACCTTGTCGACCACCACGTCGATGATCTCGCCGACCCGCGCGCGCCGCCGATCGGGGAACGTGCGGATCAGCCCGCTCCGTATGCTGGGCATGCCGAACATGAAGTAGATCGTCAGCACGACCACAGTGCCCACCGATGCCAGTGTCCCGGCGAATCGCTGGGCGTAGCCGACGGCGCCGCCCGCGAGCCTGGTCGGAATCTCGCCGACCAGGGCGGTCAACCGCTCGGTGAGGTGGTACCGGTCGGTGACCTCACGCACCCCCTTCGACTCCTCCGACAGCCTGGCGAGATATCCAGGCAGGTCTCCGAAGAGCTGGCCGCTCTGCCTCACGATCGGCGGCACGATCGACCAGACGAACAAGGCGAACAAGGTGAGGGCGACCAGTATGACGATCGTGACGGCGATTGAACGGCGCACTCCTCGCTTCATCAGCCAGCGCACCACCGGGTCTAGGCTGATCGCGGCGAACATCGCGATCAGCACCAGGACGATGATTTCGCGTACGGTGTAGAACGCGTATGCGATGAGCAGCACCACGAGCACGCCGAACGTGCCGGCGGCCGCCCAACGGACCACCAGGCCGTATGGCACCCGTTCGGCCATCGTTGCCGGCGCTGCCCTCTCGTCGGTTCGTGCGTCATCGACCGGCTCGGCGCCGGCTGTACGGTCGTCGGCTGCCATGGCCAAAACTCCATTCGGTGCGGCTGGAGTCATCTAACCGCATCGAGAATCACCATCGTCGCCTTTACGCTGGTGATCCTCGGGCGGATCCTGGGACGGTGGCGGACAGACACGTTGCCGAGGCGGTGGCGGGTAGCTTCCTGGGAAAGCTGCCACCGGAGGTGGTCGCCGCGCTGGTGGACGCCGGGGAGCTCACCGACTATCCGGCGGGCAGCACGATCTACCGGGAGGGTTCCTTTCCGAGGGCCCTGCTCGTCGTTCGTGGTTTGTTGCGTGTCTACATGACGGCTCCGGAGGGCCGGCAGGTGACGGTCCGGTATGCGCGTGACCGCGACGTGCTGGGGATCGCGGTCCTGGTCGGCGGCCCGGCGAATGTCGGCGTTCAGACGCTCTCCCCGTCAATCCTGTTCCGGATCGACCCGCAGACGTTGACCGCGGCGGCGCACCGCGATCCCCGCGTCTCGTGGGCGTTGGCGGAGGAGCTGAGCCGGCGGCTGAATGAGACGTTGCGGCAGACGGCCATCAACACTTTCGGGTCGGTACGGCAGCGGGTGGCCGCGCACCTGCTCGATCTCGCCTCCGCTCAGCAGGTTCCCCGAGGGCGCCTCGTCGCGCGGGTGTCGCAGCAGGAGCTGGCCGACTCGGTCGGGTCGGTCCGCGAGGTGGTGGCCCGGGTCCTGCGGGACTTCCGCCTCGAACGGCTGATAGCGACCGCACCGGACAGCATCCACATCATCGACCCGGCCGGTCTCCACAGCCAGTGCTGGAACCCCGACCCCGTGACTTCGGTTACCCGGCCACACGACCGAAGTCACTGACGCCCTTCGAGGCGAGGCGGAGGCTGGTACCGACTCGTCCGAACAGGCGGGCGAGCGGACCAGAGGAGACCGCACATGTCCATTCCGGTCGCCACCTCGCATGCGGGGAGCGGAACGGCCGACCCCGTCCGGGCGGTGTCGGTCGTGAGCACGGGGACGGTCGAAATCCACCCCGAGCATGCGTACGGAACCAGGAAGCCCTTGTATTGGTGGCTGCTCACCGCACGCGCGTGGTTGCCGGCACGCCCGATCAACGTGTATGTCATCGAGCACGCCAAGGGCGTGGTTCTGTTCGACACCGGACAGGACCGCGCCTCGGTCACCGACGACTCGTACTTTCCCGGCGGATTCACCGGCGTCATCTACGACCGCCTGGCACGTTTCCGTATCGGTGCCGAGGAGACGCTCGACAGTCAGCTCGGCACGCTCGGCTACTCGGCGACCGACGTCGACACCGCGATCCTGTCCCACCTGCATCAGGACCACATCGGCGGAATCCCCGAGCTGAGCCGCGCCGACCTGCTGGTCAGCGCGGCCGAATGGCACGAGCTTTCACGGTTCGCCCCGGAGCCGCGCGGCTTCCTCCGCGAGCACATCATGATCCCGGGCCGGTCATGGCGCCTGATCAGCTTCGAGCCGACGAACGACCCGGCCCTGACACCGTTCGGCGCGTCGCTCGATGTCATGGGCGACGGCTCCCTCGTGCTGCTTCCCACGCCCGGACACACCACCGGCTCGGTCTCCCTGCTCGTCCGGCGCCGGGGGCGGTCACCGCTGCTGCTGGTCGGCGACCTCACGTACGGTGCCGATCTGCTGGAACGGCGCCAGCTTCCCGGCGTCGGTGACCGCGGTCGGCTCGCCAGGACGACGGACAAAGTGCTCGCTCTCAAGCAACGGATGCCCGGCCTGGTCATCCTGCCCGCCCACGACCCGACCGCGGCCCAGCGCCTGCTGGACAGCACGCTTTGAAGGGATCCACTCAGATGAATTTCACCAACACCGTCACGATCGACCGCCCGCCGCCCGAGGTCTTCGCGTTCCTCGCCCGCCTGGAAAACATTCCGCAGTGGAACTACGCGATCAGCGAAACCTGGAACGAAACGGGTGGGCCGGTGCGTGTCGGCTCGCGGTACCGGCAGACCCGGACACTTCCCACCCCAAGCGAGGAAACGTTCGTGGTGACCGCGTTCGAGCCCGACCGCAGGCTGTCGATCCGAGGAACTCTCGGGCCTTTCCACGGCGACAACACGTACGTGCTTGAGCCGGCGGGAGACGGCACCATCCTGAGCAACACGATGAACCTCCGAGCCTCGGGCCCGCTGCGCTTTGTCGCGCCGTTGGCTGCGTCCCGGGTCAAGGAGGCGGTGGCCGCGAACCTCCACACGCTCAAGGAGATCCTCGAGAGAAGGGCGGCCGGCCGGATGACCTAACGGCGTCCAACCGTTCCACCGACACCGCATCGTGATCGCCGGCGGCCGGGGTTCTACGGATGCTGGTCTTGGAGATGCCGTCGCCAATAGGCGAGGCGAGCCCGCCGCTGCCTGCGCAGCCTGCCCCACATGACCGTGTCGCCGTGCAGGAGAGACCGGCAGGGCCCGCGAAGGGCGTCCGCGTAGGCTGCGATGACAACTGGGTCGTTGCCGTAGAGCTGGCGGACGTCGAAACGTGGCCGGCGGCCGGTCACCAGCTTCAGCGCGTCGAACACGTCGTACCACTCGATTCGTTGGTGCGCGCCGTATTCGTCAACGCGAGGCGGGAACCAGCCTTCGGGCACCGGGCAAACGTCTACCGTGAACGGGTCCCGGTACTGAACCAAGATCCGTACCCCGGTGGTCGCGTTCCAGTAGAAGACTTCCAAGCCGCCGGAGATGAAGCGACCCCGCCGCCGGCAGTGGTGGTCGGACACCAGGAAGTCGAACTGGATCTCGCAGAGGCTCCTGAGCTGACGCCACCCCGGATGAACGGTCATGTCACCATCGTGGCCCGGAGCGGACCGCCAGCCTCGCCGGACTCGCTCACATGCCCGGATGGCCAGGTGTCCGGTTTCCGGCCGCACATAGTCACGCCCGGGGCCGCGTCTTAGGCTGATCGCAGGCGGGGCTACCCGGGTGACAGGGTCGCCGGCCCCGCCGCGGCGCAGGAGTGACCACGTGACCACGGCTGACCCGCTGGAGAAGGGCCGGGAGGCGTTTTCCCGCCGAGCCTGGACAGCCGCGTACGCCGACCTGGCCGCCGCCGACCACGACCGCGCCCTCGGCCCGGCGGATCTCGAACGGCTTGCCATCGCCGCCTTCCTGACCGGCAAGGACGACGAGAGCGCTGATGCCTGGGCTCGCGGCTATCGTGCGTACGCGGACGCGGGCGACGTGAACCGCGCGGCGCTCTGCGGCTTTCACCTGGGCATGGGCTTCATGAACGCGGGCGAGATGGCGCGCGCGGGCGGCTGGTTCGCGCGGGCCGAGCGACTGCTGGACGAATCCGGGCTCGACTGCGTCGCGCGCGGCTTCCTGCTCGTGCCCGACGCCCTGCGCAGCCTTATGGCTGGCGAGGCGGCACTCGCGTACGACCGGTTCAGCCGGCTCACCGAGATGGCCGACCGCTTCGGCGATCCGGATGCCATGGCCATGGCCCGGCTCGGCAAGGGCCAGGCTCTGATCGCGCTGGGCAAGACCACCGACGGGCTGGCCCTTCTCGACGAGGTCATGGTCGCGATCACGGCGAGCGAGGTGTCCCCGATCAACGTCGGCGTCGCGTACTGCGCCGCCATCCTGGCCTGTCAGGAGGTCTTCGACCAGCAGCGGGCCCAGGAATGGACGGCGGCCCTGACCCGATGGTGTGAGGCGCAGCCGGGCCTGGTGCCCTACCGCGGCCAGTGCCTGGTGCACCGGGCCGAGATCATGCAGCTGCGCGGCGAGTGGCCGGCCGCGCTGGACGAAGCGGTGCGAGCATGCGAGCGGCTCGGCCGGAGGCCGGCCGCCGGCATGGCGTTCTACGCCCTCGGCGACATGTACCGTCTCCGCGGCGCGCTGGGAGAGGCCGAGGAGGCGTACCGCGAGGCGTGCCAGCACGGACGGGAGCCGCAACCCGGGTTGGCGTTGCTGCGCGTGGCGCAGGGTCGCGTCGACGACGCGCATGCCACGATCCGCCGCGTGCTGGGTGAGGCGCATGATCGAGGGAGCCGGGCACGGGTGCTCCCGGCGTACGTCGAGATCGCGCTCGCCGGTGGCGACGCTCCCGCGGCCCGCGCCGCCTCGAACGAGCTCTCGGAGATCGCCGCCGGCCTCGGCGCTCCCCTGCTGCATGCCGTCGCTGCCCGTGCCGACGGGCACGTGCTGCTCATCGAGGGTGACGCGAACGCGGCGCTGGCCGAGCTGCGCCGGGCGTGGCGGCTCTGGCAGGAGCTTGACGCACCGTACGAGGCCGCGCGCACCCGGGTGCTCATCGGGCTCGCCTGCCGGCGGCTCGGCGACCGGGACAGTGCGGACATGGAGTTGGACGCGGCGCAATGGACGTTCCGGCATCTGGGCGCCGACCCCGACCTGGCCGGCGTGGAGAACCTGTTGCGGCCCGCGTCCGCGGTCGCCGCGGGCGGGCTGACCGCGCGCGAGGTCGAGGTGCTGCGCCTCGTCGCGGCCGGCAAGACCAACCGGTCGATCGCGGGCGACCTCTTCCTCAGCGAGAAAACGGTGGCCCGGCACGTGGCGAACATCTTCGGCAAGCTCCGCGTCTCGACACGGTCGGCCGCGACCGCGTACGCGTACGAGCACGATCTCGTGCCGCGTACATAGGAACGCCCATCCGGTTTGACGGCAGGTTGCATGATTCCCCCGACGCGGCGACGGCCGCCGACGGGCGACCCTTCTTCCGTGGACCCGGGTGTTCCGGCGCTGGCGGGCGCGATCGCGACCGTGATCTTCGCCGTCGGCGCGCTGCCGATGGTGGTCAAGGCCGCACGCACCAAAGACCTGCGCTCGTACAGCCGGAGCAACATCCTGCTGTCCAACGTGGGCAACGCCGTCCAGTCGGTGTACGTCTTCAGCCTCCCCGCGGGCCCCATCTGGGCGCTGCACAGTTTCTACCTGGCGACCACCGCCCTGATGCTCCTCTGGCACGTGCGGTACACAGATCTACCCACGCCGGCCCGGGGCGACGAGTTGGTTAGCTCTCCCGACGCGGCGGACAGGCGTCGGCTCATAGCGTCGGAGCCATGAGCGAGCATGTGGAAACGGTGATCATCGGTGCCGGTCAGGCGGGCCTCTCGACCGGCTATCACCTGGCCCGTCGCGGCCGGCAGTTCGTCATCCTGGAGGCCTGGCCGCGAGTCGGCGACGTGTGGCGGCATCGCTTCGACTCACTGCGGCTGTACAGCCCGGCGTGGGCCGACAGCCTGCCGGGCTTTCCGTTCCCGGCCGAGCGATGGTCGTATCCCACGAAGGACGACATGGCCGACTACCTCGAGGCGTACGCGGAGCGGTTCGCGCTGCCCGTCCGAACCGGGGTCGTCGTCGACGAGGTCGCTCGTGACGGTGACGGGTACGTCGTCACGGCCGGCGCACACCGGTTCGAGGCCGACAACGTGGTCGTAGCGTCGGGAACCTTCCAGCGCCCGATCGTGCCCGAGTTCGCCGCCGAGCTCGACCCGGCAATCCGCCAGCTCCATTCCGGCGACTACCACAACCCCAGGCAACTGCGCGACGGCCCGGTCCTCGTGGTCGGCGCCAGCCACTCCGGTGGCGACATCGCCTTCGAGGTGGCCCGTACGCACCCGACCATCCTGTCGGGAAAGGACCGCGGACAGATCCCGTTCCGGCACGACAGCCGGGCCGCCCACGTGATCTTCCCGATCATGGTGTTCCTCGCCCGGAACGTGCTGACGATGCACACACCGGTAGGCCGCCGGCTGCGGCACGAGGTACGCGCCCACGGCGGCCCGCTGATCCGGACCAGGAGGACCGACCTGGTCGCCGCGGGCGTCGAACGCGTCCACGAGCGGGTCACCGGCGTGCGAGACGGCCGGCCCGTGCTCGAGGACGGCCGGGTGCTGGACGTCACGAACGTGATCTGGTGCACCGGCTTCGACAAGGACTCCGGGTGGATCCGGATCCCGGTCACCGGTGACGACGGCTGGCCCGAACAGGTACGCGGGGCGGTGCCGGCGTCACCGGGGCTCTACTTCGTCGGGCTGCCGTTCCTGCAGTCCTTCTCCTCCATGCTGGTCGCGGGGGTCGGCCGCGACGCCCGGTACGTCGCCGACCGCATCGCGGCCCACAGCTCGCGCCGCAGGAGGCGAGCGGTTGCCTGAGCGGGAACGGACCTCGAACCCCCGAGCGTGGTTGGTACGCAACGTGCCCTTACCCGAGGCGCACCTGGCTTGCCTCGCCGCCGGGTACGGCCTGCGCCGGCTGTGGCCGTGGCGCCTGCCGGGCAGCCGCCCGATGCACCGCGTCCTCGGCTCGGCCGCCGTGGGCGCGGGCGGCTACCTCGTCGTACGGTCCGTGCACGCCGCCGCCCGGGTGGACCTCGCCCGGCCCGAACGACTGGTCACCGCTTGTCCCTACTCGATCAGCCGTAACCCGATGTACGTCGGTTGGGCGCTGCTCCACCTCGGCGCCGGGCTGATCGCGGGCTCCCGCTGGATCATGGCGTCCCTGCCCGCCGCGGTCGCATGGGTGCACCTCGACATCCGGCGCGAGGAGCGGCGCCTGGCCGAGACTCTCGGGCCGGAGTACGAACGTTACTGCGCGTCTGTCCCGCGTTATCTGTAGTCGGTAAGGATGGAGGCAGTGCCCGGAGAGGAGCCCGAGTGAGCCGCACAGTCATGCGCGTCAACGGCGTCGACCTGTGCGTGGATACCACCGGTGACCGGCGTGATCCGCCGATCCTGCTCATCGGCGGCGCCGGTGCGGCGATGGACTGGTGGGAGGACGAATTCTGTGAACGGCTCGCGGCGGGCGGCCGGTTCGTGATCCGGTACGACAGCCGGGACACCGGGCAGTCCGTCACGTACCCGGCCGGGGCGCCGCGCTACACGGAGACGGACCTGGCCGCCGACGCGGTCGCCGTACTCGACGCGCTCGGTTTGCGCAGCGCCCACCTCGCCGGTATCTCGATGGGCGGGGCGCTGGCGCAACGTGTCGCGGTCCACCATCGGGATCGTGTCGACTCGCTCGTGCTGATCTCGACCAGCCCGGCAGGCCCAGGCGGTGCGAGCAACCCGGACCTGCCACCCATGTCCGAGGAGTTGCGGAGGTCCTTCGCCGAGCCGGTGACGCCGGACTGGTCCGACCGAGCGGCCGTGGTCGACCATCTCGTGGCCGGCGAGCGGCGGTTGGCCGCACCGGAGTACTTCGACGAGGAGCACGTCCGGCAGCTTGCCGCTCGGATCGTGGACCGCAGCACGGATCCGGCCGCCAGCCTCACCAACCCCTGGCTCATCGACGCAGGCGAACCGGTGCGTCCCCGCCTGGCGGAGGTGAGCGCGCCCACCCTGCTCATCCACGGCACCGCGGATCCGCTGTTCCCGTACCCTCACGCCGAGGCGCTGGCTCGTGAGATCCCGCAGGCTGAGCTTCTGGCGCTTCCCGGCGTGGGTCGCCAGATGCCGCCGCGGGCGGTCTGGCCCACGGTCATCCCGGCGATCCTGCGGCACACCTCTGGCGGCTGGGACGAACAGGGCGACCGGCTGGCGGCCCGGTCGATCGCCAGCGGCGACCCGACAGGATGGTTCGACCGGCTTTACGCGGCGGGTGTGGCCGGTGAGGTGCCGATGCCGTGGGATCGCCAGTCGCCACACCCGCTGTTGACGCAGTGGGCGCAGGCACACGGGCTGAACGGCGGCGGGCGGCGGGCGATCGTCGTCGGCTGCGGCCTGGGCGCCGACGCCGAGTACGTCGCCGGACTCGGGTACGAAACGGTGGCGTTCGACGTCGCCGAGACCGCGGTGCGGGTGGCGCGACAGCGGCACCCGGGAACCCGCGTGCGGTACTTGACCGCGGATCTGCTCGATCTGCCCGCGGAATGGGTACGAGCCTTCGATCTGGTCGTCGAGATCATCACCGTCCAGGCCCTCCCCGACCCCCCGCGGCGTACCGCCATCGTCAACGTCGGGCGGTTGGTGGCACCCGGTGGAACCCTCATCGTCGTCGCGGCCCGCCAGCACCAGCCCGACGCGCCCGCCGCGGGACCGCCGTGGCCGCTGACCCGGGAAGAGATCGACGCCTTCACCACGGACGGTCTCAACACCGTGCAGGTAGAGAAACTGGCCGACCCACGGGAAACGGACTCTCGCCGCTGGCGGGCCCAGTTCCAGCGGCCCACCTGACGGCGGTCCCGCTTCAGGAGACATCGGCGGAACGACGGATCAAAGGCTTCGACGTACCAGGGCGACGCCGCAGGCGAGGGCGAAGAAGAGAATGATGGTTCCGACGCGCAGCCACGGGGTGTCGTGCAGGTCGCGGTCGGTGCCGATGGAGACGCTGACGCCCAGGTTGATCGCGAACATGATGCCGAGGAACACGGACAGGGCGCGTTCCGCCGCGGTGTCCTCTGCCCAGTAAGCCCACGCGCCGATGACGGTCGCGGTGAGGCACATCAGCGACAGGAAGATCAGTGGCGTGGCCAGGCGCCAGCGGATGAGTGCGCTCACCGATCATCCCCGATGACGGTGTCGTCGTCGGCTGCGGGACTGCGGCGGAGACGTTCGGCTTCGCGTTCGTACGCGGCCCGCTGCTCCGGTGGCATCCGGCTCCGTTCGTCTTGGGCCTTCTCGAAAGCGGCGGCGAGTGCCTGGCCGTGCCAAGGGTTGGCCGCCGCGGCCTTCAGCCTGGCTTCGCCGGACAGCACGGTACGCGCGAGGGAGCCTAGGAGGTCGTCTTTGCCGCGGGTGCCGGCCATGTGACGCAGGACCGCACGGGCCAGCTGGTCCTCGGCGATGTCGCCGTTCATGGCTGCGATTGTTCCTTCCGTGTCTCAGTGGACGGCCGGGTGGTGGTAGGGCTGC
>DASYTU010000018.1:0-108306 GCA_036001925.1 Actinoplanes sp.
AGCGTCGACATCGTGACGCTGCCGTTTCCGGGATTCGCCACCGACCTGCTCCCCATGGCTATCGGGCTCGCCGCGGTGAGCTCCGGGTCCTCGCTGATCACCGAGAACATCTTCGACGGCCGGTTCATGTTCGTGAACGAGATGGTGCGTCTCGGCGCGGACATCCGTACGGACGGCCACCACGCGGTCGTCCGCGGCCGGGAGCGGCTCTCCGGTGCCCCGGTGCGGGCGACCGACATCCGGGCCGGCGCCGGGCTGGTCATCGCGGGCCTGTGCGCGGACGGCGTGACCGAGGTGGGCGCGGTGCACCACATCGACCGCGGCTACCCGAACTTCGTCGAGGATCTCGCCAAGCTGGGCGTCGAGGTGGAGCGGGCGGACGTGCCCGAGCCGGCGTACGACTTCTAGAGCGCTGGGCTATCGCCTACCAGGCGGCGGGCATGGGCATAGTCTGGCAATGCGCCGCGGCTTTCCCCCGGACTTGCACCGATCGCGGCGCTGAGCCTGGAGTTCAGGCGCTCCCGATAGGGTTGGGCTGGGAATTCGCACCACGAGAAGGAGAGGTACACATGGCGGGTCGACTCGCGGTCATCGGCGCCGGTCTGATGGGTTCCGGCATCGCCCAGGTCTCGGCGCAGGCCGGCTGGCATGTCACGATGCGCGACATCGACGAGGCGTCGCTCAGCCGCGGCACGGCGGCCATACAAGACTCCCTCGGACGGTTCGCCGCCAAGGGCAAGATCTCCGAGGAGGACGTCGAGGCCACGCTCGGCCGGATCGTCACCACGACGGACATGGACGCCGTGGCCGAGGCGGACGTTGTGGTCGAAGCCATCTTCGAGCGGATCGAAGCCAAGCACGAGGTCTTCCGGACGCTCGACAAGATCTGCAAGGCGGGCGCAGTTCTCGGGACCAACACGTCGGCCATCCCGATCACCCAGATCGCGGCGGTCACCGAGCGGCCCGAGTCGGTGGTCGGCATCCACTTCTTCTCGCCCGTACCGATGATGAAGTTGGTGGAACTGGTCCGGGGTTATCGCACGTCGGACGAGACGCTCGAGGTCGCCCGGAACTTCGCCGAAGAGGTCGGCAAGACCTGCGTCGAGGTGAACCGGGATGTGGCGGGCTTCGTCTCGAACCGGCTCTTCGCCGCACTGGTGGTCGAGGCGATCAAGCTCGTCGAGTCCGGGGTGGTCTCGGCAGCCGACCTGGACACGGTCTGCAAGCTCGGCTTCGGCCACGCGATGGGTCCGTTGGCCACGGTCGACTTGACCGGCATCGACGTGCTGCTGCACGCGGCGGAGAACATCTACCACGACACCGGCGATCAGAAGTTCTTCCCGCCGGAGCTGATGCAGCGCATGGTCACTGCGGGCGATCTGGGCCGGAAGACCGGCAAGGGCTTTTACACCTACTAACCACCAGGCGCCTACGCACAGGGGCGGTTACGTGCCGCGTGTCGTAGACGCCCGCTTGGCCGAAGCCGCATGGGTGAGCCAGCGCGGGTCCGTGCGGACGAGGTCGCCCCGGAGCCGCTCCGCCACCAGGCGCGCGCCCTCGCTCTGCCACTGCCGCATCGCGCGTTTGGGCACGTACCGGCGGAACCACTCGAGTGCGCGCCGGGCGTCCCGATCCAGGCCCTCGGTCCGGCGCCGCCGCGCGTACGGCCGCAGCCCCAGCACGCAGCAGTAATGCAACGCGTTGTAGTAGCGCCAATCCTCTGTCGTCCCGAACAGCCCGTCCGGCTTCAACCGCGCGACACTCTCCCGTAGCACCCCGCGCAGCTCGACGGCCCGGGCCAGCGGCTGCTCCGAGATCGGGCCGGCCAGCCGCCGGTCCACCATGGGCAGGTCGATCAGTGGACTCCGCATCAGCCGGCCGACGTCGCCGAAGTTTTCCAGCGCCTGCCTGGTCAGCCGGACGAACTCGTCCTCGCTGGTCGCGATGAGGCGGTGCCGCTCGCGACGGCGGGGGAGCGCCTCGGCCGAGAGCAGCAGCGCCTCCCGGTCGAGGCGGAGCCGGTCGTCATGCAGGAACGCCAGCCGGTCCAGGCCGCGGCGTACCGGCCCGGCCAGCCCGACCGCGGTCATCACGACCGCCATCAGCACGAACTGCAGCACCGCGACCGCACGCACGCCGTGCGCGGCGAGCGTGGTGAGAGCCGCCGGCCCGCCGCAGAGCAACGTCGCGGCGATCGCGGCGGCCGCGGACCGGCGCAGGTCGGGGCGCAGTCGCTCGCCCGCCTCGACGGCGTCGCTGACCGCCACCAGATAGCCGAGCACCATCAGGTCCAGGCCGATCGCGGCTAGCAGAAGTTCGGGGGCACCGACGTCGACCGGGGCCAGCATGGCGACCAGGCCGGTGGCGTACAGCGCCGCGACTACGGAGATCGCCGCAGGCAGGACCTTCGGACGGACCTCATCGCGGAAGCGCCAGAGCAGCGCGAGCGCGCCGATCAGCGGCGCGAGCGCGACGACCTTCCCGGCGGCGGGCAATGCCGAGACGATCACCAGGAAGACGATGGCGATCAGCAGCCAGCCGCGCTCGAGCTGGCGGCGTTCGGGCAGCGCCGTGGGGAGCAGTCCGATCGCGGCACCGGCCCAGAGCAAGGCCGGGACGCAGAGCAGGACCTGCGCAACGGCGGAATCCGGTGCGACGGTCCAGGACGCGACCGCCACCGCGTACGCGACCAGCGCCGCGGCCGCCCGCTGCAGGGCTGGGCGGGCGGGATCGCGGCCGACCAGATAGCACGCCGCCCACCAACTCAACGCGAAGGCGGGCACGGCGATGGCGGACACGGAAGCAGTCAACCAAATAGTCGCTCGGTCGTAACACCCTCAACCGGGCGGCGTTCCCGTTTACGTTGCCGGCGCCGCCTGATCGCCCACACCGACGACGAGACCAGCAGCACCAGCCCGAGCAACACAAGGATCGGCAGCAGGATGGCGAGCAGCGACATCACGATGCTGCCGATGTCCTCGGCCGTGCTGGCGACGGGTGCGCCGACGCCGGCCGTGGTGGCGTTGATCACAGGACGGGACGCGGCCTTCAGGCCGTGCACGCAGAGCGCGATGAGTATGCCGGCCGCGATCGGCACCCACTGGTGGGAGCCGAAGAACGAGCCTGGGTCGGTCACCGTCGCAGTTTGGGATGACGAGCCCGCGCCGAACACGATGCCGCCCGCGGTCGGCCGTACCACGGTCTGCACGACGTCGTTGACGTGGTCGACCACCGGCACCTTGTCCGCGACGACCTCGATCGCGAGCAGCATCGCGAGGATCGCCAGCACCCAGCCGTTGGAGAGCCACTGCCAGCCGCTCGGCAGGTTGATGGCGTCGGTGAACCGGGCCAGCAGGCCCATGATGAGCAAGGGGATGTAGGCATTGAGTCCGGCGGATGCGGCTAGGCCGGTTCCGGTCAGCGCTTCGAGCACGGATCTAGCATCGCACCGCCGCGCTCGCGTCGCCGGGGATGGCGGCTACCCTCGTCGCGTGCGCCTGGTCATCGCGAAGTGCTCGGTCGACTACGTCGGACGGTTGTCGGCCCACCTGCCCCCGGCCATACGGCTGCTCATGGTGAAGGCTGACGGATCGGTCTCGATCCACGCCGACGACCGGGCGTACAAGCCGCTGAACTGGATGAGTCCACCCTGCAAGCTGCAGGAGGCGCCGGGCGTGTGGAAGGTCGTCAACAAGGTCGGCGAGGAGCTGCGGATCACGCTCGAGGAGATCTTCCAGGACACCTCGTACGACCTCGGCATCGATCCGGGCCTGGTCAAGGACGGTGTGGAGGCGCATCTGCAGGAGTTGTTGGCCGCGCACCCCGAGACGTTCGGTGAGAGCTGGACCCTGGTCCGCCGCGAGTACATGACCGCGATCGGCCCGGTCGATCTGCTCTGCCGCGACGCAGCCGGCGGTGCGGTCGCGGTGGAGATCAAGCGGCGTGGCGAGATCGACGGCGTCGAGCAGCTCACCCGCTACCTGGAGCTGATGAACCGCGATCCGCTGCTCGCCCCGGTGCAGGGTGTGTTCGCGGCCCAGGAGATCAAGCCTCAGGCCCGCGTACTGGCCGCCGACCGCGGCATCCGCTGCGTGGTCGTCGACTACGACAAGCTGCGCGGCATGGAGCGCGACGAGCTCACCCTGTTCTAGCGGCTCCAAGATTGACGTAGGTGCGGGCGCCGATGGCCCCCACCAGCGCCTGGACCAGGACCGTTGTCCAGCTGAGCGGATGTCCCTGGGCGATTTGCACCAACGCGGGCAGGCCGAGCAGGAGCGCGTCCGGGCCGATCACCGAGTTCAGCGCCGGACCCGGCGAGAGCGTACCCATCGGCGTATCCAGCGGCAGCAGCTCGTTGCGGACGAAGCCCACGCGTGCCTTGCGCACCGCCGCGACCGCACCGACCGGCCCGAGGGTCAGGCCGAGCGCCCACCACGGCCCGGCCGGCAGGTCGCCGAGCGCTCGCAGCAGCGCGAGCGCCGCCGCCGACCACAGCCCGGCGAGGATGCCGGGCACCCACATGCGTTGCGCGATCGCCTGGCGTGGGCTCAGCCCGAGCATCCGGAGCAGGACCGGATTCCCGGCGTCGGTCCGGACGGTCGCGGTCGACGTCGCACCCGCGACCATGCCGCCGAGCAGGATCGCGACGCCGATCGTCCAGGCGGGGGCGTGCGCGAGCAGCGCCGGCAAGGCGACCGCGCCGGCTAGCCATACCAGCCGCCGGGGCCGCCGCCGGACCAGCAGGAGATCTTGACCCACGAGTACGGGCACACGCGTCCACAACCGCATGGACCGGAGCCGGCGGCGCGCCCAGTAACGGCGCTCCACCATCTCGGTCACGAACGACGGTTCGACGCCGAACGCCGAGTCCAGCAGCGTCCCGACGGTCTTTGACGCCTCGAGGATGCGTTCGTTCGGCGTGTCCGCCAGTCGCCCCGCCGCCACCGCCATGAGGCCGGCGACGACGGCCGCCAGCCCGATGGCGACGGCACCCACGACCGTGGCCGACCAGCTGCCCGAGGCCCGCGGCGCGTCGACGGCGGAGTCGACCACGAATCCGGCCAGCCCGCCGGCGAGGAGCAGTCCGGCGACGTTGTCCCCCCACGAAGACCAGCCGCGTCCAGCCTGGGCGGCCAGCGCGATCAGGAGCATGACGACGCCGACGAGCGCGCCGACGGCCGGAAGGAGCGCCGCGACCGTGCGGGGCATCGGCCGGGTCGCGACGTGCCCGACGATCGCGAGACCGAACAGCGCGCCCGCGATGGCCGCCGCGAGCGCCGCCAGCCGTAGCGACGGCGTGAGCAGCCGGCGCCGGCTGACCGGCGCGGTGAGCAGCCAGGACGCGGCCGGCCGGCTCAACCCGAGCGGGCCGAGGCGGCGCATCGCGAGGAAGAGGCTGCCCAGGCCCACCAGGACGAGCGAGACCCCGGCCAGCTCGGACGCGTTCGGCTGGGCAGGCCAGAACACCACGGCCAGTTGCTTGTGGAGCATGCCGCCGACGATCGCGACGAAGAGTACGGCGAAGTAGATGTTTCCGGCCGTCGCGCCGCGCTCCCGGTGCGACGACTGGGTCCTGCGCACCCAGCGGCGGATGGCGCCGACGTCGATCGCGACCTGCTCGACCGCCGTCACTCCGCCGCGTCCTTGGGCTCGGCTCGGCGTGTGACGCCCAGCGACTCCATCGGGGTGATCTCCGTGCCGGACGCCTCGGCGAAGACGCTGTCGTGGCTCGCCATGAGGATCGTGCCGCCGTTCTTGACGTAGTCGTTCAGCATCCCGGCGACCGAGGCCCGGCCCTCCGGGTCGAGGCGCTGCTCGGGCTCGTCGAGGATCAGTAGCGAACTGGGCCGCAGCAGGGACAGCGCGAGCGTGAGGCGCTGCTTCTGACCCGACGACATGGACGGCGGGACCGCGTCGACATGCGTCGCCAGGCCGAAGCGCTCCAGCGCCTCGTCGAGCCCCGCCTCGTCGGGGTCCAGGCCATGCGCGCGGCAGACCAGCTCGCCATGCTCGCGCACGGTCAGGCCCGGGTACCACGTCGGCGGTTCGGCCGTGGTTACCACGGCGCGCCAGAACTCCGGTGTGGACCCCGGGGAGTTGCCGAAGACCCGGATCCGGCCCCGGTCGGGGCGCTGCAGGCTGGCCACGCAGCGCAGCAGGGTGGACTTGCCGATGCCGTTCTCGCCGGTCACGCAGACGCCGGCGCCGACCGGTACGGTCAGCGCGACGTCCACGAGCACCGGCGTCGAGCCGTAGCTGACGTACAGGCCGGCGACCTCGACCGCGGGTTGATCCACCACTAGACGGACGCTAGCAGCCCGACCTAGCGGCGACGCCCGTACAGCAGCTTGATCGCCTTCACGATCCGGGATACCTGCGCTGGCGTCCGCTCGAACGTCATCGTCGGCAGCAGCGACGGCGCGCGCCGGACCGAGATTGCCTTGGCGCGGGCGAACTCGCGGAGGCCGTCATCGCCGTGGATCCGGCCGAACCCGGAGTCGCCGACACCACCGAACGGCAGCGTGGCCATCCCGACGAACGTCAGCGTCGAGTTCACCGCGACCATGCCCGCATGCAGCCGGCGGGCGATCCGCACCGCGTTAGCCTTGCCGAATACCGCGCCGCCCAGCCCGTACGGTGTCGCGTTGGCCTTTCGCACGGCCTCGTCCGCGTCCGCCACCTTGGTGATGGTCAGCGTCGGCCCGAACGTCTCCTCGCGGATCGCCGACGAGTCCTCCGGTACGTCCAGCAACACGGTCGGCGCCACGTTGGGTGGTTGGACCGCGTCGGGTCCGCCGAGCGCCGCCTTGCCGCCCCTGGCCAGCGCGTCGTCGATATGCCGGCGGATGACGTCGATCTGGCCGGGCATCGTGATCGGGCCGATCTCCTCGCCCATCTTGAGCCGTCCGGCCTTCCCCACCACCGCGTCGACGAACGCGTCGTAGACCGGCGCCACCGCGTACACCCGCTCGATGCCGATGCAGGTCTGACCGGCGTTGGTCATCGCGCCCCAGACGGCCGCCTCGGCGGCGGCCGGCACGTCCGCGTCGGCGTCCACGATCAGCGCGTCCTTGCCGCCGGCCTCGATCACGACAGGGGTGAGCGTCTCGGCGCAGGTCGCCATGACCTTCTTGGCGGTGGCGGTCGAGCCGGTGAAGGCCACCTTGTCGACACCCGAGCGGCACAGCGCGGCCCCGACGTCACCCAGCCCATGGACGACCTGCAACACCGGCTGCTCCGGCACCACCTCGGCGAACGAGTCGGCCAGCCACTGCCCGACCACGGGCGTGTACTCGCTCGGCTTCAGCACCACCGCGTTGCCCGCGGCGAGCGCGGCGGACGCCGGCCCGAGCGGCGTGAGGATCGGGTAGTTCCACGGCCCGATGACGCCGACCACACCGTACGGCTGGTACTCCAGGTGACCCGCGTGCTCGGCGAGCAGCAGCCGGGTCCGGGTCCGGCGCGGCCCGAGCACCCGCTTGGCGTTGCGGGCGGCCCAGTCCGTGTGCTCGATCGCGGCGCTCGCCTCGACGATCGCGTCCGCGACAGGCTTGCCGGCCTCGGCGCGGTTCAACTCGGCGAGCTCCTCGATGCGCTCGACGAGTAGCGCGCGCCAGCGCAACAGCCGGACCTTGCGGCCCTCGAAACCGAGACCCACCCACCAGGCGGCCGCCTCACGTGCCCGCTGCACGGCCGCGGCGACTGCGGCCTCGTTCGCGACCGGTACGCGCCCGGCCTCCGCGCCGGTCGCCGGATTCGTGGAGACGAGCATGCCGTCTTCGATGAAGGGCATGCCGGGCGTACGGGTAGCCGTCATGAAACGTGAGCCTAGTTCAGAGACGTACTCTTGAATATGTGAGCCCGCGTCGAAATCGCCCGCGCCGCTCTTCTACCGAGGAGCGGCTGTCGCTGCCGGACGAGCGCGTCCGCAAGGGCGTCGAGGGAGTCCAGCAGTGGCGGGACGGGGAGTGGATGGTGCGGTCCATCGTCGGCGGGGCGGCCACCAAGACGTACCGGTGCCCGGGCTGCATGCAGGAGATCCGGCCGGGCGTCGCGCACGTCGTCGCGTGGCCGGTCGACGGCTACGGCGACGAGACCGACCGCCGGCACTGGCACACGGGCTGCTGGCGGGCGCGGGACCGGCGCGCGCCCGCGGTAGAGCGTTCCCGCAACGCGCCGCGTTATGGGTAAGGATGGGCCCGTGAGCAAAGAGATCCGCGCCAACTCCGTCCTGCCCGCGCGGCGGGAGGACATCGAGCTGCAGACCGCCGACGGGTTGACGCTGGTCGGCGAGCTCGCGCTGCCACTCGACCGCGCGCCGGTCGCGACGCTGGTCTGCCTGCACCCGCTGCCCACGCACGGCGGGATGATGGACAGCCACCTCTTCCGCAAGGCGGCCTGGCGGCTGCCGGCATTGGCCGGCATTGCGGTCCTGCGGTTCAACACGCGGGGGACCAGCAGCGAGCGCGGGACGAGCGAGGGGGCTTTCTCGTCGGGCGTCGACGAGCGATACGACGTGGCGGCGGCGATCGAGTACGCCGAGTTCGCCGACTTGCCGAACATCTGGCTGCTGGGCTGGTCGTTCGGGACCGACCTGACGCTCATGCACGGCCTTGACCCGACCGTCGTGGGAGCCATCCTGCTGTCTCCCCCGCTGCGGTCCACCAGCCCCGAGCATCTGGCCGCCTGGGCCGCCGCGGGGAAGAAGGTGATCGCGCTGGTGCCTGAGTTCGACGACTACCTGCGGCCGGACGAGGCCGCCAAACGCTTCGCCGCGATTCCCCAGGCCGAGGTCGTCGGGGTTCCCGGGGCCAAGCACCTGTGGGTCGGCGACGCGGAGACCGTGCTGGACGAGATCGTGAAGCGGGTGGCCCCGCAGGTACCGGTGCCGCTGCCGCGCACCTGGGACGGGCCGATGACGGTCGGTGACATGAACGCGTACGCCGACCGGACCGTCGCGGCGTTCGCGGACGTCCCGGTGCCGGGCGAGCCGGGGAGCTAGCGCTTCTGCAGGCTGGGGACCACGACCTCGCGGCCGATCAGCTGGATCGCGGCCACCATCGGGATCGCGGCCAGAGCACCCACGACGCCGAACAGCGAAGCGCCGAGCAGCGCCGCCACGACCGCGGCGACGTCACTGACCTTGACGGATCGGCGCATGACGTTCGGGTAGATCAGGTAGTTCTCGACCTGCTGGTAGAGGACGAAGAAGACCGCGCAGACGATGCCGGTGGTCAGCGACGACGAGACGCCGACGAGCGTTACGACCACCGCACCGAGCGTCGCGCCGATCTGCGGGATGAGGTCGCAGACGGCCACCACGACGGCCAGGGCGAACGGGTAGGGCAGGCCCAGGATCATCGCGAACACCCAGGTGCTCGCGCCGGCCAGGACCGCGATCGAGAGAGCGCCGACGATGTAGGCGCCGACCTTGGCCAGAATCTCGTCGGTGAGCAGGGCGAACCGCTGCCGCCGGGACGCCGGCACGAGGTTGTATCCGCCGCGCTTGATCCGCTCGAACGCCGCCATGAAATAGATGGTCAGCACCAGGACCGTGAGCAGGTTGAAGATCGTACCGAAGATCAGCTTGGCGCCGCCGACGACGCCGCCCAGCGCGTTGCCGACCGTGCCCGCGTCGAGGGCGTTCTGCACCTTGGTCAGGAGATCGTAGCGCTCGATCAGATCGTTGATCGTCTTGTTGCGCTGCAACGTCCGGACGTAGTCAGGGATGTTGTTGATCAGCTCGCCGACCTGCGTGACGAGCGGCGGGACCAGGGCGTAAATGGCGCCGGCGATCAGCGCGAGCAGCGCCAGCGCCACGATGGCGACCGCGCCGCCGCGCGGTACGCCCCACGCCTGAAGGCGGGCGACGGCGGGGTGGAGTCCGATCGCCAGGAACATCGCGATGAAGATGAGGATCAGGATCGAGGCGGCGTTGCGTACGCCGAGAAACACTCCGTAAGCGACCAGCAGCCCGAGACCCCCCACGAAGCCGATATAGAACGGATTGCGCCGGTTCAACGGCGGCCCGGGTTGACCGTAGGGCTGCTGGCGCTCGCTCTCGTCGGTGGCGTCGACGGGTGGCTCGGCCGTCGGGGGCGCCGGCTCGGCGGGCTTTTCGGCGGAGCGGGCTTCGTCGGCCGTCACGGGTACCTCCACAACGCACCTCGAGTGGGCGCAGGCGGCGGTCGGCGACCGCTGCGGTGACCGGGCGTCCCGGCCGGGACGTTAGCGGTGCGTGTCACATCTCGCCACCCGCCGGGCCGAGACGACCGGCGACGCGGGCGGGCTATTCCGCGTCGGCGCCGCCCCTGTTGGTCGTCGGCGGGACCGTTACCTTGGCGGATGCGCTGATCTTGCCGGGAGCCCCTGTCTCCGGCGCCGAGTCGGAGGACTCGGCCGCATGCTGGCCACCCGGCCCGTCCGATGCCGCGACGGAGGCGTGCTGACCGGAGTGCGCCTGGACCGCGTCCGGCTGTTCCCCGTCGTCGGACTCGTCGTACCCGTTCTCGTCCGAGGACGCGGCGGCGGCGAGCACCGCGGCCGCGGCGAGCTCGGCGACCCGCCTGGCTTCCTTCTGCACCTGGCGCCGGACGTCGGCGGCGTGCCGCTCGGCGGCCTGGCCGGCCCGCTTAGCCTCGGCCAACCGCTTGAGCTCGGCCTCCAGCTCCTCCCGTACCTCGGTGAGTCGCTGCTGCGCCCGCTCGGTCTCGCGCTCGGCGGCCTGAGCGCGCTCGTCCGCTTCGGTGACCCTCTTCTCCGCCTCGGCGACCTTGTCCTGTGCCGCCTCGAGGTCGCGCGCCGCCGCGGCGATCGTCTCCTGTTGGGCCTCGACCTCCTCGCGGATGGCGGTGGCCTGTTCGTCGGAGCGGCGCAGCACCTCCTCGGCGTACTTGTCGGCCTCGCTGCGCAGGTCGGCACATTGCTTCTCGACACCGGTCCGCAGCTCGCCCAGCTCCTGCACCACGGCCTGGCGGCGCTGGACGAGCTCGTGTTCCACGCCGGCCTTCAGCTCGCCGCGCTCCCGCTCCCCGGCCGCACGCTGTGCCGCGATGTCCTGCTGCGCCTTGACGCGCAACGCCTTGATCTCCTCGTCCGCCCGCGCCCGGGTGGACCTTGCGTAGCCATCCGCCTCGGCCCGGACGCGTTGCGCGTCCTGTGTGGACTTCTGGGTCAGCTGCTGCGCCTCGGCGCGGGCACGGGCGAGCAGGGCCTCGGCCTCGGCGCGCATCTGCTCGGCGGCCTGCCGGCTGCCCGCTACCGCCTTCTCCGCGGCGGCCCGGCGCGCGGCATCGGCCTTCTCCTCCTCGGCCCGGCGGGCGGCCAGAGCGATCTCGAAGTCCCGGACGCCGTTTTGGGCGTGCGCCTCGGCCTCGGCGCGGATCCGCTCGGCCTCGGCGAGCCGGGCCGCGATGTCGTCGGTGGCCGAACTCTTGATCGCCTCGGCCTGCTCCTCGGCGAGTGCGAGGATCTGCTCCACGCGCGGCCCGAGGTGGCGGAACGAGACCTCGCTGCCGATGCCGGACTGGCGGCGGGCGTGGGCGAGCTCCTGCTGAAGCCGCTCGACCTGTCCGGCCATCGCCTGGATCTGGGCGTACGCCTGCTCGCGCTCGCTGGCCAGCGCCGCGATCTCGTTCTCGGCGCGGGCGACGTAACGCTCGACCTGCTTTTTCTCGTATCCCCGCAGGGCGGTCTCGAAGCTGGGCTCGGAGGCCGCGTCTCCACCGAGGCCGAAGATTTCACCGCCGTGCGACATGCTGTCCATCCTCACATCCGCATCGTCCTGGCACGTGCCGATACATACCAGCTGGGTGGACTATGCGTCTTGTTGTGATTTGACTGGTCTTTACACCACGCACAAAGACATGCGGGCCGCACCGGAGGATCTCCGATACGGCCCGTGTCGATCTCGTGCCGCCGGTCCACGGTTGCGCACGCGCAGGCGTGACGCAACCTTCAGGACCGCCGGCTGGCGCCTCAGGAGTTCGTCTTCGCCACCACCGGCTTGTCGCCTTCGGACCTCGCGGCATCGCCGGTCCGCTCCGCCGACGTGTCCGTCTTGGCGGTCTCGGCCGTGGCCTTCGCCGCGGCGCCCACCGACGGCACCAGGCCGGAGAGGCCGGAGAGCATCTGGCCCAGCTGGCTGGTGACGGCGTCCTTCTGGCGAGTCAGGTCCTCGACCTCGCGGCGCGCCGCCTGCGTGGTGAGCTCGGCCTCGGTACGAGCCTCGCCGAGCAACCGGGTCGCCTCGGCGCGGGCCTCGTTGACCGTCTTGTCGGCGAGCGCGCGGGCCTTCTCAACCACCTCGACGGCGGTGCGTTCCGACTCGATGCGGCGGCTCTCGGCCCGCTGCTGGATCTCCTTGGCCCGATCCTCGGCCGCGCGGGCCCGCTCCTCGGCCTCGGCGACCATCTTCTGCGTGGCCTTGACCTGGGCGGCGTGCCGCTCGGCCTCCTCGCGTTCCGACTTCTCCCGGCGCTCCGCGGTCTCCAGCGCAAGGGCCTGCAGGTCCTTGTCGCGCTTGTCGCGGGCGTCGGTCAACATCTTGGTGGCCTCGGCACGCTTCTCCTCGGCCTCGCGGGCCGCCTTTGCCCTCAGCTGAGTGATCTCCCGCTCGGCGGTAGCGCGCAGTGCGTTGACCTCGCGTTCGACGGTCGACTTGAGCTCGGCGACCTCGTGCGCCGTGACCGTACGCAGCTGCTTGGTCTCGCGATCGGCATCGGAGCGCAGCGTGTCGGCCTCGCGGCGGGCCTGCACCCGAGCTTCGGCCGCTTCCCGCTCGGCGTGGGTCCGCACCTGGCCGGCCTCGCGCTCGGCGGTCGCCTTCATCGCGGCCGCCTCGGCCCGGGCCTTGTCGGTGATCTCGCGCGCCTCCAGGCGGGCCGCTGAGAGGATGCCCTCAGATTCCCGTTTGGCCTCGCTGCGGTGATCGTTCGCCTGTTCCTCGGCCAGCCGCAGGATCTGCTCGACCCGGGTGCCCAGCCCGGAGAGGGTCGGCCGGTTGTTCTCCTCCAGCAGCTTGTTGCTGTCGGCGAGCTTCTGCTCGAGGGCGTTGAGCCGCTGCTCCGCCTGCCGGAGCCGGCGCTGGGCGTCGTTCATCCGCTGCTCGGCCTCGGCGCGGGCCTGCTCGGACTGGTTCAGCGCGGCGACGAGCCGGCCGAGGTGCGCGTCAACCTGTCCGCGGTCATAACCACGCAGGACAACTGTGAAGTCATGCTGGGAGTTTGCGGTCTCGAAGAACGCAAGGTTGGAATCCTGCTGCTGGGGCATTGCGACATCCTTGCGAACCACCGGTGCCCACGCAAGACCGTAGAAGCCTCGGAACGACAACGTAGATCAGCGCGGCGCCGTCGGGAGGATTCCGCCGTAACGGTCTAATCAGGACGGTTCTACCAACTCCACCAGAACCCCACCGGCGTCCTTTGGGTGCACGAAATTGATGCGAGACCCGGCCGTACCGCGTCGCGGCTCGTCGTAGAGCAGGCGCACACCGCGAGCCCGCAGCGCCGCACTGGTGGCCTCGACATCGGCGACCGTGTACGCCAACTGCTGCAATCCCGGCCCGTGGCGATCGAGAAATTTCGCGATCGCTGAGTCCGGGGTGGACGGGGCGAGCAGTTGAAGGCGGGGGCCGGCGCCATCGGTACCGACCGCCAGCATCGCCTCGCGTACGCCTTGCTCCTGATTTGTCTCCTCATGCACGCAGTGCATGCCGAACGTGTCGGCATAGAACTTCAGCGCCTCATCCAGATCGGCCACCGCGACGCCGACGTGGTCAATGCGCAACAATTCGACGGCGGGGAGTTCGCCCGGTCCGGTGGGTCGTGTAACGGTCACCCGGCTAGTCTTACCTAACCATCGTTCAGTCGGCGAGGGCCACCCCGGACCGCCGGCCGTCGGAGACAGGAAACCCCGTGACCAGCTCGGTAATCGTGAGCGGCGCCCGCACCCCGATGGGCCGCCTGCTCGGCAACCTCAAGAACGTGCCCGCCACAGCGCTCGGCGGCTACGCCATCGCGGCCGCGCTGGAACGCGGCCGCGTCCGCCCCGACCAGGTCGAGTACGTCATCATGGGCCAGGTGCTCCAGGCCGGGGCCGGGCAGATCGCCGCCCGCCAGGCCGCGGTCGCCGCGGGCATCCCGATGACCACGCCGGGCCTGACCGTCAACAAGGTCTGCCTCTCCGGGCTCGACGCGATCGCGCTGGCCGACCAGCTGATCCGCGCCGGCGAGTTCGAGGTGATCGTGGCCGGCGGCATGGAGTCGATGACCAACGCGCCGCACCTGCTGATGGGCCAGCGCCAGGGCCACAAGTTCGGCGACATCGTCGTCCGCGACCACACCGCATACGACGGGCTGATGGATCCGTGGGACGGCGTCTCGATGGGGGAGTCCACCGAACGGAGCGGCGCGAAGCTCGGCATCACCCGAGCCGAGCAGGACGCGTTCGCCGCGCTCAGCCACCAGCGTGCCGCCGCGGCGCAGCGCAACGGGCACTTCGCCGACGAGATCGTGCCGATCAAGGCCGGCCCGCGCGACGCCGACGGCATGATCGACACCGACGAGGGCGTACGCCCCGACACCACTCCCGAGACGCTGGCCAAGCTGCGTCCGGCGTTCACGAAGGACGGCACGATCACCGCGGGCAGCTCGTCGCCGATCTCCGACGGAGCCGCGGCGGTCGTGGTGATGAGCAAGGCGAAGGCCGAGGAGCTCGGGCTGGCCTGGATAGCCGAGATCGTCGCGCACGGCAACGTGGCCGGCCCGGACAGCTCGCTGCAGTCCCAGCCGGCGAACGCCATCAAGCACGCGCTCGCCAAGGCCGGTCGCACCGTGGCGGACCTGGATCTCATCGAGATGAATGAGGCGTTCGCCCAGGTCGTCATCCAGTCGATGCGCGAACTCAAGGTCAACGAGGACATCGTCAACGTCAACGGCGGTGCCATCGCGCTCGGCCACCCGATCGGCATGTCCGGCGCCCGCCTGGTGCTGACGCTGGCGCTGGAGCTCAAGCGCCGCGGCGGGGGCACCGGCGCCGCCGGGCTGTGCGGCGGTGGCGGTCAGGGCGACGCGCTGATCATCACGGTGCCCTCCGCGTGAGCCCGGTGTCGGCCGGAGACGGCCGGTGAGGCGCGACGTCCCCACGCTGGTCGCTCGGGCTCGCGAGGGCGACCCGCGCTCGGTTGCGCGGCTGATCAGCCTGGTCGAGAACGACGCGCCGGAGCTGCCCGAGGTCGCGTCCACGCTCGCACCGTTCGCCGGCAAGGCTCAGATCCTCGGGCTGACCGGCTCGCCCGGCGTCGGGAAGTCGACGACCACGAACGAGCTCGTCCGGGCACTGCGCAAGGCCGGCCACCGGGTCGGCGTGCTCGCGGTCGACCCGTCCAGCCCGTTCACCGGCGGCGCGATCCTCGGCGACCGGGTCCGCATGCAGGAGCACACCACCGACCCCGGCGTGTATATCCGGTCGATGTCCAGCCGCGGCCACCTTGGCGGGCTCGCCGCCGCGACGCCGCAGGCCGTGCGGGTGCTCGAGGGCGCGGGCTGCGATGTGGTCCTGGTCGAGACGGTCGGCGTCGGGCAGGCCGAGGTGGAGATCGCGTCGCTGGCCGACACCACGCTGGTGCTGCTGGCGCCCGGGATGGGCGACGCCATCCAAGCGGTCAAGGCCGGCATCCTCGAGATCGCCGACGTCTTCGTGGTCAACAAGGCCGACCGGCCGGGCGCCGACGCCACGTACCGCGACATCCAGGGCATGCTCAGCCTCGGCGATCGCGCGCCGGGGGAGTGGCGGCCGCAGGTGCTGCGCGTGACCGCGGTCCGCGGCGAGGGCATCGAAGACGTCGTGTCGGCGATCGAGAAACATCGGGCGTGGCTGGAGAAGACCGGCGAGCTGCGCCGGCGCCGCCAGGCGCGGGCCGCCGCGGAGGTCGAGGCGATCGCCCTTGGCACGCTCCGTGCGCGCATGGGCAACCTGCACGAGGGTACGGCGCTCGACGAGCTCGCGTCCCAGGTGGCGGACGGTGCGCTGGATCCGTACGCCGCGGCCCACGCTCTCTTGGCCGCCCTGTAGATCGGCGAGGCTAGCCGAACTCGGCCAAGGTGGCCTGGATGAAAGCCTCGTCCCAGGTCAGGCGATTTTCAGCCAGGTCGGCGATGACCGCGCGGAGCCAGTCGAGTTCGGCTCGCAGCATCGCGGCGCGATACTCGTCCTCGATGAGGAACAGCCGGGGCAGACCCGGCGGAGCCTGCCCGACGATGCCGGCCAGCTTCTCCTCCTGCGCGGCCACCCGCCTCTCCAGCAGCGAGCGCACCTCGGCCGGCTCCAGGACCGCCAGGAACGCCAGCGCCGCCGGAAACTCCGGGAACTCCCGGGCCGGCGTCGGCAGCATCGCGACCAGCCAGCGCCGCATCGTCGCGACGCCCTCGTGGGTGATCTCGTAGACCGTCCGTTCCGGGCGTCCCGGGTCGCGCGTCGTGCTGCCCGGACGGGCCAGGCCGTCCCGGACCAGCCGGTCCAGCGCTTGGTAGACGCTGTTGCGCTGCGAGACGTTGACCAACTGGTCCTGGCCGCGCTCCTTGATCATCTGCTGCATCCGGTACGGATGCATCGGCGCTTCCATCAGCAGCGCGAGCAGGACCATCGCCAGCGTGGACCGGCGGGGCTCGGCGGGCGTCATGGCTCACAGCTTAAAGGGCTTGCCGTTCTTAGTCATTAGATGGATAGTCACATCATGACTAACACAGCCATCATCGCCGGCGGTGGAATCGCCGGCACCGTCGCCGCGATCGCCCTGCACAACGCCGGCTTCACGCCGCTGATCCACGAGGCGTACCCGGAGGACGCCGACGAGCGCGGTGCCTTCCTCACCGTCGCCGTGAACGGCCTTGCAGCCCTCCGCGTACTCGACCTGGACCCGGCCGAGCTGCTGTCGGCCGGGTACCCGACGCCCACGCTGAAGCTGGGCAACGGTGCCGGTCGGGTGTTCGCCGAACTGCCGCTGGGCGGACCGCGGGCCGACGGCACGACGACCACGACGATCCGGCGCGCAGACCTCTACGCCGCCCTGCGGGCCGAGGCAACCCGGCGGGGCATCGCCATCTCGTACCGGAAGCGCCTGATCGGGCTGGACAACCGGGCGGATGGCGTGACCGCGACGTTCGAGGACGGCAGTTCGGTGGACGGCGACCTGCTGATCGGCGCGGACGGGCTGAACTCCCGTACCCGGAAGCTGCTCGATCCGGCCGCGCCCGAGCCGCGCTACCTCGACCTGCTCAACGCCGGGGGTTTCACCACCGAGCCGATCCGGGCGGACGTCGATCGCACGCCCGGCGTGGTCTCGATGGCGTTCGGCAGACGCGCGTTCTTCGGCTGGAGCGTGGCGCCGGACGGCTCGGTGTGGTGGTTCGCCAACCCGCCGCAGAAGCGCCCGATGCAGCGCGGCGAGTGGACCGAGGCCAGCTGGCGGGCGTACCTGCTGGATCTGTTCGCCGACGACGCGATCCCGGCCGCCGCCATCATCCGCGCAACCGGGGACGTGCTCGGCCCATGGAACACGTACGACCTGCCGCGGGTCCCGGTCTGGCAGTCCGGCCGTACGGTGCTGGTGGGCGACGCCGCGCACGCCGCCTCGCCCTCGTCGGGGCAGGGCGCTTCGATGGCCATGGAGGATGCCGTGACACTGGGCCGCTGCCTCGGCGCGGGACGTGGGGTCCCGGCGGCGCTGGCCGACTACGAGCGGGCACGCCGCCGCCGGGTGGAAAAGGTCGTCGCCTACGGCAAGCGCAACGGCAACGCGAAGACCGCCGGGCCGGTGGGCGCGGCCATCCGCGACGCGGTGACACCCCTGCTCATGAAGATGCTCTACCGGAGGGGAAACCCGCAGGCCTGGATCCTCGACCACCAGATCTAGTCCGTGGGTGGGGGACGGACCGTGAACAGGTCCGCCGGCTGGCAGTCGAGCGCGTCGCAGAGGGCGGTCAGCGTGCTGAACCGGATGGCGCGGGCCCGGCCATTCTTGAGGATCGAGAGATTCGCCAAAGTGAGTCCGACCCGTTCGGCGAGGGCGGTCAGGGTCATGCCGCGCTCGGCCAGGAGCCGGTCGATGTGGATCTCGACGCGGTGCTCCTCGTCGGGGGGCATCAGATGACCTCGTCGAGTTCCGCGCGCAGGGCGCAGCCGTGGTCGATCACCTGCGCAAAGGCGAGGATGACCAGCCCCATCGGCAGCCACCAGAGCCCGATCGCCGAGATCATCGCGGCGTTGTCCGTGACGGCGTGCCCGCCCGCGACGGCGCTGTCGTAGAGCGCGACGACGGCGCCGACCCGGATGAGCTCGGCGATCAGGCCGCCGGCCAGCACGATCCGGCCGAGCCGCCGCAGCCCGCGCGCCATCGAGGTGGTGAAGGGGTTGGTGGCGATGGCCTGATCGACCAGCCGCCGGGCGAAGATGATCATCGGAAGGGTTGCCACGTAGTACGCGAGCCCGTGCGCGAACAGACCCAACAGGATCTGCGGTGGCGAGGCCTGCTCCACGAAGACGTGCAGCGAGGTCGGCATCAGCTGGTGGTTGAGCTGCTGCAACACGTACGGCTGCGATCCGAACACCAGCTCCAGCGATATGTCGAAGTCCGTGACGGTCGAATGCATGAACGGTGCCAGGGCGGCCTGGGCCAGGGCGATCACGTTAACCGTGAGCATCAAGGTCAGCAGCGTCCGGATCGCGCGCAGGCGGCGCGGTGGGTTCGGCACGGTCGGGCTCCTTATCGATTTTCGATGTGTCGATAATCGATAAGGTGGCGCGGGCTGTCAAGCCCGCCGGGATCCGGTCGATGAGCACGAACAGCAGACCCAGGACCCAGAAGGCGATCGCGAAGCCGGCCGCGCTGACCGCCAGGCCGCCGTAGCCGAGGTCGTTGACGTCGAGGAACGGGTACACGCCCTTAGCGATCGTTCAGCTCTTTCGCATACCATGTGCCGCATGGACGCAGCCGACATCGCCGCGGGTCGAGAGCGCTGGCAGCAGCGCTACGACGCGGCGCGCAAGCGGGACGCAGACTTCACCACGCTGTCGCAGATGGCGGTCGACCCCGTCTACGGTCCACCCGAGGGCAGCGCCTACGACGGCTTCGAGCGGATCGGCTGGCCGGGCGAATACCCGTACACCCGGGGTCTGTATCCGACTGGCTATCGCGGACGGACCTGGACCATCCGGCAGTTCGCCGGGTTCGGCAACGCGCGGCAGACCAATGCGCGCTACAAGATGATCCTGGCCGCGGGTGGCGGTGGTCTCTCCGTGGCGTTCGACATGCCGACGCTGATGGGCCGCGACTCCGATGATCCGCGGTCGCTGGGCGAGGTGGGGCACTGCGGCGTCGCCATCGATTCGGCCGCCGACATGGACATCCTCTTCGACGGCATCACGCTGCAGGACGTCACTACGAGCATGACGATCTCCGGACCGGCCGTGCCGATCTTCTGCATGTACCTGGTCGCGGCCGAGCGGCAGGGCGCCGACCTCGGCAAGCTCGACGGCACGCTGCAGACCGACATCTTCAAGGAGTACATCGCGCAGAAGGAGTGGCTCTTCGCGCCCGAGCCGCATCTGCGACTCATCGGCGACCTGATGGAGTACTGCGCCCGCGAGATCCCCCGGTACAAGCCGTTGTCGGTGAGCGGTTACCACATCCGCGAGGCCGGTTCGACCGCGGCGCAGGAACTCGCTTACACGCTGGCCGACGGCTTCGGGTACGTCGAGCTCGGGTTGAGTCGGGGCATGGACGTCAACCAGTTCGCGCCTGGGCTGAGCTTCTTCTTCGACGCGCACATCGACTTCTTCGAGGAGATCGCCAAGTTCCGCGCCGCACGCCGGATCTGGGCCCGGCACCTGCGCGAGGAGTACGGCGCGACCAACGAGAAGGCGCTCTGGTTGAAGTTCCACACGCAGACCGCGGGGGTGTCGCTGACCGCGCAGCAGCCGGTCAACAACGTGGTACGGACGGCCGTCGAGGCGCTCGCCGCGGTCCTCGGCGGGACGAACTCCCTGCACACCAACGCGCTCGACGAGACACTCGCGTTGCCCACCGATGAGTCCGCCGAGATCGCGCTGCGCACCCAGCAGGTGCTGTTGGAGGAGACCGGCGTGATCAACGTCGCGGACCCGCTCGGCGGATCCTGGTACCTCGAGGCGCTGACCGACCGCATCGAGGCGGAGGCGGAGGAGATCTTCAGCCGGATCCGGGCGCTGGGCCACGACGGCAGCATGACCGCAGGCATCCTGCGTGGCATCGAGGACGGTTGGTTCACCGCCAACATCGCCGAGGCGGCGTTCGCCTACCAGCAGGCTCTCGAGAAGGGCGACAAGAAGATCGTCGGCGTGAACGCGCACACCACCACGGTCGCCAAGGACCTGGAAATCCTCCGCGTGTCCCACGAGGTCGAGGTCGCGCAGCGGCGGGACCTCGCGGCCCGCAAGACCAACCGCGACGGGGTACGGGTGAAAGACGCGCTGGACCGGCTCGTGGCGGTAGCGCGCACCGAGGAGAACATGATCCCGGCAATGCTCGACGCGGCGCGGGCGGAGGCCACCCTCGGCGAGATCTGCGACGCGCTCCGCGGCGAGTGGGGCGTCTACCGCGAGCCGGCCCGGTTCTAGCGCGAGGGCCGTTCCCGCCTGCTGTGACGTCCGATATCACCGGCCCGGCGGCCGGGCGAACCGCCACGCCTGCGTGCGAGACTAGATAACCATGAGCGACCCAAAGACCACTCCGTCGATCTTCACCCGCGGCGCGGTCGATCTTAGCGCGTTGCGCAAGCCGGCCCCGACACCCGCGCCGGGCCGACCGGCCGACGCTTCGCCCGGAGCGCAGGGGCAGGCCGGCGCCGTACCCCGGGGTGGCACGCCCGCGGCCACGCCCGGCGGTGGCCCGGTCACGATCGTCGACGTCACCGAGGCCAACTTCCAGCAGGCCGTGCTCGAGCGGTCGCTGGCCACCCCGGTCATCCTGGACTTCTGGGCGGACTGGTGCGAACCGTGCAAGCAGCTCTCGCCGGTGCTCGAGCGGCTCGCGGCCGAGGGCGGCGGGAGCTGGGTGCTCGGCAAGGTCGACGTCGACGCCAACCCGCGGCTCGCCCAGGCGCTGCGTGTGCAGGGCATCCCGATGGTGGTCGCGGTCGTGGGCGGCCAGCTCGTCGAGGGCTTCACCGGCGTGCTCCCCGAGGCGCAGGTCCGCCAGTACGTGGACGCCGTCCTCAAGGCGGGCGGCATGGCCGTCGGGCCGGCCCAGGACCCGCGGCTCGACGCGGCCGACGACGCGCTGATGACCGGCGACCTGGACGCGGCCGAGGCGGCGTACAAGAAGATCCTGGCCGAATCGCCCGCGGACAGCGCCGCCGAGTCCGGCCTCGCGCAGGTCGCGCTCTACCGGCGGGCGGCCGGCGCGGACCCGGCGGCCGCGATCGCCAAGGCCGCGGCCGACCCCGACGACATCGCGGCCCAGCAGCTCGCGGCGGACATCGAGGTCCTGACCGGGCAGGCCGAGCAGGCGTACGACCGGTTGGTCTCCGTGATCCGCCGCACCAGCGGGGAGGACCGCGACGCCGTACGCCAGCATCTGCTGTCGTTATTCAACGTCGCCGGTCCGGACGACCCGGCCGTGTCCGCCGCACGGCGCGCGCTGGCTCGCGCCCTCTTCTAGGATCTCCGCTTTCTGGGATCTCCGCGCCGAGGGAAACGGGGGCCGTATGCGCCGCATCGCCGTCCTGGACGCACCGTCCAATCTCGGTCTGCGCCCGCCGACCGCGACGTCGGTGCCGGGGTGCGCCAAGGCGCCCGGAGCCCTGCGTGACCACGACCTGCTGACCCGCCTGCACGCCCGCGACGCCGGGTGCCTGACCCCGCCCCGGTACGACCCGGGCGACTGGCGACCCGGCGACGGCGTCTGCCACGCGGCCGAGATCGCCGCGTACTCGCGCAAGCTGGCCGACCGGATCGGCGCGATCCTGGACGCCGGCGAGTTCCCGGTCGTGCTGGGCGGGGACTGCTCCATCCTGCTTGGTTCGGGACTGGCCATGCACCGGCTCGGCGAGGCGGTGGGCGGCCGGATCGGGCTGGTCTTCGTGGACGGGCACTCCGATTTCCGGCACCCGGGCAACGCGTCGTACGTGGGCGCGGCCGCCGGTGAGGATCTGGCTCTGGCCACTGGTCGCGGGCAGGTGGACCTGGCCGCCATCGAGGGCCGCCGGCCGTACTTCCGCGACATCGACGTGGTGGTCATGGGTATCCGGGCTCAGGACGAGTACCGGCTGGACCTGCAGGCCGCCGGCATCGTGACCCGGCCCGTGCCGACGCTGCGGGTGGAGGGCGCCGCCCGCAGCGCTCAGTGGGCACGGGACCAGCTGGTGGATTGTGCCGGCTACTGGGTGCACGTGGACATGGACGTGCTCGACCCGGCCGTCATGCCGGCGGTGGACGCGCCGGAGCCCGGCGGGATCGCGTTTCCCGAGCTGGAGCTGTTGCTGGCCGGGCTCGTGGACACGCCACACTGCCTGGGCGTGGAGATCACGGTCTTCGACCCGGACTACGACGCGGACGGCGCGTACGCCGAGGAGATCGCTTCGACGATCGTGGCGGGACTGGCGTCGGTGCGTTCCGCTCCCGCACGGCCGGATCTGATCGCGGCGCGGCGGGATCTGGCGGCACGGGCCGAGTCCGTCCCGGTCGAGGAGCGGCGCGCGGCCGCGGCCGGCGAGAGCGTGACGCTCGCGGCCGCGGGGATGTCGGGTGGCGGGCCGCCGCCGGGAGTTCCGGAGGAGGCGGCCGCGCCGGCCACGACGCTGCTGGGCGTCGAGGAGGCGGACGAGGTTGAGGCGCGGCCCGTCGAGGAGCCGTCCGACGCATCTGACGCATCTGATGAGGAGCCGACCGCCCTTTCCGAGGAGGAGCCGACCGCCCTCCCCGATGCGGAACCGGCCCCGGACGGGAATCACGATGGCGCGTCGGACGACAGCGCTGAGCCGGACACCCCCGCAGCCTCTCGTCCGTTGGGGTCCGCGCCGCTCCTCGACTCCGAACCCCTGCCGGCCACCCGGCCCGGCATGCTCCGCCCGCGCTCCCCGGAGGGCTTCTCGCTGCCCGCGCAGCGTCCGGCATTCGACGCCGGACCGGAGAAGCCGGCCGACATCGCCTGAGCCGCGGGCGCGATGACTACTTGCTCATGGCGGTGAGGAAGCGCTCGACGATCGGGACCGCCGCGTCGGCGCCGGCGCCGCCCTTCTGCACCATGACCGCGAACGCGATGTCGCCCTGGTAGCCCACGAACCACGCGTGGGTGTCCTTCGAGCCCGTCTCGAACTCCGCCGTGCCGGTCTTGCCGAACACCGGGCCGCCCAGCACATTGCGCAGGCCCCGACCGGTGCCCTTGGTAACCACCTCGCGCATCATGGCCCGCAGCGACGCGACCGCCGCCGGGTCGAGCTCCGCGCCGGCCGCGGCCGGATTCGGTGGCGGCGGGTCGAGCACCAGCTTGGGCTGCTCGAAGTGGCCGCGCGCCACCGCCGCGGTGGCGGCCGCCAGGGCGAGCGGGCTGACCACGGTGGTGCCCTGGCCGAACGCCGCGGCGGCCAGCTCGGTGGGCGTGTTGCCGGACGAGACCTTGCCGCTGAACGCGTCGATGCCCAGATCCCAGTCGCCACCCAGGCCGAGCGCGGCACCGGCGCTCTGCAAGCCGTCCGGGCCGAGCTGCGGCGCCAGGCCCACGAACGCGGTGTTGCAGGACAGGGCGAAGTCGGTGTGGAACTGGACCTTGCCGAGAGCCTCGTTGTGCGCGTTCTTGAACGTGCGCCCGTCGACCTCGCGAGTCCTCGGGCACTCCACCACCGTGTTGGGCGCGACCTTCCTCTTCTGCAGCAAGCCGTACGCGGAGACCATCTTGAACGTCGAGCCGGGCGCCACTTGGCCGGTGAACGCGGTGTTGACGGCGCCGCCGTCCGGGCCGTTCGAGACGGCGAGCACCGAGGCGTCACTGATCTTCATCGCCACCATGGCGCTGGGCTGCTTCTCGGCCGCGACGGCCGCGTCCGCGGCGTTCTGCGCTTGGAGATCCAGCGTGATCTTCACCGGCTTGCCGGGCGCCGGCTTGGTGCTGAAGATCTGGGTCTCGTCGACATTGTCGTCGGGCGACGTGCGGGAGATCACCACGGACTGCCCGGCCGTGCCGCGCAGCGTCGTGTCGTACCGCTGCTGCAGGCCGCCATGGCCAACGATGTCGCCTGGGGTGATCGTCTCCGGGTTGGCGTCGATGTCG
Organism: Actinoplanes sp.; assembly: GCA_036001925.1. Lineage (GTDB taxonomy): Bacteria > Actinomycetota > Actinomycetes > Mycobacteriales > Micromonosporaceae > Actinoplanes. The sequence goes on from DASYTU010000018.1 coordinate 24,302, forward strand.
TCCTTGGTCGCCGCGTCGGCGGTGCCGAGCAGGGCGCGCGCGAACGCGCGGGTCGGCGCCAGGTCGCGCTCCTCCTCGCGGAAGACGGTGCCCTGCAGCGGCCGTACGTCATCGCGGATCTTGTCGTAGTCGGGCCGTCGCAGCGTGATCAGGTCGAGGAACGCGCCCCGGTCCGCCTTGTCGACGCGCGACTTGAGGTTCGTCAGGTTGACCGTCACGCCGGCTTTCTTGAACGCGGCATCGAGCGCCTTCGTCAGGCCCGGCAGGTCCTTGATCTTCTCCGGGCTCACGCCGACCGTCACCACGGGTTGCTTCGTCACGATGGGCTTGCCGGTGACGTCGACGATCGGCGAGCGGTCGGCCGCCACCCGCCGCACCTTGAACTTGTCCCCCGCGCTGAGCTCGCTGTTGACGATGGCCGGCTCCCAGATGACGCGCCAGCCGTCGCTGTTCTGCTTGGTCATCCGCACCGTGCTCTCGTACGACCACGGGGTGCCGCCCGGCAGCGTCCAGTCCAGCTTGACCGCGCTCGACGCGATGTCGCCGGTGACCTTGGGCTTGCCCTGGCGGGTCAACACCAGCGGCGTCTTGGCCAGGTCGCCGGAGAGGCTCTGCAGCTGGTCGACGACGTCGCGAGCCGGGATGCGGCTTCCGTCCGCCGTCACGAACCCGACCTTGTCGAGGTTGCCACTGCGCCAGCCGGCCAGGAACTCGTCCAGGGTGTCTGCCGGCCCGTCCTTGCCACATGCTGCGACGCCGCCCGCAAGGAGCACGGTTGCCGCTCCGACGCCCACGGCGCGCCGCAAGCGGCCGCGGGCGGGTTGCGGTGAGCGGCGCATGAGCAGTCCTCCTAGGGGTACTGACGAGTAGAACTGAAGGAACGGTAATCGGAGTTGGTCCGCAGCGTCGCCCCGGGCAGGGTGACAAGTATCAAATTCGGTGTCGGATCGGTGAGATTGCACCCGAGGCATGACCGGGCGCGATGGCGCACGTTCTACGCTTGGTGCCGACACATCGAACCCACAGAGCCGTGGGTGAGGGGAGCGCCAAGACATGGCTGTCGTCGACGAGGCAGCGACCGAATCCGACCCTGAGCTGGAGTTTGTTCCGGGTCCTGGGCTCGCCCTCACCGGGCGGCTCGGCACCTCGGATCATGACGGTGACCTCGAGGAGCCACTACCCAACGCCGAGCGCCTGGTGGCGGAGGCGGTCGCTCTGGCCGGGGACGACCACACCATCGCGGCACTGGTTGATCGTTTCTGGCGGTTCGCGCCCGACGAGGAGCTGGTCGGCTTCACCCCGGAGGAGATGTACGAGGCCGCGCTGGCGCATCGAGAACTCGCCACGGTCCGGCTGCCGGGCCAGCTCCAGCTCGCGATCAGCCCGCCCGACAAGGAGGAGCCGCGCACCGTCCTGCAGATCGTCACGGACGACATGCCGTTCCTGGTCGACTCGGTGGCCGCCCTGCTCACCAACGACGAGCTGGAAGTTCACCTGCTCGTCCATCCGCTGATCGTGGTGCGGCGCGAGCCGCTGGGTGCGCTCGCCCAGGTCGAGGCGGACGTCGAGCCCGACGACGCGATCGACGGCGACATCGTGGAGAGCTGGATCCGCATCGAGATCGATCCCATCCGCGACGCCGCCGCACGCGAGCAGCTGCACAACGAGGTGCGGCGCGTGCTCACCGACGTCCGGGACGCGGTCGAGGACTGGCCGCGCATGCGCCAGCGTGCTTTGGTCATCGCGGATGAGCTGGCCGCGGCCCGCGGCTCGGAGACCAAGCTGCCGGTTCCGGACAAAGACGTCACCGACTCGATCGAGCTGCTCAAGTGGCTCGCCCACGATCACTTCACATTCCTGGGCTACCGGGAGTACTCGCTGGCGGACGGCGTGCTGACCGCGGTGCAGGGCACCGGGCTGGGCATCCTGCGCGGTGACAGCACCCCGCGGAAGCTGTCCTCGTTGACGCCTGAGGCCTATCAGCGGGCGCTGGAGAAGCGGCTGCTGGTCATCACGAAGGCCAACTCCCGGGCCACCGTGCACCGGTCGGCGTACCTGGACTACATCGGCGTCAAGGTCTTCGACACGGACGGCCAGGTGGTCGGAGAGCGCCGCTTCCTCGGCCTGTTCTCGAGTTCGGCGTACCGGACCAGCGTGCGCGAGTTGCCCGTGGTCCGGCGCAAGGTGATGGAGGTGATGGACCGCTCCGGCCTGTCGCCGCGCGGGCACTCCGGCAAGGACCTGCTGCAGATTCTCGAGACCTATCCGCGCGACGAGCTCTTCCAGATCAAGACCGATGATCTGTACGAAGCGGTCATCGGCGTCCTGCGGATGGCGGGCCGGCGGCAACTGCGCCTGTTCCTGCGCCGCGACGGGTACGGCCGGTTCATCTCGTGCCTGATCTACCTGCCCCGGGACCGGTTCACCACCGCCAACCGGCTGTACATGCAGGAGATCCTGTTACGCGAGCTCAACGGCATAGGCGTCGACTACACCACGCGGGTCACCGAACGGATGCTCGCCCGCGTGCACTTCATCGTGCGTACCGACCCGGCCGACCCGCCTGGCCCGGTGGACCCGAACGCGCTGGCCGAGATGCTCGCCGACGCGACCCGGATGTGGGATGACGACTTCTCCCTCGTGCTCGAGCGCAAGCTCGGCGAGGAACAGGGGAAAGACCTGTTCGCCCGGTACGCGAACGCCTATCCGGACAGCTACAAGGACGGGCACACGCCGTACGAGGGAATGCAGGATCTGGCGAAGCTGGAGCTGCTGGAGGAGCCCGGCCAGCTCGAGATGCACCTCTACCGCAAGCGGCACATGACCAACAGCGGCACAGCCGAACCGGACGACGCGGACGTGCGGTTCAAGGTCTACCGGTACGGCGAGCCGATGATGCTTTCCGCGGTCCTCCCGGTGCTGCACTCGCTCGGCGTGAAGGTCATCGACGAGCGCCCGTACGAGATCCGCCGCGCCGACGGCACCGTCTACCTGTACGACTTCGGCCTGCAACCGCCGGCCGCGCACCGCGAGCTGTCCGAGGTGCGCCCGCAGGTGGAGAACGCGTTCGCGGCGGCCTGGCGGGGCGAGGCCGAGGTGGACGGCTTCAACGAGCTGGTCCTGCGCGCCGGCCTGACCTGGCGCCAGGTCGTGGTGTTGCGGGCGTACGCGAAGTATCTGCGCCAGGCCGGCCACGTCTTCTCGCAGCGCTACGTCGAGTCCACGTTCATCGCGTACCCGGAGATCGCCCGGCTGCTCGTGCGGCTGTTCGAGACCCGGTTCTCGCCCCGGCTCGAGGCCGGCGAGCAGCAGCGGACCCGTCTGTCCGAGGAACTGGTCGAGCGGATCACCGGGCTGCTGGACGGCGTGGCGAGCCTGGACCAGGACCGGATCCTGCGGTCGTACCTGACGCTGATCAAGGCCACGCTGCGGACCAGCTTCTTCCAGCGCGGCCCCGACCAGCGGCCGAAGTCGTACGTGGCGTTCAAGCTGGACCCGCAGGCCATCCCGGACCTGCCGCAGCCGCGCCCGAAGTACGAGATCTTCGTCTACTCGCCGCGGTTCGAGGGCGTGCACCTGCGCTTCGGCGCCGTCGCCCGCGGCGGCCTGCGCTGGTCGGACCGGCGCGAGGACTTCCGCACCGAGATCCTCGGCTTGGTCAAGGCGCAGATGGTGAAGAACGCCGTCATCGTCCCGGTGGGCGCCAAAGGTGGCTTCGTGCTGAAGCAGAAGCCGGGCGATCGCGACGAGGCCGTCGGCTGCTACCGCCTCTTCATCACCGCGCTGCTGGACGTCACGGACAACATCCTCAGCGGCAAGATCGTGCCGCCGCGTGACGTGGTCCGGCACGACGCCGACGACCCGTACCTGGTGGTGGCGGCGGACAAGGGCACGGCCACGTTCTCCGACATCGCCAACGAGATCTCGGTGGCGAAGGACTTCTGGCTCGGTGACGCCTTCGCCTCCGGCGGCTCCGCCGGCTACGACCACAAGAAGATGGGGATCACCGCCCGCGGCGCGTGGGAGTCGGTCAAGAAGCACTTCCGGGACATGGGTACGGACACCCAGGCGCAGGACTTCACCGTGGTGGGCGTCGGCGACATGTCGGGCGACGTGTTCGGCAACGGGATGTTGCTGTCCGAGCACATCCGGCTCGTGGCCGCGTTCGACCACCGCCACATCTTCCTCGACCCCTCGCCGGACGCGGCGACCTCATATGGGGAGCGCAGGCGCCTTTTCGACCTGCCCCGATCGTCCTGGGCCGACTACGACGCGTCGCTGATCAGCGAGGGCGGTGGCGTGTTCCCGCGCACCGCCAAGTCCATCCCGATCTCGCCGCAGGTCCGCGCCGCGCTCGACCTCGGCGACGCGACCACGCTCAGTCCCGCCGAACTGATGAAGGCGATCCTGCTGGCCCCGGTCGATCTGCTGTGGAACGGCGGCATCGGCACGTACGTGAAGGCGTCCACCGAGACGCACGCCGACGTGGGCGACAAGACCAACGACGCGATCCGAGTGAACGGCCGGGACCTGCGCGTCAAGGTCGTCGGCGAGGGCGGCAACCTGGGTCTCACCCAGCGCGGCCGGGTCGAGTTCGCCCGGGCTGGCGGCCGGATCTTCACCGACTTCATCGACAACACCGCCGGCGTGGACTGCTCCGACCACGAGGTCAACATCAAGATCCTGCTGGGCGGTGCGGTGACCGATGGCGAGTTGACCATGCCCGACCGCGACGAGCTGCTGGCCGCGATGACCGACGAGGTCGCCGAGCTGGTGCTACGCGACAACCACGATCAGGCGACCGCCCTGGGCAACGCGGTCACCCAGGCGCACTCGCTGCTTCCGGTGCACCGCCGGATGCTGTCCAGCCTGGAAAGGACCGGCCAGCTCAACCGCGAGCTGGAGGCGCTGCCGACCGACCGCGAACTGGCGAACCGGTACGAGGCCGGCCAGGGGCTCACCGCGCCGGAATTCGCGGTGCTGCTCGCGTACGTGAAGATCTCGCTCGAACGCGAGGTGCTCGCGGACCCGCTGGTCGACGAGCCCTGGACCAGCGACGTGTTGGCACGGTATTTCCCGACGCCGCTGCGCGATCGGTTTGCGGCGCGGATGGGCGGGCACCGGCTGCGCCGGGAGATCATCTCGACGTCGCTGGTCAACGAGGTCGTCAACCGCGGCGGGACGTCGTTCGTCTACCGCGCCATGGAGGAGAGCGGTGCGTCGGCGGCCGACGTTGTCCGGGCGTACGTCGTCATCCGCGACCTCTACGGCCTCATCGATCTGTGGGCCGCCGCCGAGGCGCTGGAGAACAAGGTGCCCACGGAGGCGCAGACGCTGGTCTACCTGGAGACCCGGCGGCTCCTCGACCGCGCGGTCCGGTGGCTGGTCAGCAACCGCCGCTCGCCGATCGACGTGGCCGGCGAGATCGCGCGCATGCGCCCGGGCGTCCAGAGCCTGCTTCCGCAGGTGCCTGACGTAATGGTGGGCGCCGAGCGGGACGCGATGTTGGAGCACGTCGACTCGATGGTGGACCGCGGCGTGCCCCGCGAGCTTGCCGAGGCGGTGGACCGGGCCGTGTACGGCTTCGGTCTGCTCGACGTGCTGGAGACCGCGAAGGCCACCGGCCGGGACGCGACCGAGGTGGCGCAGGTCTACTTCTTCATCTCGTGTCGGTTCCAGATCGACACGCTGCTGTCGCACATCTCCCGGCTGCCTCGCAACGACCGGTGGCAGACGCTGGCCCGGATGGCGCTGCGCTACGACCTGTACGCGGCACTGGCCGGATTGACCGCGGAGGTCCTGCAGTCCACGCCGTCGGACGCGACGCCGGAGGACCGGGTGTCGAAGTGGGAGCAGGTCAACGCCGCGTCCATCGCCCGGGCCGGAAATGCGATGGGCAACGTGGAGGATTCGCCCGCGGACCTGGCCGCATTGTCCGTGCTGCTGCGCCAGATCCGTACGCTCGTCAAGACCTCGGCGGCGGCCTGAGCCCGTCTGGTGTTGACCGGCCTCTAGCTGGCGTCCGGCGCTACCGCTCGGGGGCTCGACCTCGTCGTGGTGCTTGGGTCGACCTCGTCGTGGTGTTTGGGTCGACCTCCTCGTGGTGTTTGGGTCGACCTCCTCGTGGTGCTTGGCTCGACCTCCTCGTGGTGCTTGGGTCGACCTCCTCGTCGTAGTGCTCGGCGATGGCGCGGGCCACTCGGCGCGGGGCGCGATGCTCGGCCGCGTGGCCCTGGCCGTGCATGAGCAGGCGTCGCGTGCGCGGCAGCACGTGCTCCAACGCGTCGAGCCGCTCGCCGAGGTGACGGGGACTCCTGTCCCCGCCCATGAGCAGGATCGGCAGGTCCAGCTTGGCGTAGTCGTCGAGCCGCACGCCCAGCGCGTCGATCGCGTCGCAGTCGTCGAGCTGGCGCCCGATCGGTGCACGCAGCTCGGGTTGCCGGCCCATGGCCACGCCGGCCGCCCAGCAGAGCAGCGGGTTCATACCGACCACGTCGCGCAGGAAGATCGCGAACGCCTTGCCCGCCTTGCCGTTGACAAAGGCCTCCCTGGCTGGCACCAGCTTCGGGCCGCCGAGCGGCGCGCCGATCACGATCGGCGGCTCGTAGAGCACCGCGCCCGAGTAGGCCTCCGGCGACGCGACGAGGGCCTCGAGTGCCAGCACCGCGCCCGACGAGTGGCCGACGAGCAGCGGCTTGTCGAGCCGGCGTGCGATCGCGGCGACGTGCTCCACCTCTTGCGCCATGGTGACCGGTCGGCCGTCGAGGTCCAGCCGGTATTGCCGGCGGTGCAGCCGGACCGTCCGGAAGCGCTGATTGAGCAGGTCCGTCACTGGGGCCCAGGTGGTGCTGTCGCCCATCCCGCCGTGCAGGACCAGGATCGGCGTCCCGATGCCCTCGTCGATCGCCCGAGCGGTCGACCCGTCGCTCGCTGTAGCCTCCATGCCCTCCCCTTAGCGTTGCTAAGGTCAACTTAGCATCGTTAAGCTAGTGGTGTGAAGGGCCTATCGCGCGACGTGCTCATCGAGACCGGGCTGCGACTGCTCGACGAGGTGGGCCTCGACGGCCTGACCGTCCGCCGGCTCGCTACCGAGCTCGGGGTGCAGTCACCGGCGCTGTACTGGCACTTTCGCACCAAGCAGGAGCTGCTGGACGAAATGGCCAAGGCCGTCATCGCGTCCGCGGAACTCCGTCCGCCCCGCGATGACGAAAGTTGGCAGGAGTGGCTGGCCGGTCGTGCGCGGGCGTACCGCCGGGCCATGCTGGCCCATCGCGACGGGGCCCGCCTGGTCGCCTCGGCCCGCCGGGCACCGGAGACCGTACGCCGCTTCGACGCCGAACTGGAGGCGATGGTCCGCCGCGGCTTCACTCCGGTAGAAGCACTCCGGACGATCGCTGCGCTCAATCATTTCGTCGACGGCTCGGTGCTCGAGGAGCAAGCATCGACCCCCGACCGCAACCCCGAGATCACCGACCTCCCGACGCTGCTGAGGGCACTACGCGACGGGCCTCCGATGGGTACGGAGGTCTTCGAACACGGCCTTCGCATCCTGATCCGCGGAATAGAGGCGGAGCTGGCCGCCCACTAGTCAGGCGGGTCGGGCCGTCGGCGGCCCTGGGGCCTCGGCTGGCGGCGTCTCACCTCGGCCGTGAACCCGCGATGGGCCGGTGCGACGGCAAGTACGCCAGGTCCTCGCGACGCAGCGCAGGGTGCGGCGCCGCTTAGGCGGAAGATCGGCGGTGCCATATAGCGCCACTAACCTTCCGCGTAGGCGAAACCATCAAGTTATCCACAATCAGGGGCTGTCCACAGGGGGTGTGGCGGCGGGGCGCCTGACCGGGCAGGTTCGCCGAAGTGGAAGGACGTGAACTCGAGCAGACATGTCGCCGCCAGCGCGGCGTGCTCAGCCGTTCGCAAGCGCTGGCCGCGGGAGTCAGCCCCGACGCTATTCGCAACCGGCTCCGGTCCGGTCGATGGCAGCGCCTGGCCCCCGGCACGTACGCCACATTCAGCGGCGAGGTGCGCCGACCTGCCCTGCGCTGGGCCGCGGTGCTCCGCGCCGGGCCAGGAGCGATCTTGACACACCGCTCGGCCGCGGAGGAGATCGGCCTGGTTCACGAAGAGGGCGGCGCCGTCCACGTCGCGATTCCGGCCGAACGTCGGGTCGCCCGGGTGCCCGGGATTGTCGTGCACCGTTCCGCCCACGTTGTCATGCGACGGCATCCGACCCGGATGCCACCGCAAACGCGCGTCGACGAAACCGTGCTCGACCTGGCCATCGGTGCACCCAGCCTCGATGACTCCATGGGTTGGATCGCCAGGGCCTGCGGGCGGCGGCTCACCACGCCCGACCGGCTCGCCCGGGCCCTGCGACGACGTACCCGGGTCTGCCGACGCGGCGAGCTGCGGCAACTCCTCGACGATGTGGTCCAGGGCTGCCACTCGGTCCTCGAGTGGAGCTACCTCCGCGATGTCGAGAGAGCCCATGGCCTGCCGGAGGCGGCACGCCAATGGCGATCCCGACGGCCGGGCGGAAGCTCGTACGACGACGTGCGCTATGCCGACTACGGCGTGCGCGTCGAGCTCGACGGGCGAGCCGCTCACCCCGAGGAGGTGCGGTGGCGGGACCTCCGGCGGGACAACCTGGCGATACAGGAGGGCGATGCGGTGCTCCGGTTCGGCTTCGCGGATGTCTCTGAGCGACCGTGTGACGTTGCCAGCCAGGTGGCCACGATTCTCCGGCGCAACGGATGGCCCGGCGAAGATCGGCCCTGCGGTCGCTAGACGTCGCGGCGAATCGTGTCTATCAAGGCCAGGATCTGGCGCAGCGCGGGCCGTACCACGCGCAGCCGCGACAGCGCGACCAGGCGGTCCACGAGCGGAACAGCGCCCTCGATGAGCCGGCGGGTCAGGCGCTGGTCGGGCGACTTGTCGTAGACCCAGAACAGCACCACACCCATCCAGCCCAGCCAGAGCAGCTCAGGCAGCTCCTTGCGGAGCTCGGGGTCGAGCTTGGCGGACGAGCCGTCGACGACCTCGCGGAAGATCGCGATGGCGGCCTCCCGTGCCGGGGACGATTCGGACGAGAATGGACTCAGCGGCGACGACGGTTCGGCCGCCGTCTTGAAGAACGTCGCTGCGAACGAGTGGTACGGCGCGTTCACGTCGATGCCGGCATGGAGCACGCCGCGTAGCCGGGCCGCGAACTCGCGCTCGTGTGCCAGCACGGGCTCGGCGGCGATACGGTGCGCCGCCTGGTTCCGGTCGTAGAACCCCTGGATCAGGTGTTCTTTGGAGTCGAAGTAGTAGTACGCGTTCCCGACCGCGACGCCGGCCTCCTTGGCGATCGCTCGCATGGTGGTCTCGGCGTACCCCCGCTCGCGGAACAGCCGCAGCGCGGTCTCGAGGATCAATTGCCGGGTTTGCTCGCCGCGGGCCCGGCGCGGCTTGTCGCCGGCCTTCTCGGAAGCAACGTCAGAGGAGTCGGCGGCCTGACCACGGACGCCGGCAGTCCCGTCCCGGGAGTCGACAGGCCGGTCGGGTGAGCCGACAGCCTCGACAGGGGAGCCGGGAGAGTCGGCAGACCCGTCGGCGGGGCTGGCGGCCACATCGGGAGAGCCGGCAGCCTCGTCAGGGGAGCCGGCAGCGGTCGTCACACAGGTCACCGTAGTCTTCCGTCCGTGTCGATTGCCGGACGGCGGCTGCCGCGGCGATGAAGCGGCGCGCCACTGGCAGCAGCCGTGGCGATGCCAGCCGCTCGGCCATCCCGCGGTAGTCGGTCAGCGCCCACAGGCAGGCCAGCCACGCGCCGTCCGACACGTACACCAGGCCGGTGTCCGCAATCACGGTCAGATCCCGCAGCGTCGCGGCGTGGTCCAGGCCCGGAAAGCGTCGCCGGGCTTCCGGCGAGCCGGCCGGCACAAACTCCAGGGGTACGAGCTGGTCGCGCGCCGCAAGCCACCGGTGCGCGGTGCGGCAGATCGGGCAGCCGGCGTCGTAGAGAACGGTGAAGGCGCCGATCCGGCCAGCCCCGTGCCCGGCCGGATCGGCAGGCACGGTCATGCCGGCGCCGGGGGAGGGACAGGTCCGGGCCGGCTTGGTCCCGGCCGGCCCTGACCAGGTACGCCGCGCTGGCCGGGCAAGCCGCCGCCCGGGCCGGGCACGCCGCCCGGGCCGGACATGCCACCCGGGCCGGGCACGCCGCCCGGGCCGGGCACGCCGCCCGGGCCGGGCACGCCGCCCGGGCCGGACATGCCACCCGGGCCGGGCACGCCACCCCCACCGAGCGCGCCTGGGAGCGGCGGCATCGGCAGGCGCCCGGCCGGCGGAACGGGCGGCTGGAACTGCTGCTGGCGTAGCCGCCCGCGCCGGTAGCGCCCCAGGAAGAAGACGTTGAAGAAGTGCAGGACGCCCAGGACCAGCAGCACGAGACCGATCTTCAGGGAGAGCGTCTCCAGCGCCCGGCTGGCGTCGGCGACCCGTGCGGTGGATCGCATGGCGACCGCCACGTACCCGAGGTTGAGCAGGTAGAAGCCCATCACGAGCAGCTGGTTGACCGCCTGGGCCAGCCGGGAGTCGGCGAAGACATCCTCCAGGAAGACCAGGCCGTTACGAGACAACGTGGTCGCCACCCACACCGTCAGCCCGATGCTGATCGCCAGGTAGACCAGATACATCCAGACCTTGTCGTCCACGGTTCGCGCCCTTCTCGAACATGTTCAACTTGTCTGCCTCAATGTAGAGCTTCTCTTGAACGCGTTCAAGTAGTCGCGAGCGCATCCCGGGGCGACCCGACCGGCTCGCCCGTTAGTGGTGGGATTTAGCGGGCGGCGAGCCCGAGCGCCTCAGCGGCAGCACGACCGTTGGCGTGGCTCGCGCCGTACGTGGTGACGAACGCCCGGGCACCAACCGGGCGCCATGCGGACGGCCAGCCCATCTCCACGACCGCAACAGCGTGGCTCGCCGCAAGCCGCTCGATGAGCTTTCGGGTTGCCTCGGTGCGGTGCGTGTGGCGGCCGACCACGACGATCGGCCGGGATCCGGCCCGGTCCGCGAGTGCCTCGGGAGACGCCTCGGCCGCGACGACCGTGACCTGCTCCGTGCCGTTCAAATGCGGCGTAAGCCCCCACGGTACGCGGCCCTCGGCGATCGAGTAACCGGACTCGAGGTGCACCACGAGCGGGTGGTCGATCTCCACCAGGGATCCCTCGACCCGGACCGCGCGGCGGGCGGCCGCGTAGCCCAGCGCCGCGTCCGTCGGCGGGGGCGCGGCGGGCCGGCGCGTCCATGTTGCCAGCGCGGCGGTGCGGGCAGCGGCCTCCTCGAGGCGGTGCGCCGGCAGCCGGTCGTCGCCCACGGCGGCCACGATCTCGGCGGCCACGGCCTCGACCAGCGCGTGATCGACGTCGGCGCCGATGCAGAGCAGGTCGGCGCCCGCCGCCAGTGCCCGTACGGCCGCCGGGCCGATGCCGCCGGCGGCCTCCGCGGCGCCCTTCATCTCCAGCGCGTCGGTGATCAGGACACCGCGGAAGCCGTACTCGCCGCGCAACAGGTCGGTCAGCACGGCGTGGCTGAAAGTGGCCGGCTCGTCGCCGGTCAGCTCGGGCACGCGGATGTGGGCGGTCATGATGGCCTGCGCGCCGGCCGCCACCACGGCCGCGAACGGCGGCAGGTCCCGCTCCCGCAGCACGCTGAGCGGCGCGTCGACCGTGGGCAGCTCCAGGTGGGAGTCGGACACCGTGGCGCCGTGACCCGGAAAGTGCTTCGCGCAGGCCGCGACGCCCGAGGCCTGGAGGCCGTCGATCGCGGCGGTGGCATGCCGGGCCACCAGCAGCGGGTCGGACCCGAATGACCGCGTACCGATGATGGGGTTGTCGTCGGCCGTGTTGACGTCGACGGTGGGGGCGAGGTCGAGGTTGATTCCGGCCGCGACCAGGTCGGCGCCGATCGCCGCATACACCGAACGGGTCAGGTCCGGGTCGTCGACGGCCCCGAGTGCGGCATTGCCGGGGTACGGGCTCCCGATCAGGTGGGCGAGCCGGGTGACATCGCCGCCCTCCTCGTCGATCGCGATCAGGACGTCGGACCGGGCATCGCGCAGCGTAGCGGTGAGCCGGGCGACCTGGTTCGGGTCTGCGATGTTGAAGCCGAACAGCGTGTGGCCCGCGAGGCCGTCGCTGAGCAGCCCTAACGCCCAATCCGGGGCGGTTTTCCCGGCAAATGCGGCAAGCAGCGTCCGCAGCGCGAGACGGCGGAGCCCCGGGTCGATCGCCATGGTGTCCTTCCGTGTGGCGGCTCTGGTCCTTGAGGCCGGCGAGCTGCCATGATCGTCGAATGTCTTTAGGCCACGTGACGCAGCCAGCGGCCGCTCCGCCCGTTACGCTGCGGCTACCCGATGTGCGCCCGACAATGTAATAGGAAACAATCCTAAATGCTAGAGGAAGTAGCCATGGCCGCCACCCGCCTTCCGGGCACGCCCCGGCTGTTACGCGCGCTGAACGATCGCGCGGCGCTGGAACTGCTGCTCGCGCGCGGTCCGCTGACCCGGGCCCAGCTCGGAGAGATGACTGGCCTCAGCAAGGTCACCGCGTCCCAGCTCGTCGAGCGGCTCGAGGAACGCGGCCTGGTCCGGCGGGTCGGCGAGCAGGCGGGCGGCCGCGGACCCAACGCGCAGTTGTACGCGGTCACGCCCGGTAGCGCGCACGTCATCGGCGTCGACGTCGGCCCCGACCGGGTGGTCGCGGCCTGCGCCGACATCACCGGCGCGATCATCGGCCGCGTCGAGCAGTCCACCAAGGACACCGATGACCCGGTCGGCGTCGTGCACAGCGCGGTGGTTCAGGCGGCGTCCCGGGCGGGCACCGACATGGCTTCCGTACGCCGCGTCGTGCTGGGCACGCCGGGCCTGGTGGACCCGGCGACGGGTGAGATCTCGTTCGCCGTGGACCTGCCCCGCTGGCACCGCGGCTTGCTGGGCGATCTCCGCAAGGATCTCAGCACGCCCGTGGTCTTCGGCAACGACGTCAACCTGGCCGCCGTGGCCGAGGCGGATACCGGCGCGGCCAAGGGCGTCGACGACTTCGTGCTCATCTGGATCGGCCGCGGTGTCGGTCTGGCCAGCGTCATCGACGGGCGCCTGCACCACGGCGCCACGGGTGCGGCCGGCGAGATCGGCTACCTTCCGGTTGCCGGCGCCGAGGTGCCCCGCAACGCGTCGAGGCGCGGCGCCAAGGGCCCGTTCCAGGCGATCGCCGGCGCCGAAGCGGTCAAGAACATCGGCAGGCAGCACGGGTTCCGCGGCGCCGAGGCGGCCGACGTGGTCCGGGCCGCGGTCGCCGCCGGCGCGGCGGGGGAGCCCGTTCTGGACGAGCTGGCTCGCCGGTTGGCGCTCGGCGTCGCCGCCACCTGCGTCGTGCTCGACCCGCCGCTGGTCGTGCTGGCGGGCGAGGTCGGTCAGGCCGGCGGCCCGGCGCTCGCCGAACGCGTCGAACGGGAAGTCGCGGCGATCACCCTGGTCTCGCCGAAGGTGGTGATCACCGAAGTGGCGGTGGAGCCGGTGCTGCACGGCGCGCTGCGGATGGCGCTCGACGCCGTACGTGACGAGGTCTTCGGCTCGACGACTGGCTGAGGCGTCCGCGGCAGCGTCGGCCCTGCGTGGTTGGATGGATGCGTGCTCGACGCCCCAGTACCGGTACCCGCTCCGCCGGACGACGACACTGTCATCTCGTTCGACCGTGTGAGCGTCATCCGCAACGGCAACTTCCTGGTGCGGGGACTGTCCTGGCAGGTCGAGCTGGACGAACGCTGGGTGATCCTGGGCCCGAACGGTGCCGGCAAGACCACGCTGCTCAACCTCGCGTCGGCACGGATGCACCCGTCTCGCGGCACTGCGTGGGTGTTGGGCGAGCGGCTCGGCCGGACGGACGTGACCGAGCTGCGGACCCGGATCGGCCTCACCACAGGCGCGTTCGGCGAGCGGCTCCCCCCGGACGAACGGGTACTGGACGTCGTCGTCACCGCGGCGTGGTCCGTGGTCGGCCGGTGGCGGGAGCGATACGACCCGCAGGATGAGGCACGGGCCCGGCAACTGCTCGATCAGCTCGGCATGGGCGCGCTGGTCGAACGCACCTTCGGCACCCTGTCAGAGGGCGAGCGCAAGCGCACCCAGATCGCCCGCGCGCTGATGACCGACCCCGAGCTGATGCTGCTGGACGAGCCGACCGCCGGGCTGGATCTGGGCGGCCGCGAGGAAGTCCTGGGCCGGCTCGCCGAACTGGCCCACGATCCCGACGCGCCGGCCATGGTGCTGGTCACCCACCACGTCGAGGAGATCCCGCCGGGTTTCACCCATGCAATGCTGCTCCGCGAGGGGACCGTCGTCGCGTCCGGCCTGTTGGGTGAGACGCTGACCGCCGACAACCTGTCCAAGACGTTCGGGCTGCCGCTGGTCGTCCAGCGCTCCGGCGACCGGTATTCGGCGCGTTCCGCCTGATCCGCCATGACGGACATCGTGCCCCCGCGGATCGTGGTAGCCGGCAGCGCCAACATGGACCTGGTCGGCGTCGCCGAGCGGCTCCCCCGACCGGGCGAGACGGTGCTGGGTGACGACTTCGTCATGACCCCCGGCGGCAAGGGGGCCAACCAGGCCATCGCGGCGGCCCGGGCCGGCGGCCGATGCGCGTTCCTGGGCGCGATCGGATCGGATTCGTTCGGCGTGACGATCAATGCCAAACTCACCGCGTCCGGCGTGGACACGTCCCGCGTGCGGACGAGCTACGGCGTCTCCGGGGTCGCCGTCATCATGGTGGACCGTGCCGGCGAGAACTCCATCGTGGTCAGTCCGGGCGCGAACAACACCTTCACCAACCTGACACCGGACGAGCGGGCCGCCATCGCGGCCGGCGACGTACTGCTGCTGCAGCAGGAGATCCCGGTGGCGACGGTCGTCGCCGCCGCCCAGGCCGGCCGGGACGGCGGCACCCGGGTCGTCCTGAACGCCGCGCCGGCCCGGGATCTGCCCGACGAGCTGCTCGCCGCGGTAGACCTGCTGGTCGTCAACGAGGTGGAAGCGCAGGCGATCACCGGCCGCGGCGAGCCGGACATGGACGCCCTGCTCGCGGTGGTCCCGCGCGTCGTCTTGACGCTGGGCCGCGAGGGCGCGTGGTACGCCGATCGCGAGGGCCGCTTGGTGCGCATACCGGCGTTCAGGGTCGAGGTGGCGGACACGACGGCCGCGGGCGACGCGTTCACGGCCGCGCTTGCGGTGGCGTGGGGCGAGGGGCGCGACCTGGTCGACGCGGTCCGCTGGGCCAACGCCGCGGGTGCGGCCTGCGTGCGCAGGATAGGCGCCTCGAACTCCCTGCCGTCTCGCGCGGACATCGACGCCCTGTACGCATCCGGCGAGCGGTCCAGGCCCGCGGGGTCTTAGCTCACCTCAGCGGCGTACCGAGCCGCCCTCGAGCGCCCGTTGCAAGGCCCGGTAGATCTGCCCGAAGCGCTGCGCATTGTCCGTACGCAGCAGCAGGACATCCCGCCCGCGGACGCGGCCCCAGATCTCCAGGCGGTGGCTGCCGCGGTCGTACGAGCGGTCCACCCGCTCGAGCAGCACATCGGCCAGGGGCGCGGCGGCGAGCCCGACCAGGATGCCGCCGCCGATCAGCGCGATCGTGGTGGCGACGCCGGCGTGGACGACAAGCGCGACACCGATGCCCAACGCGCCGACGGCGATCGGCGTGAGCATGGCGAGACCGAGCGCGCCACGACCGGCCGCGGCGCCCCAGGTACGGCGTCCGCGTTTGTGCCAGACCCGCGCGAACTCGTCCAGCCGGTACGCCCGGCCGCCCGTCCGGACTCCGGTCGACGTGACGAGCACATCCGGGTCGCGATAGAACGTGATCATCACGGCCACCCTATCTGGTACCCGTCGTAGGCTGGCGTGAACCGAGACTCAGGAGGCGGCGTGGGTGACTTCGTACGGCTGGAGACGGGCGACGGCATCGGCACGATCCGGCTCGAGCGGCCACCGATGAATGCGCTGAACACCCAGGTCCAGGAGGAGTTGCGGGAGGCGGCGCATGCCGCGGCCGGCGACCCGTCGATCCGGGCGGTGGTCGTCTACGGCGGCGAGAAGGTCTTCGCCGCCGGCGCCGACATAACCGAATTCACCACGACCACGTACCAACAGATGTCGGTACGGGCGGGGGAGCTGTCGAGCGCGTTCGACGCGGTCGCCAAGATCCCGAAGCCGGTCGTGGCGGCGGTGACCGGGTACGCGCTCGGCGGCGGCTGCGAGCTGGCGCTGGCCTGCGACTGGCGGGTCGTTGCGGCGGACGCGAAGATGGGCCAGCCCGAGATCAAGCTCGGCCTCATCCCCGGCGCCGGCGGGACCCAGCGGCTGGCCCGTCTGGTCGGCCCGGCGCGCGCCAAGGACCTGGTCTTCTCCGGGCGGATGGTGGACGCCGACGAGGCGTTACGGAACGGGCTCGCGGACCGGGTGGTGCCGGCCGCGGACGTGTACGCGACGGCGGTCGAGCTGGTACGCCCGTACACGAACGGCCCGGCGCTGGCCCTGCGCGCCGCGAAGCTCGCGATCGACGGCGGCCTCGGCATGGATCTTGCTTCGGGCCTGGTCTGGGAGAGCCAGCTCTTCGCCGGCCTGTTCGCCACGGCCGATCGAGTGGAGGGCACGACGGCGTTCCTGGAGAAGCGCAAGCCGAAGTTCACCGGCGAGTAACGCTCGCGGGGATCGACGAGTTGCCATAAAGTTCGCCAGTGTGACGGAACCGGTTGCGCGCGCGTCCGCGCGCCGCACCGTACGGATGGCCGTGGCGCTGGTCGCCGGTCAGGCCGCGCTGTGTGCGGTGATCGGTTGGGTCACGCTCGGCGGCCCGCAGCCGCACAGGGCCGGCCCGCCCACCCCGAATCCCCTGGCCGGAGGGCCGCTCGTGGCGCCGCCTCTGACCGTCGCGCCGGCCCCGCCCACGTCCGTCCCGCCGGCGCCGCGCACGTCCGTCCGGCCGGCGCCGACGTCCGCCCCGCCGGCGCCGCTGCCGCCGCCGGTGATCGTGCAGGCAGGCGCGACCTTCACCAGGCCACCAACGTTCACCGCACCGCAACGGCTTCCGTCGATCACGCCGACGCCCATGCCGGTGACCGCGGCCAAGACGATCCCACCCGTGGCGCCGACCGTGCTGGCATCGCCCAGCAGCGGTTCGAACCTGGCGCCGACCCCGACTCCGGCGGCCTCCGATATCCAGCAGGGTGTCGTGGTCGGAGATCCCTGCGACCCGGTCGGCGCCAACGGGACGACCGTTGACGGCACGCCGGTGCTGTGCGTGCTGGAGGACGACGGCGTCCCGCGCTGGCAGATCATGTAGCGGCGGCCACCGCCTAGACTCTCCCCATGCGCCACGCCCTCGGCGTCGACTTCGGCACCTCAAACACCGTCGCGGTAGCCCGCTGGCCCGACGGTCGCGCCCGGCCGATCCTGATCGACGGTTCGCCGCTGCTGCCCTCGGCCGTGTACGCGGAGCCGGACGGCCAGCTCATCGCCGGGCGCGACGCCGTGCACAGCGCCCGCCTCGACCCGGCCCGCTTCGAACCCAACCCGAAGCGCCGCGTCGACGACGGCCTGGTCCTGCTGGCCGACCGCGAGATCCCGGTCGTGGAGCTGATCGCCGCCGTGCTTGAGCGCGTCGCCGAGGAATGGCGCCGCACGGTCGGCCCGGTGCCCACGGACGTCACGTTGACCTGCCCGGCGACCTGGGGCGCCACCCGCCGCGGCCTGCTCGCCGACGCCGCCGGGCGCGCCGGCTTGGCGGGTGCACGGTTGGTCGCCGAGCCGGTCGCCGCGGCCACCTACTTCGCCGAAGTGCTCGGACGGGACGTACCGATCGGCTCGGTCGTGGTCGTGCACGACTTCGGCGCCGGCACCTTCGACGCCAGCGTGGTCGCCCGGACGGCCGAGGGCTTCGAGGTCATGGCGGTGGACGGCCGCGACGACGTCGGCGGTCTGGACGTCGACGCCGCGATCGTCGCGCACCTGGGCACCCTGCTGTCGGACGATGCCGCGGCGTGGCAACGCCTGACCGAGCCCACGACGGTGGAACAGCGCCGCGCCCAGCGCCAGCTCTGGGACGACGTCCGGGTGGTGAAGGAGCGGCTCTCCCGGGCCCAATCCGCCGACCTCGTCGTGCCGCTGCTCGACCTCGAACTGCATCTGACCCGCGACGAGCTGGAAACGCTGGCCCGGCCGGTGCTCGAGCAGACCGTGCAGGTGACCCGGCGCCTGCTGCGCTGGGCGGATCTACCGGAAGGCCGGCTGGCCGGGGTGTTCCTGGTCGGCGGCGCCAGCCGGATCCCGCTGGTCGCGACGCTGCTGCACCGCGAGCTGGGCGAGGCGCCGGTGGTCATCGAGCAGCCCGAGCTGGTGGTCGCGGAGGGCAGCATCCTCGCGGATGCCGCCTTGCTGGCGACCGGACCGGCCGCACCCGGCCCGACCGCGGAGTTGCGGTTGGCGGCGGCCCGCCGCCGCGACTCCGAGACGGTGGTGTCCCCCCGCCGCGGCGATGCGCAAACGGTGGTCGCCGCTCGCCCCGGCGAGTCCGCAACGGTACGCGTGCCGGCATCGTCCCTGACCAGTCCGGCCCCGGCCGGTGCCTCCGCCGGGCCGTCCGCGGCCGCCGGGCTGAACGGCACGGCGGGCCCGGTCGTCGGACCCAGGCCGTCCGGATCCGCCGCGCCGTCGGGGTCGGTCGGGCCGTCCGGTTCCGCCGCGCCGTCGGGGTCGGTCGCGCCGTCTGGTTCCGCCGGGCCGTCTGGTTCCGCCGGGCCGTCCGGTTCTGCCGGGCCGTCCGGTTCCGTCGGGCCGTCCGGATCCGGCGCGCCCTCTGGTTCCGTCGGGCCGTCCGCCTCCGTCGACGATCAGGAGACCGTGCGTACCCGGCGTCCGGGCGCCGATCCACCGCCCCCGGTCGATCCGTGGCCGCACGCGGTTCCCGAGCCGTGGACGCCCGATCCTGACCAGACGGTCGCGGACGAGCCGTCCTGGCATCCGGACGCGCCGTCCTGGAGGCCCGAGACGAACCGCGGCGCGGCCGCGGCGCCGGGCAGCCCGGCGCGGCCTCCGGTCGATCCGGCTCGGCCGGCGTCGCCGGCCGTCTCGCCGACCCGGCAACTGTCGGCCACTCGGCCGATGTCGGCCACCCGGCCGACGTCGCCGGCCAGCCCCGGATCCTCCGGCGCCTCGCGCCGGGAGGCCGCGGCCCCGCCGCGGTCCGCGGCTTCGCGGCCGCCCGCCTCCCGCCCGAACACCGCGCGCCCGTCCGGAGCCCGGCCGCCGTCCGCGCGCCCGCCCGCCGCCCGCCCGCGCCCCAAGCGCCGTCCCGGTGGGTTCCTGCGCTTCCTGCAGGTGCTGCTCAGCATCATCGTGCTGATCGCCGTGCCGCTGCTCGCGATGGTCCTGGCGTACAGCTACGGGACGGGGGAGCCGTTCCGGGAGGCCGCGACGCATCTCGCCGACGACCTCGCGGAGCTGTTCCGCAGCCGCCTAGCGTGAGCCGGATTCATCTTTTCCGGGCGGCCCGGTAGCGTTCCACTCCAGACACCGAGGGGCGGGAGTAGGCATGGCGGAGATGATCGAGGGCCACGGTGGCGATCTGGCGCTGGCGGCCCTGCGGGCGTACGGCGTGACCGAGATGTTCACGCTGTCCGGCGGCCACGTGTTCCCGCTCTACGACGCCGCGCACCGGTCGGGCTTCGCCATCTACGACGTACGGCATGAGCAGTCCGCCGTCTTCGCCGCCGAGGCCGTCGCGAAGCTGCAGCGTCGCCCCGGGCTGGCCGTCCTCACCGCCGGCCCCGGCGTAACGAACGGCATCTCGGGCCTGACCACAGCGCTGTTCAACGCGTCGCCGGTGCTCGTGATCGGGGGCCGCGCGCCCGCGTTCCGCTGGGGTTCCGGCAGCCTCCAGGAGATCGACCACCTGCCGCTGGTCGCCCCCGTCACCAAGTACGCGGCGACCGTCTCCGGCACGTCCGCCATCCCGGCGGAGGTGGCGAACGCGCTGACCGCCGCGCTCACCCCGCACCGCGGGCCGGCCTTCCTCGATGTGCCGCTCGAGGTGCTGTTCTCCACCGAGGACGCGGCTGCCCCCAGCCGCCCCGACGTGCCGGTGATCACGCCGGATCCCGACGAAGTGCAGCGCGCGGCCGCCCTGCTGGCCGGCGCGGAACGGCCGGTGATCATCGCGGGCTCCGACGTGTGGGGAGGCGACGCGGTCGCGGCCCTGCGGGAGGCCGCCGAGGCGCTGCGGGTGCCGGTGTTCACCAACGGCATGGGTCGCGGCGCGCTGCCGCCGGGGCACCCGCTGGCCTTCGCGAGCGCGCGCCGGCCCGCCCTCAACGAGGCCGACGTCGTCGCGGTCGTCGGTACGCCGCTCGACTTCCGCCTCGGGTTCGGCGAGTTCGCGGCCGCCCAGGTCGTACACATCGTGGACGCCCCGAGTCAGCGCGCCGCGCACGTGGAGACCGCGGTGTCGCCGGCGGGCGACCTGCGACTGATCCTTTCCGCCATCGCGGACTTCGGCGGCAAGCGCGCCAGCCACGCCGACTGGATCGAGGGCCTGCGTGCCGCCGAGGACGCCGGCAAGGCGCGCGACGCCGAGGCGATGGCCGCCGAGACCGACCCGATCAAGCCGGCCCGCATCTACGGTGAGCTGCGCAAGGTTCTGGCCCCGGACGCCGTGACGATCGGCGACGGCGGCGACTTCGTGTCGTACGCCGGTCGCTACCTCGAGCCGGCCCAGCCCGGCACCTGGCTGGACCCGGGTCCGTTCGGCTGCCTCGGCACCGGCATGGGCTATGCGATGGGTGCCCGGGTGACGTACCCCGACCGGCAGGTCTGCGTACTCATGGGCGACGGCGCGGCCGGGTTCTCGCTGATGGACGTCGAGTCGTTGGTCCGGCAGAAGCTGCCCGTGGTGATCGTGGTCGGCAACAACGGCATCTGGGGCCTCGAAAAGCACCCGATGCAGGCCATGTACGGCTATGACGTCGCCGCCGACCTGCAGCCGGGCCTGCGCTACGACGACGTGGTGAAGGCGCTGGGCGGGGCCGGGGAAACCGTGGAGAAGTCCGCGGACATCGGCCCCGCGCTCGGGCGCGCCTTCGCGTCGGGCGTTCCCTATCTGGTCAACGTGCTGACCGACCCGGCGGACGCGTACCCGCGCTCGTCCAACCTGGCCTGAGGCCGGCGCCTACTCCTCCTCGCCGTTCTTGAGTTCGCGCTCCCACTGAGCGAGGAGCTCGCGGTCGCGGCGGGACTGCTCGGTATCCATCGATCGGAGGAAGTCCGGGTCGTCGTCCGGGGAGGCGGGGCGTGGCCGGGTTCGGCGGACCGGGCCACTTTCCTGGGGCGCCGGAAGCGGGCGGCCGAAGACGAAGTATGCGATGGGGCCGAGCAGCGGGATCAGCAGGATCACCACGACCCAGAGTGCGCGCGGCATGGTGCGTACCCGGTCCACCGACAGCGAGCCGATGAGCGCGAGCACAAGAAGAACGAGCTGCACCGCAGCCAGGAAGATGAACAACCGGACCATGAGGCAATGATGCCGCGCCCAGGCCGGAACGGCACCGATCACATGAGGACAACCAGTCCGCCGAGGACGGCAAGCCCGATCGTGATCGACGCGTATGCCGTGATCGTCCGGCGGGCGGGCCGCGGCGGATGGCCCGCGAGCCCTCGCGCCCGCCCGTACGCCAGCGCGGTCAAGGCCGCCCAGGCGGCCATCGCGGCGGCCGCGACCAGCACCGCCGACGCCCCGGCGTGCGGCGCGAACGCGGGCCGGACCGCCAACAGCCCGACCGCCGCGGCGGAGAGTACGGTCCGCCGCCAGGCCAGCCTCGTCCGTTCGGCCGAGGCGCCGTGATCCGGCGTCCACTCGGTGGTCATCGGACGGCCCGGATCGGTACGGCGACCGCGCGCATCGCCGCGGCCGTCATCGGGCCGCCCGCATCAGGACCGCGATCACCAACAGCAGCGCGCCCAGCGCCACCACGATGGCCAGCACCGCCGGGAAGCGCGACGCCGGCAGGTCCGTGCCCATCCGCATCGCCCGCTCGGTACGGGCCCAGTGGTCCACGGCACGCAGCGCCACCACGCCGCCCAGCACCAGCAGTGCTATGGCGATGCCCTCGCGCAGGTGCTCGATCGGCAGCGGCGGCAGGAACTGGGCACAGGCCAGTCCGCCCGCGATCAGCGCCAGCCCGGTGCGGATCCATGCCAGAAACGTGCGCTCGTTGGCCAGCGAGAAGCGGTAGTCGGGCGTCTGGCCGACGCTCTCGGTCTTCTCGGGATCGAACCATTGCCGCAGGGCACCGAACACGCGCCGATTATCGGCCGCGAGGGTCACGAAGGAGCCGGAGTCGGGCGCAGGAGGCACAACCGGTGGGGGAGGATGAGGTGCGGACGGGCATGGCCGTGGGTGAGCCGTGTCACTCTCGGTGCCCGTCAAAGGCAAGCTACTGGCGGGTAACGTACGGGGAGTCGCAACTCCGCGTTCAACAGGAGGGTCGTCGAAGCGCGATGAACATCGTCGTACTGGTCAAGCAGGTGCCCGACTCCGGTGCCGAGCGCGCCCTGAGCGCGGGCGACAACACGGTCGAGCGCGGCTCGGCGAACAACGTCATCAACGAGATGGACGAGTACGCCATCGAGGAGGCGCTGAAGATCAAGGAGGCGCACGGTGGCGAGGTGACGGTCCTGACGATGGGCCCCGAACGCGCCTCCGAGTCGATCCGCAAGGCGTTGTCGATGGGACCGGACAAGGCCGTCCACGTGCAGGACGGCGCGCTTCACGGCTCCTGCGCCGTGGCCACCTCAAAGGTGCTCGCGGCCGCCCTCCGTACGCTCGATGCCGACCTGGTGATCTGCGGCGCCGAGTCGACCGACGGCCGGGTCCAGGTCATGCCCCACATGTTGGCCGAGCGCCTCGGCGTGGCCGCGCTCACCGGCGCCCGCAAACTGACCGTGGACGGCTCCACGCTGACCGTGGAGCGGCAGACCGACGAGGGTTACGAGGTCGTCACCGCGTCCACGCCGGCCATCGTGAGCGTCTGGGACACCATCAACGAGCCGCGCTACCCGTCGTTCAAGGGCATCATGGCCGCGAAGAAGAAGCCGGTGCAGGCGCTCTCGCTCGCGGACCTGGGCGTGGCCGCCGACGAGGTCGGCTTCGCCGGTGCCACGAGCGCCGTGATCGAGTTCCAGAAGCGCCCGGCACGGTCCGCCGGGACCAAGATCGTTGACGACGGTACGGGCGGCACGCAGCTCGTCGAGTTCCTGGCGTCCGAGAAGTTCGTCTGAGAGGTAGGAGACACATGGCTGAGGTTCTGGTCGTCGTCGAGGCCTCGCAGGCTGCCGGCGTCAAGAAGGTGACCCTGGAAATGCTGACGATCGCCCGCGACCTGGGCGAGCCGTCGGCGGTCGTACTGGGCGGCGAGGGTGCGGCGGCGCAGTTCGCCGGCAAGCTCGCCGAGTACGGCGCGCGCAAGATCTACGCGGGCGAGGGCGAGGAGATCGACGGCTATCTGGTGGCGCCGAAGGCCACCGCGATAGCCGAACTGATCAAGCGGGTACAGCCCGCCGCGGTCCTGCTGGCCTCCACCCAGGAGGGCAAGGAGATCGCCGGCCGGCTCGCGGTCAAGCTCGACAACGGGCTGCTGACCGACGCGGTCGCGGTCACTCCGGACGGCAAGGCCACCCAGGTGATCTTCGCCGGCTCCACGATCGTCACGTCCAAGGTCACCCGCGGGCTGCCGATCGTCACCATCCGGCCCAACTCCGTGACCCCGTCGCCGGCCCCCGCGTCGCCGTCCACCGAGCAGCTCACCGTGCAGGCCAGCGACGCCGACAAGCTGGCCAGGGTGGTCGATCGGGTCGCCGAGCAGAAGGGCTCACGCCCCGAGCTCACCGAGGCCTCCATCGTGGTGTCGGGCGGCCGTGGCGTGGGCAACGCCGACAACTTCAAGCTGGTCGAGGAGATGGCCGACCTGCTCGGCGCCGCGGTCGGCGCGTCCCGGGCCGCGGTTGACTCCGGCTACTACCCGCACCAGTTCCAGGTGGGCCAGACCGGCAAGACCGTATCCCCGCAGCTGTACGTCGCGCTCGGCATTTCCGGGGCCATCCAGCACCGCGCCGGCATGCAGACGTCCAAGACGATCGTCGCGGTCAACAAGGACGCCGAGGCGCCGATCTTCGAGCTGGCCGACTTCGGCGTGGTCGGCGACCTGTTCAAGGTCGTCCCGCAGGCCGACGAAGAGATCCGCAAGCGGAAGTAGTCGCTGTGCTAGCCGGCCTCGCTGCGCTCGGCTGGGATTGCGCCCCTTTAGGTCGTTGTCGAGGGCACCAAAAACGACGTCGGCTCCGCCTGGTCATTTTCGGCACCCTCGACAACGACGGGCGCAATCCGCGTCGGTTGCGCGCCGCCAAGGCCGCCTTCCGGCGGCCGTGCGGCCCTCCCCGCTTGGGTCGGCTCGGTCGCCACCTTGGGTGATGTTCGTCACTATTGGGGCGGTGTCGTGGTGATCGCATCGCCGGTCCTATCGGCGCTGTCGCGACGGCATAAGCTTTCGTTGATGGCATACCTGGATCACGCAGCGACCACGCCGATGCTGCCCGAGGCGCTCGACGCATACGTCGACGCCGCCGCGAAGGTCGGCAATCCGTCGTCTCTGCACGCCGCTGGCCGGTGCGCTCGCCGGCTCGTCGAGGAGTCCCGCGAGCGCATCGCCGCGGTGCTTGGAGCCCGTCCGTCCGAGGTGGTCTTCACCAGCGGCGGGACCGAGAGCGACAACCTCGCTGCGAAAGGCTTGTTCTGGGCTGCCCCGGCCGGTCGCAGGCGGCTCGTCGCCTCCTCGGTCGAGCACCATGCCGTGCTGGATGCCGTCGAATGGCTCGGCACCCACGAGGGTGCGACCGTCGACCTGCTTCCGGTCTCGGCGTCCGGACGGATCGACGTCCAGTTCTATCGTGATCTGCTGGCGTCCCACGCCGACGAGATCGCCGTGATCAGCGCCCAGTGGGCCAACAATGAGACCGGCACGATCCAGCCGGTCCCCGAACTGGCCGCGCTGGCCGCCCAGGCCGGCATCCCGTTCCACACCGACGCGGTGCAGGCCGTCGGACAGATCCCCGTCGATTTCGCCACGAGCGGCGCCGCCGCGCTCACACTCACCGGCCACAAGCTCGGCGGCCCCATCGGTGTCGGCGCGCTCCTGCTCGGCCGCGATGTCGAATGCACGCCGCTGCTGCACGGCGGCGGCCAGGAGCGCGACGTACGCTCTGGCACCGTGGACACCCCCGGCGTGGTGGCCTTCTCGGTGGCGGTCGAGGCCGCGGTCAAGAATCAGCAGGAGTACGCCACCCGCGTCGGCGCACTGCGGGACAACCTGGTGGCGGGGGTTCGTTCGATAGTCCCGGACGCGGTCTACAACGGCGAACCGGTCGATCGGCTGCCCGGCAACGCGCACTTCTCGTTCCCCGGCTGCGAGGGGGACGCGCTGCTCCTGCTCCTGGACGCGCAAGGCATCGCCTGCTCCACCGGCTCGGCATGCTCGGCCGGCGTGGCGCAGCCGTCCCACGTCCTGCTGGCGATGGGCGCCGGCGACAGCCGCGCCCGGTCGTCGCTCCGCTTCACGCTGGGCCACACGTCCACGCAGGCGGACGTCGACGCACTGCTGGCCGCCCTGCCGGCCGCGGTAGAGCGCGCCCGCCGGGCGACGGCCTGGAAGACACCCCGCTGAGTGCCTGCCGTCTCCAGCACGCCGTGCGGAGCTGTCGGAGGCGGCGGATAGGCTTGTCCGCATGAGGGTGCTGGCTGCAATGTCGGGCGGTGTCGACTCCGCCGTGGCTGCCGCGCGGGCTCATGACGCCGGCCACGACGTCACCGGCGTTCACCTTGCGCTGTCGCGCAACCCGCAGGCGTATCGCACCGGCGCTCGCGGCTGCTGCACGCTCGAGGACTCTCGAGACGCCCGGCGGGCCGCTGACGTCATCGGCATCCCGTTCTACATCTGGGACATGGCCGAGCCGTTCCACGAGAGCGTGGTGGAGGACTTCGTCGCCGAGTACGCGGCCGGCCGTACCCCCAATCCGTGCCTGCGCTGCAACGAGAAGATCAAGTTTGCCGCCGTGCTGGACCGGGCCGTGGCCCTGGGTTTCGACGCGGTCGTGACCGGCCACCACGCCCGCCTCGGCGCGGACGGCCTGCTGCGGCGCAGCGCCGACCTCGCCAAGGACCAGTCCTACGTGCTGGCCGTGCTCACCCGCGCTCAGCTTGATCGCGCCGTGTTCCCGCTCGGCCACTCCACCAAGGCGCAGGTGCGCGCCGAGGCCGCCGAGCGCGGCCTCGCGGTCGCGGACAAGCCGGATTCGCACGACATCTGCTTCATCGCCGACGGCGACACTCGTGGATTCCTCGCATCCCGGCTCGGCGAGGCGCCGGGCGACATCGTGGACGCGCGTACAGGTGCGAAGGTCGGTACCCACCACGGCGCGTACGCATACACGGTCGGCCAGCGCAAGGGCCTCGACCTGCGGGTGCCCGCCGCGGACGGGCGGCCGCGCTACGTGCTGTCGATCACCCCGAAGACCAACACGGTGACGGTCGGACCCAAGGAGGACCTCGCGGTCGACTCCGTCAAGGCGACCCGGCCGGTCTGGCACGGCGAGCGCACGCCGGTCGAGTGCGACGTCCAGCTGCGTGCCCACGGCGAGGTGGTCCAGGCCATGGTCACCGTCGACGACGGCGGGCTCACGGCGCAGCTGCGCACGCCGGCGCGGGGTGTGGCGGCCGGCCAGGCCATCGTGGCCTACCGGCCCGACCCGGACGGCGACATCGTGCTGGGTTCGGCCACCATCGCCAGCGGTTCGTCCGCGTCGGCTACCGGCGCCGTCCGATCGGCGCAGAGTGCCTGACTTTCCCTGGCCCCCGGGCGCGGCGACCGGGGTCGGGTCGCTGCCCGGCACGGACATCGCCGAGGCCCTGCGGCTCGTCTTCGGTGAGCTGCCTGACCTCCCGCACCTGCCCGAGCTGCCCGACCGTGGCCCCGGGGCCGACGTCATCGGCCGTACCGCCGGGCTCCTCGTCGACCTGCCGGTCCAGCTTTACGTGGGCCGATGGCAGGCCGCACCGCGTCCCGGCAAGGACATGCGCCGCACCGCGGACCTGCTCGAACGCGACCTCGATGAGCTCACCGAGGTGGGCGACGGGTACGCCGGCACCTTCAAGATCCAAGCGGCCGGACCGTGGACCCTCGCCGCCGGCGTCGACCTGCCCGTCGGCGGCCGGCTGCTACGCGACGCCGGTGCGGTCCGCGACCTCACCGGCTCGCTGGCCGAGGGCCTCCGGCGGCACGTCGCCGACGTGCAGAAACGCATGCCCCGGGCATCGATACTGCTCCAGCTGGACGAACCGTCACTGCCTGCGATCATGGCCGGCCGGGTTCCGACGGAGAGCGGGCTGAGCGCGTACCGCGCCGTGGCCGCCCCCGAGGCCGCCGACGCGCTGCGAACTGTCGTGGACGCCACCGGCGTGCCGGCCGTCGTGCACTGCTGCGCTCCCGACGTACCGCTGCAGGTCGTGCGGGATGCCGGGGCCGCGGCCGTCGCGCTCGACCTTTCTCTGGTCGAGCATCTCGACCCGCTGGGCGAGGCACTCGAGGCCGGTCTCGGGCTTTTCGCGGGCGCCGCGCCCACGCGGCCGCCGTCGAACGGTCAGGCGCCGTCGTCCAAGGCCATCGCCGAGCGGGTACGAACGCTCTGGACGCGTCTGGGTTTCCCGGCCGAGCGGTTGCCGCGACAGGTCGTGGTCACGCCGGCGTGCGGGCTTGCCGGAGCGCCCGACCAGTACGTACGCACGGTGCTCGCCGCCTGCCGGGACGCCGGTCGCCGGTTGGCGGAGGTCTGACGGCCCACCGTTTCTGTCATACCCGCCGGGCATCATGACGGGCATGATCGGACACCTCGAAACCGTCGTCATCGACTGCCCCGATCCCCGGGCGCTGGCCCATTTCTACTCCGAGCTCCTCGGCATGCACCTCGTCGACGAGGAGGACGACTGGGTCACCATCGGCACCGACTCCGACGCACCTGACCTGGCGTTCCAGAAGGCACCAGACCTGCGGCCGCCGCGATGGCCGGATCCCACCCGTCCGCAGCAGTTCCACCTCGACGTACGGGTGGACGACATCGAGACGGCCGAGAAACGGGCGCTCGCCGCCGGCGCGACGCGGTTGGCCGAGGGCGGCGGCGAGACGTTCCGGGTATACGCGGACCCGGTCGGCCATCCGTTCTGCCTCGTTTGGTGAGCGAGCGCACTCGGGCGTCGCATTCGTTGCGGGCCGGCCGCGATTCTCCGTGCGCGCTATCTCCGCTGGCGTCTCGCGCCGTGCGTGACCGGCAAAATGTCGGTGGCAGCGACTAACGTGCCGGTAGGAACGGGAACGGAGGTATCGGTGGCCAAGAAGGCGGCTGGGCCGGCATCGGGTGAGCGATCCTCGGCCGGGCAAACCGCGGCTGGGCAGACTTCGATCGGGCCGGCTACGGCTGGGGAGTCGCAGGCCGAGGTCGACATCGCTCAGGAGCTGGCAGAGGGGCATCCGACCCGGGCCCAGGAGGCCGCCGCGGGCGCCGAGCCGACGCCCGAGGCCAGCTCCCGGCACGCTGAGCTCAGCGACGAGGTGCGCGGCCATCAATACCGCTACTACGTGCTGGACTCCCCGACGATCTCCGATGACGAGTTCGACCACCTGCTGCGCGAGCTGGAGGCACTGGAGGAGCGGTTTCCCGCGCTCCGCACCCCCGACTCGCCGACGCAGAACGTGGGTGGCACGTTCTCCACCCTCTTCACGCCCGTGCAGCACGCCGAGCGGATGATGTCGCTCGACAACGTTTTCGACCAGGACGAACTGCAGGCTTGGGCCGAGCGCACCGAGCGCGACGCCGGCGGTCCCGTGCAGTTCATCTGCGAGCTCAAGGTCGACGGCCTGGCGATCAACCTGACGTACGAAAAGGGACGGCTGGTCCGCGGCGCTACGCGCGGCGACGGGCGCACGGGCGAGGACGTGACGTCCAACGTCCGGACGATCCGCGAGATCCCCGAGCGCCTCGCCGACGACAACCCGCCCGACCTGCTCGAGGTGCGTGGCGAGATCTACTTTCCGGCGTCCGCGTTCGCCGACCTCAACGCGTCGCTGGTGGAGGCCGGTAAGTCCCCGTTCGCCAACCCGCGCAACGCCGCGGCCGGCAGCTTGCGGCAGAAGGATCCCCGGATCACCGCGTCCCGCGGGCTCCGGATGGTCGTGCACGGGATCGGCGCCCGGGTGGGGTTCACGCCGGACTCACAGTCGCATGCGTACGAGGCATTGAAGTCCTGGGGTCTGCCCACCAGCGATCGGTGGCGGCGGGTCGACGGGATGCCGGGCGTCCGGGACTACATCGCGTACTACGCCGAGCACCGGCACGACGTGGAGCACGAGATCGACGGTGTGGTGATCAAGGTTGACTCGGTCGCCATCCAGGGCCGGCTCGGTTCGACGAGCCGGGCACCGCGCTGGGCGATCGCGTTCAAATACCCGCCCGAGGAAGTCACCACCAAGCTGTTGGACATCGACGTCAACGTCGGGCGAACCGGCCGGGTGACGCCGTTCGCGGTGCTTGATCCCGTACGCGTCGCGGGCTCGACGGTCGCGCTCGCCACCTTGCACAACGCCCGCGAAGTCGAACGCAAAGGCGTGTGGATCGGCGACACGGTCGTGCTCCGCAAGGCCGGCGATGTCATCCCCGAGGTGCTTGGCCCGGTGATCGACCTGCGCCCCGACGACGCGCATCCGTTCGTCATGCCGACGCACTGCCCGGCCTGCGGCACCGAACTCGCGCCCGCCAAGGAGAGCGATGTCGACATCCGCTGCCCGAACACGCGGTCCTGCCCGGCCCAGCTACGCGAGCGGGTGTTCCATCTCGCCGGTCGCGGCGGCTTCGACATCGAGGTGCTGGGCTACAAGGCGGCTCAGGCGCTGCTCGACTCGGGCATCATCGCCGACGAGGGAGATCTGTTCCGGCTGACCGCCGACGATCTGCTGCGTTCGCCGTTTTTCGTCAACAAGGACGGCAGCCTCGGCAGCAACGCGGTCAAGCTGCTGGAGAACCTCGAGGAGGTGAAGACCCGCCCGCTGTGGCGGGTGCTCGTGGCGCTGTCCATCCGGCACGTCGGCCCGACCGCCGCGCAGGCGCTGGCCCGCCAATTCGGTTCGATGGACGCGATCGAGTCGGCCATCGCCGGCGGCCGGCTCGAGGAGTTGTCCTCGGTGGAAGGGGTGGGCCCCACGATCGCGGAGAGCCTCAACGAGTGGTTCGCCGTTGACTGGCACCGGGACATCGTCCGCAAGTGGCGCGAGGCCGGCGTCCAGATGCGGGACGAACGCACCGAAGACGGTCCGCGCCCGCTCCAGGGGCTCACTGTGGTGGTGACCGGGACGCTCGCCACGCACTCCCGCGACCAGGCGACCGAGGCGGTCACGTCCCGAGGCGGCAAGGTGAGCGGCTCGGTCTCGAAGAAGACATCGTTCGTGGTGGTGGGCGACAACCCCGGCAGCAAGTACGACAAGGCCTTGTCGCTCAAGGTGCCCGTGCTGGACGAGCAGGGCTTCGCGGTCCTGCTGGCAGACGGCCCGGAGGCAGCCCGCGCGGTGGCCGAGATTGCCCCGGACCCCAAGGCGGAGCCACCGACGGACACATAGGCCAGCGCGCGAGGGGGTCCGCGGCGCTTTCGGCTTCCGGAGCGTTTCCAGGCTGCGCGTCGCCCGCGGCTTTGGGCTGCGCGCCTGGTCATGGGTGGCGGGCTTGCGTGGCGCTCCGGCCTTGCGTGGCGCCCGGCCCCCGGTGGCCGCCGGGCCTAGTAGACCATCGCCGCTTCGACGCCCCACCGGATGGCCAGCGCGACTTAAGCGCTAGCTCCCGGCGACGCAGCGTTGGTGCCACCTAAGCGGAAGATCGGTGGTGGTATATAGCGCCACCAACCTTCCCTATACGGAGTACATCGACTGCTGCTGGCCGAGGTGAAGATCGACGGGCGCGGCCGCTGATCGCCGCGATGCGGCGATCGTGTTCTCGATCATCGACGTGGCCGGGGCACTGGGGTTGCCCCGTGGTCGCCGAGGGTGGGGACGAGTGGACGTGGCGGCTGCTACGCGGCCCAGGGGTGGTTCCAGGGCCGCCCGATGCCGGCCGCCGATGTCGCGGTGTGCCTGGACCGCTATCGCCCGGTGCGACCGGGTACGGCGTCCCTGGTCGCGCTCATCTCATGACGGAATGCGCGAGGGCGGAGAAAGACCTCGCGCGCGATCGGGCGGAACGTGGCGAGGACGTCGGCCACGAAGCGGCGGGCTGGGACACCAAGCGCCCGCAGCGCGGGGCCGTGGTCGACCGCGACAACGAGCGTGGCGCCGGTCATCAGCAACCACCAGAAGGCCACACTCACCAGTCGTGCCGGCGCCGGCGTGCCGGTGAACCCGTCCCGCAGGCGGTCGATGTGGAAAGGGACGTGGCGCTACTCGTCGGCGAGGATGCGGCCGGCCACGTCGGCGAGCACGGCGTCGGCCGCGCCGTCCCGCAGCGCCCGGTAGTAACGCAGCGCCACCACCTCGGCGAGCATCAGTGTCATCAGCTCGAGTCGCAGGCCGAGTGCGCGGCGGACGGCCACGAATACCGTGTCGGACCAGTGGCCGTCGATCGTTGGTTGGTCCGCGTAGGCGAGTACATTCTTCAGCAGGCGGGCATGGTTCTGCTCCTCCGCGACGAACAGGCGGACCGCGGTCAGATAATCGTGGTCGCCAGCCTTCGCACTTTTGGCGATCAGGCTGGCGCCGTCGCCGTCCTCGCCGGCCTGGAAGCGCTGCAGGCTGCGCACGAGCGCCGGCTCGAACCGGCCGCCGGTCGGCCAGCGCTCGACCAGTTGGGTCCGCTGCCGGGCGTGCTTCTCGTAGTCGCGTACGTGGTCCCGGTAGTTCATGGCTCCACGGTCCCGCGGGGTGCGCGCGCCGCGGAACGGGCGCACCCAGACCTACACGGGATCTCCCGGCCGCCATTCCAATTCCAACTCATGCCGGATCGGGATGCCGTCGGAGTGCGTCGGGATGGTGGGCTTCAGCCGGCGCCGGGCCTCGGTCACCGCGTCCCGATCGAGGCGTATCAGATCGAACCCGAGGCGCTGGTAAAAGCGCAGCGCCCTGGTGTTGTCGTTGGTCGTGATAAGCCACACCCGGGCGGCGCCGGCCTGCCGTGCCCGGTCCAGCAGCGCCGCCATGAGGGCCGCGCCGACGCCCCGGCCGAGCCGCGCCGCATGCAGCGTCACGACCTCCCAGCCAGGCGGCGACGAGTCGGGCGGCGGCGACGGGGGCGGCCGCCGACGGGCGATAGGTGAGGTGGCCGACCGGTTCGTCGTCGATCCACGCGACCAATGCCGGCAACCGCATGGCATCGATGAGCTCGCCATGACCGGCCACAGCGGTGCCGGCCATCGAGTCCATCAGCGAGCGGCGGACGAAATCGGCGTCGGCCGGCCGGCCTTCCCGGACCTCGATCGCATCCATGGTCACCCATCCTGCGCCACCGCCGGGGGAGTCGGCGCCCGA
This sequence comes from Actinoplanes sp., assembly GCA_036001925.1. Classification (GTDB taxonomy): domain Bacteria; phylum Actinomycetota; class Actinomycetes; order Mycobacteriales; family Micromonosporaceae; genus Actinoplanes. The sequence goes on from DASYTU010000018.1 coordinate 56,990, forward strand.
CGCCCGTGTACGGCGAAATAGACTCGACCGGTCAGTGTCGACGACTGAAGACGACGGAAAGAGGGCAGGATGGCCGCCATCTCCCGCGAAGAGGTCGCGCATCTCGCGCGCCTGTCGCGGCTTGCCGTGACCGAGCAGGAGCTGGACCAGTTCGCGGGGCAGCTCGACGTCATCCTGCAGGCGGTCGCGCGGGTCGGCGAAGTGGCGGCCGATGACATCCCGCCGACCTCGCATTCCGTGCCGCTGACCAACGTGTACCGCGACGACGTTCCGCAGCCGTGCCTGACCCAGGCCGAGGCGCTGTCCGGCGCGCCCGACGCCTACGAGGGTCGATTCCGCGTACCGCGGATCCTGGACGAGGAGGTCTGAACCGTGACCGACGTCACCAGGATGACCGCGGCGCAGATCGCGGGCCTCATCGCCGGCGGCGACGTCTCCGCGGTGGAGGTCGCGACCGCGCACCTCGACCGGATCGCGGCCGTGGACGAGCGGGTGCACGCGTTCCTGCACGTGGACCGCGAGGGTGCCTTGGAACGGGCGAAGCGGATCGACGAACGCCGTGCTCGGGGCGAGGAGCTGGGGCCGCTCGCCGGCGTCCCGGTCGCGGTCAAGGACGTGATCGTGACCAAGGGCATCCCGAGCACCGCGGCCTCGAAGATCCTCGAAGGCTGGAAGCCGCCCTTCGACTCGACGATCGCCCAGCGGCTGCACGCCGCCGGCACCGTGATGCTCGGCAAGACCAACATGGACGAGTTCGCGATGGGCTCGTCGACCGAGTACTCCGCCTACGGCCCCACGCACAACCCGTGGGACCTCGGGCGCATCCCGGGCGGCTCGGGGGGCGGCAGCGCCGCCTCGCTCGCCGCGTACGAGGCGGCGCTCGCGATCGGCACCGACACCGGTGGCTCGATCCGGCAGCCCGGCGCGGTGACCGGGACGGTCGGGGCCAAGCCGACGTACGGCGGGACGTCCCGGTACGGCCTGATCGCGTTCTCGTCGTCGCTGGACACCCCCGGCCCGTGCGCGCGGAACGTCGAGGACGCCGCGCTGCTGCACGCCGTCATCGCCGGCCACGACGAACGCGACTCCACGTCGATCCCGGCGCCCGTGCCGGACGTCGTCGCGGCGGCCCGGCTGGGTGCGACGGGCGACCTGACCGGCGTCAAGCTCGGCCTGGTGAAGGAGTTCGCCGGCGAGGGTGCGGAGCCGGGCGTCATGGCCGTGTTCCGGGAGTCGCTCGAGGCGCTGGTCAAGCTCGGCGCCGAGGTCGTCGAGATCTCCTGCCCGCACTTCGAGTACGCGCTGCCCGCCTACTACCTGATCGCGCCGAGCGAGGCTTCGTCCAACCTGGCCCGCTACGATGGCGTCCGGTACGGCCTGCGCGTCGGCGACGACAGCACCCGCTCGCTCGAAGAGGTCATGTCGCTGACCCGTGAGGCGGGGTTCGGTCCGGAGGTCAAGCGGCGCATCATCCTCGGCACGTACGCGCTGTCCAGCGGCTACTACGAGGCCTACTACGGCCAGGCGCAGAAGGTCCGCACGCTGATCACCCGGGACTTCCAGGCCGCGTTCGAGCAGGTCGACGTGTTGGTGTCGCCCACCACGCCGTTCGTGGCGTTCCCGTTCGGCTCGCGCACCTCGGACCCGTACCAGATGTACCTCGCGGACCTCTTCACGATCCCGACCAACCTGTACGGCGGCCCGGCGATCTCCGTGCCGTGCGGCCTGTCCGAGGGGCTGCCGGTCGGCTTCCAGGTGATGGCCCCGACTCTGGCCGACGACCGGATGTACCGGGTGGCCGCGGCCCTCGAGTCCGCCGTCGGCACGTTCACCCCGCCGGCTCTCTAAGGAATACGGATGACGGACACGTACGAAGACGCGCTGGCGACCTACGAGCCGGTCATCGGCCTCGAGACGCACGTCGAGCTCGGCACGCGCACCAAGATGTTCTGCGGCTGCACAACGAACTTCGGCGCCGAGCCGAACACCCAGGTCTGCCCGGTCTGCCTCGGCCTGCCCGGCTCGCTGCCGGTCGCGAACCGCGCCGGCATCGAGGCCACCATCCGCATCGGCCTGGCGCTGAACTGCACCATCGCGGCGTGGTGCCGGTTCGCGCGGAAGAACTACTTCTACCCGGACATGCCGAAGAACTACCAGATCAGCCAGTACGACGAGCCGCTGTGCGTGGACGGTTACGTCGACATCGAGGTGGACGGCGAGACGTTCCGGATCGGCATCGAGCGCGTCCACCTGGAGGAGGACACCGGCAAGACGCTGCACGTCGGCGGCGCCACCGGGCGCATCCATGGCGCGACCGAGTCGCTGGTGGACTACAACCGGGCCGGCATCCCGCTGGTGGAGATCGTCACCAAGCCGGTGCCCGGCATCGGCGCCCGCGCCCCCGAGGTAGCCCGCGCCTACGTGGCGGAGTTGCGCGACGTCGTCCGGTCGTTGGGCGTCTCCGATGTGCGCATGGAGCAGGGCTCGCTGCGCTGCGACGTGAACACCTCGCTGAACCTCCCGGGCCAGCAGTGGGGAACCCGCACGGAGACGAAGAACGTGAACTCGCTGCGTTCGGTCGAGCGCGCGGTCCGGTCCGAGATCATCCGGCAGGCCGGTGTCCTGGCCGCGGGCGGGAGGGTGATCCAGGAGACTCGGCATTTCCACGAGGAAACCGGAGACACCAGGTCGGGCCGCTCCAAGGAGACCGCGACCGATTACCGGTACTTCCCCGAGCCCGACCTGGTGCCGATCGCGCCGGACCCGGCCTGGGTCGCGGAGCTCAAGGCCACGCTGCCGGAGCTGCCGCGCCTCCGGCGTGAGCGCCTCCGTCAGCAGTGGGGCATCTCCGAGATCGACATGCAGTCGGTGGTGAACGCGGGCGCGGTCGAGCTGATCGAGGAGACGATCGCGGCCGGCGCCAGCCCGGCCGGTGCGCGCAAGTGGTGGATGGGCGAGCTGGCCCGGCGCGCCAACGAGACCGGCGTCGAGCTGTCCGCGGTCGGTGCAACGCCGGCTCAGGTCGCCGCGCTGCAGGGCCTTGTGGACGCCGGGAAACTCAACGACAAGCTGGCCCGTACCGTGCTGGAGGGTGTGGTGGCCGGCGAGGGCGACCCCGCCGCCGTCATGGCCGCGCGCGGCCTCGGGGTCGTCTCCGACACCGGCGCGCTGACCGCGGCCGTCGACGAGGCCATCGCCGCGAACCCGGACATCGCGGCCAAGGTCCGCGACGGCAAGGTCGCGGCCGCGGGCGCGCTGGTCGGCGCGGTCATGAAGACCACGCGCGGCCAGGCGGATGCCAAGGCCGTCCGCGAGCTGATCTTGTCGCGCCTCGGCGTCGAGGGCTGATTCGGGTACGCGCGTCGCCGGGTCCCGTGGTAGCCGTGCCCCGCTCGGCGCGTCCCGGCCCGGTCACGCGGCCGCCGGGCTGAGCGGGCGGCGGCCCAAGGGCCGCCGCGGGCGGCGCGGCTCAAGGGCCGCCGCCGGCGGCGCGGCTTACCGGCCGCGCGGGCGGCGGGGCTTACCGGCCGCGCGGGCGGCGCGGGCTACGGGCCCGAGCTCGCCGGCGGGTTCGCCGGCGTCACTCCGCTGAAGACCGACGGATCGGTGGTTGGTTCGGGGTTCACGCCGATCACGTTGCGCTGCATCTCCACATTGGATTCGCCGGTGCCGCCGAGCTCGATGTCGTCGTACGCCTTCAGCACGTGGTTCTCGTCGAAGTAGAGCACCGACAGCGTCAGCGGCGTCGGCTTGTCGTTCTCCAGCCCGCGGAGCCCGGCTCCGCCGGTGGAGCCCTCGACCATCAGCCGGGTCGGCGCCGGCGCCTGGGTCCCGGTCGGCGTGGGCGTCGGCGCCGCGGACGCGCCGTCCGCCGGAGCCGCGGACGCGCCGTCCGCCGGAGTCGGGGCAGGCAGCATGCTCACCTCGCGCTTGTGCAGGTGTCCGGCGAGCACCAGCGGCACCACGCCGGCCAGCGGCTGCGCCATCACCGGGTCGTGCACGAGCGCGACGTCGACCTTCTTCGCAGAGCCCCGGATTGTCGACGCCAGTTGATCGCCGCTCAGCCACAGCGGATTGCTCCTGGCGTCGTAGGCGTTCACCGGCGGCACGACGACGTTCTTGTCCGGCGTGAACTGAGGGTCGCCGATCCCGGCGATGGTGAGGCCGCCGATCGTGGTGATCTGGTTGTCCAGCACCACCGCGTTCTTCTGCCGGGCCACCGCGGCCTGGATCGCCGTCGAGTCATGGTTGCCCCGCACGTAGATGTACGGCACCTTGACGCTCGCGATGTTGGACACGTACGTCTCCTCGGCGGTGCTGCCCCAGTCGACGATGTCGCCGGTGTCGATCACGGCATCGATGTCGAAGTTCTGCACCACCGTCTTGATCAGGCCCCAGGACGACGGGTTCAGGTGCATGTCGGAGACGTGCAGGATCCGGGTCGTGTTCGCCGCGGGCTGGTAGACGGGCAGCTTCGACACCGTCGTGTAGATGCGGCTGACGTTCGTCACCAGTTCGGAGAGCTGGTCGGCGTACCGGCCGTAGTTGTCCGCGATCCGGCGGGCGTCGCCGACCACCGCGGGCGCGTTGACCAGCAGGCCTTCGTAGCGTGGCTCGGCGATCGCGCCGGGATTCACGGTGCCGGCCGCGAGGCCCAGGCTGCCGCCGGTCACCGCCAGGGCGATCACCCCCGACCAGGCGACCCGGCGGGCTCTGCGGAAGATCAGCGCGGACAGCACGAGCGCACAGAGCACGGCCGCGCCCAGCGCCCGCAGGCCGAGCCGCAGCACGCCGCCGGTCACGTCGTCGATGGCGTGCTGGCCGGCCGCGCTGATCGCGGTCGGGTCGTCGATCAGCTCCTCGGTACGCCGCTGGTCGAGCGAGCCGAGGTCCACCTTGAGATGGATGGGGCCCTTGTGACTGTCGAGGTGCAGCGAGCCCAGCGGTGGGATGTCGACCTCGGTGCCGCCGTGGATGGACGGGGTGACGGACATCTCGGCATGGAACGGGCCTACCTCGATGTGGGTCTGCGCGAACAGCATCACGCCGACGACGACGCTGCCGACGCTGACCAGAACCACGGCCGCACCGATCCGGACGCGCCCGGCCCAGCGGCTGTGCAGCACCCGCCCCGCGGCCGGGCCGACGGAGCGCGTGACGTTCCGCAGGAACGCCTTCAACGGCTCAATCACGCTGATCAACTTCGGCCGGCACCGCCGTCGGAGAAGACGAGCCGGATGAGACGGTCATCGTCCGGATGCGGGTCACCGCCGTCCTCCTGGTTCGATGTGCTCACCCACAGGGAGCCGTCGGGCGCCGTGACCAGCGCCCGCAGCCGCCCGTACTCGCCGGTGAGCAGCGCCTGGGGCTGGCCGATCAGCGTGCCGTTGCCGGTGGTGTTGACCAGCCAGAGGCGCTCGCCGAGCAGGCAGGCCGTGGCGATCATGCGCTCCAGGACCGCCACGCCGGCACACGACGAGTCCGCGATCGGCCAGCTCACCAGAGGGTTGGCGAGCTTGGCGTCGGCGCTGGCGCCCTCTACACCTTTTCCGGAGCCGTAGTTCTTGCCCTTCACGATCAGGTTGAGCTCGCCATAGACCTTCTGGTTCGACTCGCTGGCGTACATCCGCTTGCCGGAGTCCCACGCCATGCCCTGCACGTTGCGGAACCCGGACGCCCAAATCGGCGAGTTCTTGCCGGGATTGCCGGGCGCCGGCTTGCCGGCGGTGGTGATCCGCAGGATCTTGCCGCTCAGATTCTTGGGGTTCTGCGCCTGGGCGCCGGTGGAGGTTCCGTCGCCGGTGCCCACGTACAGGAACCCGTCCGGCCCGAACGCGAGCCCGCCGCCGTTGTTCCCCAGCGACCGGGAAATGCCGGTCAGGATGGGCTGTGGCTTGGCCCCGCGCACCAGCTTCGCGACCCGGTTGTCCCGCTCGGTCGAGTAGTAGACGAAGACGGTGTTGTCGGTCTTGTACTTGGGCGAGACCGCGATGCCGAGGAGGCCGCCGTCGCCGCCGGGGTCGACCTCGGAGAGCCGTCGCACCTCGGTCACTGTCAGACCGTCCGCACCGGTGTCGGGGCCGACCTTGAGGATCCGGCCCGTGTCACGCTCGGTGACCAGCGCGGACCCGTCGGGCAGGAAGGCGATGCCCCAGGGCACGTCGAGCTTCTTCGCGAGGACCGTGACGGCGATCTCCTGGTCGCCGGCGTCGCCAGGACTGGCCGAGGTGGAGGGCGTCGGGAGGTTCGGCGGCTTGCCGGCCTGGTCCGGCTCCGGCGGCCCGAAGCTGCACGCCGTACTCAGCACGAGTACCGCACCGAGCGTCACGGCCACCGCGCGGCACCGGCTACTGCGTCCGATCACGCGACCTCCTCGTTCGTCCAAACCAGGGTAGCCGTGCCGGCTGAGGCTGCCCGGCGCGCCGGGATCACGCCGGTTAGGTTGAACGCATGAAGGTCTGGATCGCTCACGAAGAGGGCCGCGAGCTGCTCGGCGAGCTGCCGGACCGCATCGAGATCGAGGTGTGCCCGGACGCCGAGCACCTGCCCTCGGACCCCGCGGACGTACGGTTCTGGGTGCCGCCGTTCCTGGCCACCGCGCAGGTGACGGACATCCTGCCGAAGTTCACCGGACTGCGGGTGATCCAGCTGTTGTCCGCCGGCGCGGACGTCTGGATCGGGCGGGTCCCGGCGGGCGTCCTGCTCTTCGACGCCCGCGGGGTGCACGACGCACCCGTCGCCGAATGGGTCATCGGCGCGGTGGTCGGGGCATTGCGCCAATTCCCGGCATTCGTACGGGCGCAGGAGCGCGAGGAATGGGCGTACTCCTCGTTCACCCCGACCGCCGAGCTGACCGGCGCCCGGGTGATGATCGTCGGCGCCGGGTCGATCGGGCATGCCATCGAGCGGCACATGGCGCCGTTCGGCGTGACCGTGACCCGGGTGGCACGTACCGCCCGGCCCGCCGAGGACGTGCACGCGGTCGAGGAGCTACCGGACCTGCTTCCGTACGCGGACGTGGTGGTGCTCGTGGTGCCGCTGACCGAGCAGACCCGCGGTCTGGTCGACGCCCGCTTCCTGGCCGCGATGCCGGACGGCGCGCTGCTGGTCAACGCCGCACGCGGCCCGGTGGTGGACACCGAGGCACTGGTCGCCGAGCTGGCCACGGGCCGGATCTCCGCGGCGCTGGACGTCACCGAACCCGAGCCGCTGCCCGCGGGGCACCCGCTGTGGCGGCTGCCGAACCTGTTCCTCACGCCGCACATCGCTGGCTCGGTCCGGGGCCTACTCCCGCGGGCGTACCGCCTGGTCGGCGACCAGGCCCGCCGTTTCGTCGCGGGCGAGCCGCTGATCAACCAGGTCGTCGGCGGCTACTGAGCGGTCTTCTCCGCGTCCCCGCCCTGGGCATCCTGGTCCTGGGCTTCCCCGTCCTGGGCTTCCCCGTCCTGGGCTTCGTCGCCCGCCTCCTCGTCGGCCGTGTCCTCTTCCCCCGCCTCCGGGGACATCTGCTGGCCCCCCGCGCCGAGGACCATGGGCAGATTCGCCGTGGTCACGCCGGTGAGCCGGATGACGTTGCCGTTGTCGAGCAGTGCGGACACCCGCCCGTTCCGATCCGGCGCGAGCTCGGTCACTCGCGACCACGGGACGACGGTGGAGCCGAACAGCGCCCGTACCCGCAGCGCGTCCGGGTAGACGTCGGTGCCGGCGCGCCAGGCCCAGATCAGCGCGAGGAGCGGGATCACCAGGATCGGTGCCAGTGTCGATCGGGCGCCGGCGAGCGGCACCGTGCCCACCAACGCGATCAAGGCGGCGACCACCAGGGCGCCGGACCTGCGGACGCGAAGTACGGGCTTCTTCCTCACGCCGGACATCCTTCCATCCGAGCGGTAGGCCGGACTGTCGGACCCGGGGCGCATAATGTCGCCGTCCACCGACGGCACATTCGACGAGGTGTGTGCGATGACGGTCCTGCTCGCGATCGGCACCCGGAAGGGCCTGTTCCTGGCCACCAGCGACGACGATCGTCGATCGTGGCGAGTGGGCGACGTGCAGCTCAGCGGTCACGCGATCTACGCGGTTGCTATCGACTCGCGGCGGACCACCCCGAGGCTGCTCGCTGGCGTCGACAGCTCGCACTTCGGCCCCAGCGTCGCCCTCAGCGACGACCTGGGTGCCACCTGGCAGGAGTCGGACATCGCGCCGCTGGCCTTCCCCACTGACGCCGGCGTCGCGGTCGAGCGGGTCTGGCAGATCGCGCCGGGCGGTCCGGCGGAACCCGAAGTGGTCTACGCGGGCACCCAGCCCTCGGCGCTGTTCCGCTCCACGGACGGCGGCCGGACCTACGAGCTCGTACGCGGCCTCTGGGAACACCCGCACCGGACGCAGTGGGGTGCCGGCTTCGGGGGCCAGGCGATCCACACGATCCTGCCGCACCCCGACGACCCGCGCCGGGTACTGGTCGCGATGTCGACGGGCGGCGTCTACCGGACGGCGGACGGCGGTGCGTCCTGGGCGCCGTCGAACACCGGCGTCAAGGCGTACTTCCTGCCGGATCCGTGGCCGGAGTTCGGACAGTGCGTACACAAGGTGGCTCGCGACGCCGCCGACCCGGATCGCTACTACCTGCAGAACCATCACGGTGTGTACCGCTCCTCGGACGGCGGCAGCACCTGGCAGTCCATCGCCGACACGCTGCCCTCCGATTTCGGGTTCGCGATCGTCGCGCACCCGCGCCGGGCCGGCGTGATCTGGAACTTCCCGCTGACCGCGGACGGCGAGCGGCACCCCGTCGACCGGCGATGCCGGGTCTTCCGGTCGACGGACGCGGGCGCCACGTGGAGCCCGCAGGCCAGCGGCCTGCCCGAGGACCCGTTCTATCCAGTGGTGTTGCGCGACGCGATGGCCACCGACGACGCCGATCCGGCCGGCGTCTACTTCGGGGCCAGGTCCGGAGAGGTCTTCGCCAGCCGGGACGAGGGCGAGACCTGGTCCACCGTCGTGGCACACCTGCCCGACGTGCTGTGCGTCCGAGCCGCGAGCCTCTGATGCCTACCGTCCTGGTCCCCGGGGTGCTGCGCGGTGACGCCGGCGGCGCGGCCCGGCTCGAGATCGCCGTAGGCGGGACGCTCCGGGCCGTCCTGGACGAGGTCGGTGCCCGCTGGCCGCGCCTCGAGCGGCGGATCCGGGACGAGGGCGGCGCGCTCCGGCGCCACGTGAACGTGTACGTCGACGGCACCGATTGCCGGTGGGCCGGCGGCCTCGACGCGCCGGTGACCGCGCGTGCCGAGATACAGGTCTTGCCGTCCGTGGCGGGCGGGTGATGTCGCACGGGCGGGGTACGCCGAACGACCGGGGCATGCCGAGGATCAATTCGTGCCCGTAACCTATCCGTGGGAGCCTCGTTACCCGGTGTGGGTGCGACGACTCCTCCGCGCCGTTCCACCCCCCTGACCCCCACAGTCTGGAATCGCAGGAGATCCGCCGACGTGGCAGTGCCGTCCACCGCGCGCCCGCGCGCCGGGGTCGTCAACCTGGTGGCGTTCGTCGCCGTGCCCGCGGTCGCCGCGATCGTGCTGCTGGCCGGCGCCGGCGGGTTGCTGCCGGCGGCGGCAGCGCTCGCCATCGGCGTCGGCGGCACGGCGCTCTGGGCCGCGTCGCGCCTGGTCCGCACGGCGCTGGCCATCCACCACGACGATGGCACGTACGCGGCGTGCCGGGGCGCCGGCTTCGTCGGTATGGCGGCCGTCGCGACCGGGGTGGCGGCGGCACTGCCGTTGATCGACCCACCCGGCTTCGGCGCGTACGCCGCCATCGGTGTCGCCACCACGGCCGCGCTCTACGTGCTCGGCGCGGCCCTGTTGCCGGGCGCCGCCACCACCCTGCCGGTCCGGCTCCGCCGGATCTTCGACGGGCTCGGGCTGGGCGTCAGTGTCGGCTTCGCCGCCTACCTGATCACCCCGATGGAGGAGACCTCCACGGCCGCGATCGTGACGACACTGTGCGCGGCCGCCGGCGTCTCGTTGGTGACCGTGATCGTCCTGCGCGCCCGGGTCCACCGGCCAGCGGCGCTGCGCTGTGGCATAGGTGCCATCGCGACCCTCATCTTCCTGTGCGTCGTGGTCAACTTCGTCCTGGCCGGCCACCCCGCCGTGTGGCTGCCGCTGCTGGGCCTGGGGATCGTCGCCGGGCTGTCGCTGACCGCCGAGGGCGGCTCCCGGCGCGAACCGCCGCTGCGCGTCGAGTCGCCCGAGCCGGAGCAGTATCTCTCGGCCTACCCGTTGCTGGCCGTGCCCGCCTCGGTCGGTGTCGTCGCCGCGCTGTACCACCTCATCGTCGTCGGCACCTTCGACCGCACGGCGATCGTCCTCGGCATCGCCATGGTGATCGTTCTGATGACGCGCGAGTTGCTGGTGGTGCGCGACATCCGGCAGTACGCGAGCCAGCTCAAGGAGAAGGAGGCGCACTTCCGCTCGCTGGTCGCCGGTGCCACCGACCTCACCCTGGTGCTGGACGAGCGGCTGCGGATCCGGTGGCAATCGCCCGCCGCGGCCCGGGTCTTCGGGCTCGCCGACTCCGAAGTCGTCGGACGCAGCTTCCGCGAGCTGCTGCACCCGGACGATGTCGCCGACGCGCAGGCCATCATCGAGTCCGTGCTGGCCGGCGAGCACGCGGACGGGCCACCGGCGCTGGTCAACGCCCGGTTACGGGATGGCCACTCCCGCTGGCGCGACACCGAGTCCACGGTGTCCGATCAGCGCCGCGTACCCGAGGTGGCGGCGCTGGTGGTGCACGTTCGCGACGTCGGCGAGCGCCGTCATCTCGAGCGCATGCTGCATCGCCTGTCCTACACGGACCAGCTGACCGGGCTGGCCAACCGCCGGGCGGTGATGCGCGACCTGCTGGCGTACCGGCGGCGTGCCGGGCAGCAGGGCACCATGTTGGTGATCGACCTGCACGGGCTCGCGGAGATCAACGACGCGCACGGCCGGGAGCTCGGCGACGCCGTGCTGATCGAGGTCGGGCGGAGGATCCGGAGCCTGCTCGGCGACGGCGACGTGCCGGCGCGCCTGGGTGGGGACGAGTTCGCGGTGCTCACCCGGGACGGCGCCGTACTCGCGTACGCATTGGCCACCCGCCTGGTCACGCTGCTCATGGAGCCGTACCAGCTGCCGGGCGCGACCGTCGAGCTGCACACCAGCGTCGGGCTGGCCGAACTGGCCGGCGGCGCCGATTCCGACGAGGTGCTGCGGCACGCCGACCTGGCCCGTAAGCGCGCCCAGCAGCTCGGCCGCGACCGCGTCGAGTGGTACGACACCGACGTCGAGATCCAGCTGCACCGCCGGATGGACCTCGAGCAGCAGCTGCTCGGCGCTGCCGACCGCGGCGAACTCGACGTCGTCTTCCAGCCCGTGGTCAGCTTGCGCGACTTGCGGCCGGTAGGCGTCGAGGCGCTGCTGCGCTGGCGACACCCTAAGCTCGGCACCATTCGGCCGGCCGAGTTACTGCCCATCGCCCGCGCCCTGGGCATCGCCGCCGAGCTGGACGAGTGGGTGCTCGATGCGGCCTGTCGCCACCTCATGAACTGGTCCACCGGGGACAACGACTTCTGGCTGTCGGTGAACGTCGCACCGCGCGAGCTGCTCACCGCGCGCTTCCCCGAGCAGGTGGCCGCGACGCTCGAAAGGCACGCGTTCGATCCGGAGCGGTTGGTCATCGAAGTGGCCGAGACGTGGATCGCGGAGGACGTGCCGGCGATCGTCGCGTCCATGGCCGGGCTGCGTAAGCTCGGCGTCCGCGCGGCGCTGGACGACTTCGGCGCCGGCCAGGCGTCGCTGTCGCACCTGCGGCGGCTGCCGGTCGACATGCTGAAGCTCGATCGTGTGCTGGTCAACTCGCCGGTCGAGAACGCCACTGGCCCGGCCGTCATCGACGTGGTGGTGAGCCTCGGTCGCCGGCTCGGCCTGGAGATCGTGGCCAAGTGCTTGGAGACCGAGGAGGAGATCGAGCGGGCCCGGCGCGCCGGCTGCCTGTACGGCCAGGGCTTCGCACTCGGCCGCCCGGCACCGGCCGAGCGCATGGAGGCGTACATCGACTCCCACCGCAACTGATCCCCGCGCGCGGAATCATGAAAGGCGCCGTCAAGTCGGGAGGAGTGGGATGAGACGTCGAACTCGGCCGGACGGCGAACATGCACCGGCGCTGCCGCTTCGACACCCGCGGCGCGCTGCGGCCCGGCACGAACCGGCTGCGGATCCGGTTCGAGTCGGCCTATGCGTACGCCGAGGCTCGGCGGGAGCGGCTCGGTGACCGGCCCCACGCGTACGCCGCGCCCTACCCATTCATCCGCAAGATGGCCTGCAACTTCGGTTGGGACTGGGGACCGACGCTGGTCACCGCCGGAATCTGGCAGGACATCGGGCTGCACACGTGGTCCGGCGCGCGGTTGGCCGAGGTCCGTCCACAAGTGACGGTCGAGGACGGGAGGGGGGCGGGTCGACGTGCACATCACGCTCGACCGCGACAGCGAAGGGCCGTTGACGATCGCCGCGGCGGTCGCCGGCCGCGAGACCGTCGCGCGGATCACCGGACGCGAGGCCGTTCTCACGGTCACCGTCGAGGATCCCGAGCTTTGGTGGCCCAGAGGGTAGGGCGGTCAGCGCGGCGGCTGACCCAGGCGTGCGACGCGAGCGTCAACTACGTACGGGTCTGGGGCGGCGGCCGGTACGAGTCCGAGGACTTCTACGACCTCGCGGATGAACTCGGGTTGATGGTGGGCCAGGACTTCCTGTTCGCCTGCGCCGCGTACCCCGAGGAGGAGCCGTTCGCCACCGAGGTCGCGGCCGAGGCTCGGGAGAACGTGGTCCGCCTCAGCTCGCATCCCAGCCTCGTCCTGTGGACCGGCAACAACGAGAACCTCTGGGGGTACGAGGACTGGGGCTGGAAGGAGCCGCTGGCCGGGCGGACCTGGGGTGCGGGCTTCTACTTCGAACTGCTGCCGAGGATGGTCTCCGAAGTGGACCCGACGCGGCCGTACCGGCCCGGCAGCCCGTACTCGGGCGCGCGGGAACTGCACCCGAACGATTCGGGCCACGGCACGACGCACATCTGGGACGTGTGGAACACCGACGACTACGCCAAGTACCGCGCGTACCGGCCGCGATTCGTCGCCGAGTTCGGGTTCCAGGGTCCGCCCGCGTACGCGACGCTGCGGCGCGCGCTCTCGGACGATCCGCTGGCGCACGACTCGCGGGGGATGGCGCACCATCAGAAGGCGGTCGATGGAGACGCCAAGCTGCAACGGGGGTTGGACAACCACCTGCCGCCGCCGCGCGACTTCGACGACTGGCACTACTTGACGCAGCTGAACCAGGCCCGCGCGGTCGCGTACGGTATCGAGCACTTCCGGTCGCTGCGGCCGCTCTGCATGGGCACGATCGTGTGGCAGCTGAATGATTGCTGGCCCGTGACGTCCTGGGCGGCCGTGGACTCGGACGGCCGGCGGAAGCCGTTGTGGTACGCGATGCGCCGGGCGTACGCCGACCGGCTGCTGACCATCCAGCCGCGCGACGGCGCGCCCGCGCTGGTTGCGGTCAACGATTCGGCCACGCCGCAGGCACTGTCGGCGTTCGTCTCCCGGCGCACTCTGACCGGACGCATCCTGGCCGAGGCGACGCTGACCGCGACGGTCGAGCCCGGTACGGCGGCGACGCTGCCGCTGCCGGCCGGCGTGGCGATAGCGGGTGACCCGACCGGGGTGCTCGTGGTCGCGGACGCCGGCGAGCAGCGCGCGTGGTGGTTCTTCGCCGAGGACAAGGACATCCCGTGGCCACCGGCCACGTTCGATGCGACGGTCGAGCCGGCCGCCGGTGCGGCGCGGGTCACCGTCACCGCACGGAGCATCCTGCGCGACCTGACCCTGCAACCGGACCGCCTCGACCCGGCAGCCGAGATCGACGAGGCCGGGGTGACGCTCCTAGCCGGCGAGTCGGTGACATTCACGGTGACCGGCACCCGCAACCTCGACCCAGCCGCGCTCACCACCCGACCGGTCCTGCGCTGTGTGAATGACATCGTCTAGCGCACCGATGCTGTTCGGCCCGGCGGCCGGCAACGGCCGTGCCGCCCGCGGACATCCGTGGGCGGCATCGGGTCGGTGGTTACTGCTTTTGGGGAGCCGGTCCGGCGTACCGAAAAGGGGGTTACTCAGGGACGTGCCGGTAAGCGCCATCGCTCGCGCTGGTGGCCATGGACGCGTAGGCCCGGAGCGCGGCGGAGACGGGTCGGGCGCGATCAACCGGCGAGAAAGGACGAAGACGCCGCTCCTGCTCATGGCGGCGTTGGGCGAGTTCCTCGTCGGAGACGTTCAGCGTGATGGACCGGCCCGGGATATCGATGGTGATCTCGTCGCCCGTCTCCACCAGCGCGATCAGCCCGCCCGACGCCGCTTCCGGCGAGACGTGGCCGATGGAGAGCCCCGACGTGCCGCCGGAGAACCGGCCGTCGGTGACCAGCGCGCACGCCTTGCCCAGTCCGCGGCCCTTGAGGAACGAGGTCGGGTAGAGCATCTCCTGCATGCCGGGGCCGCCGCGCGGGCCCTCGTAGCGGATGACGACCACGTCCCCCTCGACCACCTGCTTGCCGAGGATCCCGTCGACGGCCTGCTCCTGGCTCTCGAAGACGCGCGCCGGGCCGGTGAACTTCCACAGTTCCTCGGCCACGCCCGCGGTCTTCACCACGCAACCGTCCGGCGCGAGGTTGCCGAACAGGATCGCGAGGCCGCCGTCGGCGGTGTACGCGTGCTCGACCGACCGGATGCAGCCGCCGACGCCGTCCGTGTCCAGCGTCGCCCACCGGTTGGTCGTGGAGAACGGCTGCGTGGTGCGGACGCCGCCGGGAGCGGCGTGGTAGAGCTCGAGCGCCGCGGGGCTCGGTGACCCGCCGCGGATGTCCCAGGCGTCGAGCCAGCTCCGCAGGTCGGGGGAGTGCACGGCCCGGACCCCGGTGCGCAGGGCGCCGGCCCGGTTGAGCTCGCCCAGCAGCGCGGGGATGCCGCCGGCCCGGTGCACGTCCTCCATGTGGTACTTCTGGCTGTTCGGCGCGACCTTGGACAGGCAGGGCACCCGGCGCGAGACCGCGTCGATGTCGGAGACGCTGAAGTCCAGCTCGGCCTCGCGCGCCGCGGCCAGCAGGTGCAGCACCGTGTTGGTGGAGCCACCCATGGCGACGTCGAGCGCGACGGCGTTCTCGAACGCGTCCCGGTTCGCGATGGAGCGCGGGAGCACCGAGGCGTCGTCGTTCTCGTAGTACTGCTTCGCGATCTCGACGATCAGCGCGCCGGCCTTCTCGAACAGCGTCTTGCGGGACGCGTGGGTGGCCAGCGTCGAGCCGTTGCCCGGCAGGGCCAGGCCGATCGCCTCGGTCAGACAGTTCATCGAGTTCGCGGTGAACATGCCGGAGCACGAGCCGCAGGTCGGGCACGCCGACCGCTCGATCGCGCCGAGCTGCTCCTCGGTGACGTTCTCGTTCGCCGAGGCGCTCATCGCGTCGATGAGGTCGAGCTTCTCGTGAACCACACCCTCAATGGCGATCGTCTTGCCGGCTTCCATCGGGCCGCCGGAGACGAACACCGTCGGGATGTTGAGCCGCAGCGCGGCGATCAGCATGCCCGGGGTGATCTTGTCGCAGTTCGAGATGCAGACGAGGGCGTCGGCGCAGTGCGCGTTCACCATGTACTCGACCGCGTCCGCGATGAGCTCCCGGCTCGGCAGTGAGTAGAGCATGCCGCCATGGCCCATCGCGATGCCGTCGTCGACCGCGATGGTGTTGAACTCGCGCCCGACGCCCCCGGCCGCGGCCACCGACTCCGCGACCAGGCCGCCGAGGTCCTTGAGGTGGACGTGGCCCGGGACGAACTGGGTGTAGCTGTTGGCGATGGCCACGATGGGCTTGCCGAAGTCGTCGTCGGTCATGCCGGTGGCGCGCCACAAGGCGCGCGCGCCGGCCATCGTCCGACCGTGGGTCGAGGTCCGGGAGCGCAGCTCAGGCATTCCGACATACTGCCACCGTCGCCCGTTTGGTCATCCCCATCGGGACGTACCCGTCCACAGCGCGGGACGCCGACCCGTCCCGGTAGAAATGCGGGCTCCCGAAACGCGTCCGGATCCGGCAAAGTGTTTCCGTGCACTCACCGTCCGGCGTGGAGCTGGCCGGGCTGGCGAGCCTCCTGGTCGCGGTCCCGGCCGTGGCCCTGCTGGGGAATTCGGGCCGCAAGCACACGGGCGCGGCCCGCCGGGCGCACCTGCTGCTCGCCGCGGGCGCCGCCTTGGCCACCGCGGCCGCCCTGGCCGGACTGGTCAGCGCGCTGATGATGGAACACGGCGGAGCCCACGAGCATCGGCGGGCGCTCGGCGCGGCCGTGGCCGTCGCGATGGCGGTGGGCACGCTGACGCTGCTGACCGGGACGCTGGTGCTGCCGGGAGCCGCCGAGAATCCGGGGGCGGGGCTACGCCACCTGCTGGACGGACTGGTCATCGCGGCGGGGATCTGGTTCGTCAGTTGGGTGCTGGTGTCGCCGCCGACCCGGATCCTCGGCCACTTGACGCCGTACCCGTGCCTGGCCCTGCTGCTGCCCGCGGGCATGGCGGCGGCGGCGCTGGGGCTGACCGCCGTGCTGGCCCTGCACGCCTACCGGCCCCGGCAGGTGACGGTTCAGGTGGCGTCCGGGGTCACGCTCGTGGCGATCGCGGCCACCGCGCTCGCCACCGGCATCTGCCAGAATTGGCCGGTCGTCGTGCTGCTCAGCGCGATCCTGCTGCCGACCGGGCTGGTCGTGGTGGCCCGAGCGGTGAAGGTGGCCGACCGGCCCGTGGAGGTCACCGGCGACGTGACCCAGCGTGGCACGGCGTACGCGTTCGTTCCGATGATCGCGATGATCGGCTCGGCGATGTACCACATGTCGGTCGGCGGCCAGGTCGACGCCATCGGGGTGACCGCGGCGAGCGTCGAGGGCCTGGTGCTGGTCAGCCGGCAATACCTGGCGCTGGCCGACGTCAAGCGGTACACGCTGCGGTTACGCCAGCGCGAGGCGCACTTCCGCGAGCTCGCCCACACCGACCCGCTGACCGGGTTGGCCAACCGGCGCGGCCTGCTCCGCGCGCTGCGCGAGCCGGCCCCGGGCGAGCGGCCGCGCGTCCTCATCGTGGTCGACCTCGACGGATTCAAGAACGTCAACGACATGCGGGGGCACGACGCCGGCGACGCCGTGCTCGCCGAGGTGGGCGCGCGGCTGCGCCGAAACCTGCTGGCCGGCGACGTGGCCGCCCGCCTGGGCGGGGACGAGTTCGCGGTGCTGATGTCCGCCAACCCCGACGAGGCGATGCTCGCCGCCCGGCGGCTGCTCGCCGTGCTGGGCCAGCCGTACCGGGTGGACGGCGGATCGGTGTTCCTGTCGGCGAGCGTGGGCGTGGCGGGCACCCCGGCGCCGGACGCCACCGCCGAGCTGATGCGCGACGCCGATCTCGCGCTGCGCTACGCCAAGCAGCGCGGCAAGAACCGGGTCGAGCGTTACCAGGTCCGCTACGACGAGTTGCTACGCCGGCGCAACGTCCTGGAAAGCGAGCTGCGGCACGCCATCGACCGTGACGAGCTGCGGCTGGTCTTCCAGCCGGTGGTGGCGCTGCCGTCGATGCGCCTGGTCGGCGCGGAGGCGCTGCTCCGCTGGCATCATCCCGAGCTGGGCGCGGTTCGCCCGGACGAGTTCATCCCGGTCGCCGAGGAGTCCGGCCTGATCAACCGGATCGGCTCCTGGGTGCTCGGGCAGGCCTGCCGGCAGCTGGCGGCATGGCTCCTGGCCGGGCACGACGTCTGGGTCGCGGTGAACCTCTCGCCGAAGGAGCTGCACGCGGCCGACTACGCCGGCCAGGTCGCGGACGTGCTCGCCGAGCACGGCGTACCACCGCAGCGGCTGGTGCTCGAGGTGACCGAGCACGCGGTGGCCACGGACATGGAGGAGCTGGTGCGCCGGCTCACCGAGTTGCGCGCCACCGGTGTGCGGATCGCGCTCGACGACTTCGGCGCCGGCTACTCGTCGCTCGGGCAGCTGCGTACGCTGCCGGTCGACATTCTCAAGATCGACCATGCGCTGGTCGCCGAGCCCGAGTCGCGGACCGGTACGGCCGCGCCGCTGGTCGATGTGGTGGTCCGGCTCGGCCACCGGCTCGGTCTCGAGGTGCTCGCCGAGGGCATCGGGACCCCCGCGCAACGGGCCGTGGTCGAGGAGGCGGGCTGCCGCCTCGGGCAGGGCTCGCTATTCGGCTGGGGCGTGCCGGCGGAGCACCTGGAGGCGCAACTGCGCACGCTGCGCTCGCCCGCGGTACGGCCGGTGCCCGCGCAGCGGTCGGCGCCGCCGGCCACCGTTCCGCCGGGAACCGCCGCGCGTAGCCAGGTGGTCATGCTCGGGCCCGGCATGCGGCAGCTCAGGGCGCTGCTGCCGACCGATCCGGCGTTCGAACCGGAGCCGAGTGATCAGCATGTGGGATCAGTTGACTCATCGCGTGAGATCGGGCAAGGTTAGCCACATGTGCTTGTCGTTCCGAGTACTTATGTGAGCGCACTCTCGCCGCAATGAGAGTGCGCCAGGTCCCGTGCATACCCGCACGAGGGCCTTTTTTGTTGCGCAAGATCGGAATCGACCCAGCCCATCCGTCCCGAACGAAGGCCTGATCGCCATGACGAGACCACCCACGCCAGAGACTCTCGCTCACCGAGCGTCCGCCGCCACCCCGGCCACCGTCGCGGCGGCCGCCGGCGCCGCCCCGGCCGTAGCCGTGGTGTCCCCGACCCCGACGACCGGGGCCGGCGCACTCGTGCGGGCGCTCGAAGCGCTCGGCGTCGAGGTCGCGTTCGGCATCCCGGGCGGCGCCATCCTGCCGCTCTACGACCCGTTGTACGACTCGAAGGTGCGGCACATCCTGGTCCGCCACGAGCAGGGCGCGGGCCACGCCGCGACCGGGTACGCCCAGGCGACCGGGAAGGTCGGCGTCTGCATGGCCACCTCCGGCCCGGGCGCGACCAACCTGGTCACGCCGATCGCCGACGCCTACATGGACTCGGTGCCGATCGTCGCGATCACCGGGCAGGTCCCGCGTCCCGCGATCGGCACTGACGCCTTCCAGGAGGCGGACATCCAGGGCATCACCCTGCCGATCACCAAGCACAACTTCCTCGTGCAGAACGCCGACGAGATCCCGCGGATCCTGGCCGAGGCGTTCCATCTGGCGTCCACCGGCCGCCCGGGCCCGGTGCTGGTCGACATCCCGAAGGATGTGCTGCAGGCACAGACCTCGTTCTCCTGGCCGCCCACGCTGGACCTGCCCGGCTACCGGCCCACGCTGCACCCGCACGGCAAGCAGATCCGAGAGGCCGCCCGGCTCATCGCGCAGGCGCGGCGCCCCGTGCTGTACGTCGGCGGCGGCGTCCTGAAGGCCAACGCGACCGAGGGGCTGCGCAAGCTCGCCGAGTTGACCGGCATGCCGGTGGTCACCACGCTGATGGCGCTCGGCGCGTTCCCCGACTCGCATCCGCAGCACCTGGGCATGCCCGGCATGCACGGCACGGTCCCCGCGGTCTATGCGCTGCAGAAGGCCGACCTGCTGGTGGCGCTCGGCGCCCGCTTCGACGACCGGGTCACCGGCAAGCTGGACTCGTTCGCGCCGGACGCCAAGGTCGTGCACGCCGACATCGACCCGGCGGAGATCGGCAAGAACCGGCACGCCGACGTGCCGATCGTGGGCGACGCGCGGCACGTTATCGACGAGCTGATCGCCGCGGTGTCCGCGACGGCCGACGGCGCTTCCGCGTACGAGCCGTGGTGGACGCAGCTCAACGACCTCCGCGCGCGCTACCCGCTGGGCTACGACGACCCGGAGGACGGCACGCTGGCCCCGCAGTACGTGATCGAGCGGATCGGCAAGCTGGCCGGCCCGGACGCGGTGTACGTGGCCGGCGTGGGGCAGCACCAGATGTGGGCGTCGCAGTTCATCACGTACGAGAAGCCGGGCACCTGGCTCAACTCCGGCGGCGCCGGGACGATGGGCTACGCGGTGCCGGCCGCGATGGGCGCCAAGGTCGGCCGGCCGGACACGACGGTCTGGGCCATCGATGGCGACGGCTGCTTCCAGATGACCAACCAGGAACTGGCCACCTGCGCGCTGGAACGCATCCCGATCAAGGTGGCCATCATCAACAACGGCAACCTGGGCATGGTCCGGCAGTGGCAGACCCTGTTCTACGAGGGGCGCTACTCCAACACCGACCTGGGCACCCACAAGCACCGGATCCCCGACTTCGTGAAGCTCGCCGAGGCGCTGGGCTGCATCGGCCTGCGCTGCGAGTCCAAGGCCGACGTCGACAAGACGATCGAGGCCGCGATGGCGATCAACGACGCGCCCGTGGTGGTGGACTTCACGGTCGGCAAGGACGCCATGGTGTGGCCCATGGTCGCCGCCGGCACCAGCAACGACGAGATCATGTTCGCCCGGGGCGTGCGCCCGAGCTTCGACGAAGACGAGCTGTAGTGGCATGGCCGAGTGCACCGAGCGAAGCGAGGGCCGCGAGGACATGCCGAAGATGAATAGGGGAGCCCGAAGATGACCAAGCACACACTGTCCGTGCTCGTGGAGAACAAGCCCGGCGTGCTGGCGCGCGTCTCCGGCCTGTTCTCCCGGCGCAGCTTCAATATCGACTCGCTGGCGGTGGGCGAGACGGAGCACCCGGACGTCTCCCGCATCACGATCGTGGTCAACGCCGAAACCTCACCACTGGAGCAGGTGACCAAGCAGCTCAACAAGCTGGTGAACGTCCTCAAGATCGTGGAGCTGGACCCCGCACAGTCGGTCCAGCGCGAGCTCCTGCTCGTCAAGGTGCGCGCCGACCGGACGCTCCGGAGCCAGGTACTCGAGACGGTCGAGCTCTTCCGCGCGAAGGTGATCGACGTCGCGCCGGACACCCTCACCATCGAGGCGACCGGCAACCCCGACAAACTGGAAGCGCTGCTGCGCGACCTCGAGCCGTACGGCATCAAGGAGATGGTGCAGTCCGGCCTCGTCGCCATCGGCCGCGGCTCGCGCTCCATCACAACTGGACCGGCGCTGCGCGCCGCCTAGACCTCGGAAGCTTGGAAAGGGAAGTCATGACCGCTGAGGTGTTCTACGACGACGACGCCGACCTGTCCATCATCGGAGGACGCAAGGTCGCCGTTATCGGGTACGGCAGCCAGGGGCACGCCCACTCGCTGTCGCTACGCGACTCGGGCGTCGACGTGGTAGTCGGCCTGCAGGAGGGCTCGAAGAGCCGGGCCAAGGCCGAGGAGCAGGGGCTACGGGTACTCACCCCGGCCGAGGCGTCCGCCTGGGCCGACGTGATCATGCTGCTCGCGCCCGACACCGCGCAGCGGAGCATCTACGCCGAGTCGATCGCCCCGAACCTGACCGCCGGCAAGGCGCTGTTCTTCGGCCACGGCCTGAACATCCGCTTCGGCCTGATCCAGCCGCCGGCCGACGTGGACGTGGCCATGGTGGCCCCGAAGGGCCCCGGCCACCTGGTCCGCCGCCAGTACTCCGACGGCAAGGGCGTGCCCTGCCTGGTGGCGGTGGAACAGGACGCCAGCGGGGCCGCCCTCCCGCTCGCGCTCTCCTACGCGAAGGCGATCGGCGGCACCCGGGCCGGCGTCATCAAGACCACGTTCACCGAGGAGACCGAGACGGACCTGTTCGGTGAGCAGGCCGTGCTCTGCGGCGGTACGGCCGCGCTGGTGCAGACCGGTTTCGAGGTGCTCACCGAGGCGGGCTACGCCCCCGAGATCGCGTATTTCGAGTGCCTGCACGAGCTCAAGCTGATCGTCGACCTCATGTACGAGGGCGGCCTCTCCCGGATGCGTTACAGCGTCTCGGACACCGCCGAGTTCGGCGATTACACCCGCGGGCCACGCATCATAGACGCCCGGGTGAAGCAGGAAATGAAAAAGATCCTTTCCGAGATCCAGTCCGGGGAATTCACTCGCGAACTGATCGAGGACGACGACGCGGGCCGCCCCGCACTGACCAAGTACCGCAAGGAGGCCGCCGAGCACCCGATCGAGGTGACCGGCCGGAAGCTGCGCGGCATGATGAGCTGGGTGGACCGGCCCATCACCGAGACCGCCTGATCTCATACCGCCGAGCGCCCGGTCTTCGGTGAAGATCGGGCGCTTTGCGTCACGGTGGCTCAGAGCTTCCGCCAACTGGACGGCCGGGCCGCGGCGGGCCTGACGCCGGCGCCGCCCATCGACCGCAACAAGATTCCGGTCTGGTAAAAGCCTGGTTACGGCGGTGTGAGGGCGGTCACCGTGGGATGACATCCCACGGCGCCGTCGCGCCCGCATACGATCGCGGAAAGTCGACCAGCACCGGTCGGTGCCCCCAACGACCGGATGGAGACGCATGACTCCCGTCGTACTGATCGCCGAGGAACTGGCCCCGGCCGCCATCGATGTCCTGGCCTACGACTTCGAGGTGCGGCATGTCGATGGCACGGACCGGGCGGCGCTCCTGTCCGAGCTGGCCGAGGCTGACGCGATCATCGTCCGCAGCGCCACCAACATCGACAGTGAGGCTGTCGCCGCCGCGCCCCATCTCAAGGTCGTGGCGCGGGCCGGCGTCGGGCTCGACAATGTCGACATCCCGGCCGCCACCGCCCGCGGCGTGATGGTCGTCAACGCCCCGACCAGCACCATCGTCTCCGCCGCCGAGCATGCCATCGCGCTGCTGCTGGCCGTTGCCCGGCACACCGCGAGCGCCAGCGCCGCGCTCAAGGGCGGCGAATGGAAGCGCTCGAAATACACCGGCGTCGAGGTGCAGGGCAAGACCGTCGGCGTGGTGGGGCTGGGCCGGATCGGCGTGCTGTTCGCGCAGCGCATGGCCGCGTTCGGGACCCGGCTGATCGCGTACGACCCGTACATCCAGCCGGCCCGCGCGGCCCAGCTCGGGGTCCGCCTGGTCGGGCTGGACGAGCTGCTCCGGGAGAGCGACTTCATCTCGGTGCACCTGCCGAAGACGCCCGAGACGGTGGGGCTGATCGGTGAGAAGGAGCTCGCCACGGTCAAGCCCGGCGTGCGCATCATCAACGCCGCCCGCGGCGGTCTCATCGACGAGCACGCGCTGGCCGGCGCGCTCGCCGACGGCCGTGTCGGCGGCGCCGGGCTCGACGTGTTCGCGACCGAGCCGGCCACCTCCTCGCCGCTGTTCGGGTTCGACAACGTGGTGGTCACGCCGCACCTGGGCGCGTCGACGGCCGAGGCACAGGACAAGGCCGGCCTCGCCGTGGCGCGCAGCGTGAAGCTCGCGCTGCAGGGCGAGTTCGTTCCGGACGCGGTCAACGTACAGGCGGGCGGCATCGTCGACGAGGATGTCCGTCCGCTGCTGCCGCTCGCCGAGAAGCTGGGCAAGGTCTTCACCGCGGTGGCGGGCGGCATCGCTGCCAGCGTCACCGTGGAGGTGCGCGGCGAGATCGTCACGCACGACGTCTCCGTGGTTCGGCTGGCCACCACCAAGGGCCTGTTCGCCTCCGTCGTCGACGAGCGGGTCACCTATGTCAATGCCCCCCAGCTCGCGGCGGACCGCGGCGTCAACGTCGAGCTGGTGGTCGGCGACGAGGCCGTCGACCACCACAACCTCGTGACGGTACGCGGCGCGCTGCCGGACGGGCGCAGCGTCAGCGTGGCCGGCACGGTGACCATCGCCGGCACCCGGGAGATCCGCCGGCTTACCGAGGTCGACGGTTTCGACCTGGAACTGGTCGCCGAGGGCGTACTGCTGTTCTTCCGCTACTCCGACCGGCCCGGCATGGTCGGCAAGATCGGCACGATCCTGGGTGAGGCCGGGATCAACATCGCCGCGATGCAGGTCGCCCGGCGGGAGGCCGGCGGCGAGGCGCTGATGGCGCTCACCGTCGACTCGTCGGTGGACGCCGAACTGCTCTCCGCGGTCACCGCGGCGATCGGCTCCTCGCGCGGCAGCATCGTGGATCTGCGCGGGGAGTGAGCGTTCCTAGGACCGCGCCCGCAGCGGCGGGGGATAGACCGTGCCGTCCTGCAGGTCGAGCAGGTCGAGGTTGAGCTCGCCGGCCAGCCGTTCGATCGTCTCCAGCACCGCATCCGGGCAGTTCTCATCGAGCCGCATCTGGATGTGATCGGCCGCGGCGTGCAGGGGGGCGCTGGCCCAGGGGGATCCGGGCGCGGTCGCGCGCGGACCGCGATCGGGGTAGTCGCTGGTCAGCGCGTCATAGAAGGCGACGACGCGCGGGTCGGCCGCACGCTGCGGGTGCTCGCCGCGCGCGCACCGCGCGTTGGCGTCGCGCACCGCATCCGGCGTGTCCGTCTGGTCCATGGCCCACACCACGAGGTCGAAACTCACCGGCGCATGGTGCCATATCGGCTGTCGCGGGTGTTGATCCTTGCGGCGACACGCGGAGGATGTGTCTTGCGCGCTATTAGTCCGCATCGCTAGCGTTGATCCTTGCCGCACGTTTCCGCGGGCGGGCGTGTCTTCGGGTGACGCGCCCGTTGCCGCGCCGGGCGGCGAGCACCCCCGGCGGGCGCGAGCCACGCGTTTTCGTCGCAACAGCCCCCGCGATCGTTTGCCGCGATCCGCGGGGGCTGTGTTTGCTGGCTGTGTTTGCTGGCGTCGCTTCGCTCCGCGGCGACCGCCTGGTAACCGGTGATCGCGGGGTGGGGCTTGCTGGCGTCGCTTCGCTCCGCGGCGATCGCCCGGATGGGGCTTGCTGAACATCCATTCGGTGGGACCGGCGTACCGAAGATCGGGACTGCGGTCTAGCCTTGTCCGGTCGGATCGACGAGGGAGTGGACGTGAGCGTGGCGCGGATCGCGGTGGTGGCCGGCGACGGCATCGGGACCGAGGTGACCGCGCAGGCCCGCAAGGTCCTCGACGCCGTGCTCCCGAGCATCGACTACACCGACTACGACCTCGGTGCGGCGTTCTACCACCGCACGGGCGAGGTGCTGCCCGACGCGGTCCGCGACGAGCTCGCCGGCCACGATGCCATCCTGCTCGGCGCGGTCGGCGACCCCAGCGTGCCGCCGGGTGTCCTGGAGCGCGGCCTCCTGCTCAAGCTCCGCTTCGACTTCGACCAGTACGTGAACCTGCGCCCGTCGCGGCTCTGGCCGGGCACGACCAGCCCGCTGGCCGGCATCAAGCCGGGCGAGATCGACATGGTCGTGGTCCGCGAGGGCACCGAGGGCCTCTACGTCGGCGCCGGCGGAACCCTGCACAAGAACACGCCCGCCGAGATCGCGACCGAGGAGAGCCTGAACACCCGGCACGGCGTCGAGCGGGTCATCCGCGATGCGTTCGCCCGGGCGCAGCGCCGCGAGCGCCGCCACCTCACGCTCGTGCACAAGACCAACGTGCTCACCCACGCGGGAAGCCTGTGGTCGCGCGTGTTCGCGGCCGTCGCGGCCGAGTTCCCCGAGGTCACGACGGAGTACCAACACATCGACGCGGCCAGCATGTTCATGGTGAGCAACCCGCAGCGGTACGACGTCGTGGTGACCGACAACCTCTTCGGTGACATCCTCACCGACATCGCCGCGGCCGTGACCGGCGGCATCGGCATGGCCGCGAGTGGCTCCGTCAACCCGGAGCGGGAGTACCCGTCGACGTTCGAGCCGGTGCACGGGTCCGCGCCGGACATCGCCGGCCAGGGCATCGCCGACCCGGCGGCCGCCATCCTCTCGGCGTCGCTGCTGCTCGAGCACCTCGGGCACGACGACGAGGCCCGGCGAGTATCCGAGGCGGTCGCGGCCGAGGTCGCGTCCCGCACGCCGGGCGCGCCGCTGCGTACCGCCGAGGTCGGGGACCGCGTCGCCGCCACCGCGGCCGCCTGAACCCTCTTACCTGCACACCCGCCGGTCGCGGCGGCCGATCACGCACAGTCGGGGTCGGCTTTTAACGACCGTTCGGGGTAAATTCGTGGCACCCACGGGTGCCTTCGCATGCTCAACTCATTCTTGGAAGAAAGCAGGTCACGTGCATGAGCGAACGAAGTGAGCGCAACATCCGGCGCTGCGTGGTCGTGCCTCATGTCGTCACGGTGCGAAGCGAGGCGCGGCATGGGTCCTGATGACAGCCTCGACTTCGAGATCCGTCCGAACCCCGCGCCGGTAGCCGACGCCGAGCGCGACGCGATGCTCGCCAACCCTGGCTTCGGCCGGATCTTCACGGACCACATGGTCACCATCCGGTATGCCGAGGGCAAGGGGTGGTACGAGCCACGGGTCGAGGCGCGGGCGCCCATCACGCTGGACCCCGCGGCGGCCGTGCTGCACTACGCGCAAGAGATCTTCGAGGGGCTGAAGGCGTACACCATGCCGGACGGCGGCGTCGCCATGTTCCGGCCGGACGCCAACGCGGCAAGGTTCGCCACCTCGGCGCAGCGGATGGCGATGCCGGCGCTGCCGGCCGCGACGTTCTTGGAGTCGCTGCGCCAGATCATCCGGATCGACCGGCAGTGGATCCCGCAAAGCGACGAGGGCAGCCTCTACCTGCGCCCGTTCGCGTACGCGAACGAGGTTTTCCTGGGTGTGCGCCCGGCGATGGAGTACCTCTACATGGTCATCGCGTCCCCGGTCGGCCCCTACTTCAGCGGCGGAGTCAAGCCGGTCAGCGTGTGGATCACGCCGGAGTACACCCGGGCGGCACCCGGCGGCACTGGCGCGGCGAAGTGCGGCGGCAACTACGCGGCCGGCCTCTCGGCCCAGGCCGAGGCGATCGAGCACGGCTGCGACCAGGTCGTCTACCTGGACGCGGTGGAGCGCAAGTACGTCGACGAGCTCGGCGGCATGAACATCATGTTCGTCATGGACGACGGCAGCCTCGTGACACCGCCACTGACCGGCACGATCCTGCCGGGCATCACCCGCGACTCCATCCTTAAGCTGGCCCGGCGGGCCGGCCGCCGGATCGAGGAGCGCGCGGTCAGCTTCGACGAGTGGCGCGACGGCGCCGCGTCCGGCCGGATCCGTGAAGCGTTCGCGTGTGGCACGGCCGCGGTCATCACGCCGATCGGCACGGTCCGTTCGCCGGAAGGCGAGTTCACCGTGGCGGACGGGGGTTCGGGCGAGGTCACCATGGCGCTACGCCACGAGCTGTCCGACATCCAGCGCGGGCGGGCGGAGGATCCGTTCGGCTGGGTGCACCGGGTGTTGTAGAAGGCCGGCCCGGCGCGGGCGTCCCGCGCCGTGCCGGGCCCGCTCTCAGCGATCGGTGAGCAGGTGGGCGCGCATCGCCGCCACCTGTTCCTCGCCCACCCCGATCTCCCGCGCGTACTTCTCCGCCGAGCCGTACAGCGCGCGCAGATCCGCGAGGAGCAGCAGCATCGCCTCGCGCGGCGACTCGAACATATGGTCCTGACCCTCGATCGCGTCAGGCTTGTGCGTACGCAGGTACTCGGTGAGCGACGCCATCGCCGTCTCGGTCAGCGCGTAGTCGGTCGCGATGTCCTCATCGGACACCCCGAGCAGCGACAGCGCCAAGGCGCAGACCACCCCCGTGCGGTCCTTGCCGGCCATGCAGTGCACGACGACCGGCGCGGCCGCCGGATCGGCGATCACGCTCAGCGCCTTGGCCACGGCTGCTCGCCCGTCCTCGAGGAAGTTCAGGTAGCGGTCCGCGAGCCAGCGTTCGTGCGCGGTGCCATCCGGGTACGGGACCTCTTTCCAGTCCACGTGCTCCAGGACCGGATTGAGGTAGTCCAGGCCGTCCGCGTGCGGCACGCGACCGTGTTCCTCGACCTCGAACGTACGGCGCAGGTCGATCACGGTCCGTACGCCGAGGGCCCCGAACGCCTCCCAGTCGTCGCCTTCCAGGCGGTGCAGCGAGTCCGCCCGGAACAGCCGCCGCCAGCGCACGGTCTTGCCGTCGAGTGCCGGGTAGCCACCGACGTCGCGGAAGTTGTAGGTGACCGAGAAGGCCAGATTCCGGGGGTACGGTTCGCCAACCACCCGGCCACCGTAGTCCCGAAAGGTGGAACATCGCTTCCCACGGCGGCCGATAGTGGCATGCTTCATTGCGTGACCCACTCCGTGCTGATTATCCGCACCTAGCGCACCGGCTGACCGAACGCCAGTGCGCAGACCTCCCGCATCCGCGGGGGGTCTTTTTGTTGGGTCCGCCAGTCGTCGGAAAGGAAGCCCCATGACCTACCAAGTCTTCGACACGACGTTACGCGACGGCGCGCAACGCGAGGGGATCAGTTACTCGGTCGCCGACAAGCTCGCGGTGGCGCGGCTGCTCGACGAGTTCGGCGTGGGCTTCATCGAGGGCGGGTGGCCCGGTGCGATGCCCAAGGACACCGAGTTCTTCCGGCGCGCGCGGACCGAGCTCGACCTCAAGCACGCCGTGCTCGTGGCGTTCGGTGCGACCCGCAAGGCCGGTGCCGACGTGGCGCAGGATCCGCAGGTGCAGGCACTGCTGGACGCCGATACGCCGGTGGTCTGCGTGGTCGCGAAGTCAGACATCCGGCACGTCGAGCGTGCGCTGCGGACCACCGGGGAGGAGAACCTCGCGATGGTCCGGGACACGGTGGCGCACCTGGTGGCGAACGGCCGCCGCGCGTTCGTCGACTGTGAGCACTTCTTCGACGGCTACCGCTACGACCCCGACTACACCGCCTCGGTGGTCCGGGCCGCGTTCGAGGCCGGCGCCGAGCGGGTGGTCATGTGCGACACCAACGGCGGCATGCTCCCGTCGATGATCACCGCCGCGGTCCACGACGTCGTCCGGCGCGCCGGCGTCCGGGCCGACCAGCTCGGCATCCACTGCCAGAACGACACGTCCTGCGCGGTGGCGAACACCGTCGCCGCGGTGGAGGCGGGCGTCAAGCATTTCCAGTGCACGGCCAACGGCTACGGCGAGCGGCCCGGCAACGCCGACATCTTCGCCACGGTGTCCAACCTGCAACTCAAGCTCGGGCTGAAGGTCCTACCGGACGGCTGCCTCGAGCAGGCGACGCGGGTCTCCACCGCGCTCGCCGAGATCGCGAACATCGCCCCCGACACCCACCAGGCGTACGTCGGGGCCGCCGCCTTCGCCCACAAGGCCGGGCTGCACGCGAGCGCGATCAAGGTGGATCCGGTGCTCTACAACCACGTCGACCCGTCCGTGGTGGGCAACGACATGCGGATCCTGGTAACGGAGATGGCCGGCCGGGCCAGCATCGAGCTCAAGAGCCGTGAGCTGGGGCTGGACCTGGCCGGCCACCCGGACACCCTGTCCGCGGTGACCCGCAAGGTCAAGGATCTGGAGGCCGGCGGCTGGTCGTTCGAGGCCGCCGACGCCTCGTTCGAGCTCCTGGTCCGGGGCGAACTGCCGGGTGAGGACGTTGCGCGGCCGTTCGCACTGGAGTCGTACCGGGTGCAGGTGGAACACCGCGAGGACGGCGCGGTGGTCTCTGAGGCCACCGTCAAGGTGCGCGTCGGCGGCGAACGGGTGATCGCGGCCGCCGAGGGCAACGGCCCGGTCAACGCGCTCGACGAGGCGTTGCGGGTCGCGTTGGCGAGGCAGTACCCGGAGCTGAAGTCCTTCGAGCTGGCCGACTACAAGGTCCGCATCCTGGAGGGCTCGCACGGCAGCGGAGCGATCACCCGCGTGCTGGTGGAGACCACCGACGGCAGCCGTGAATGGACGACGGTCGGGGTCCACGAGAACGTCGTCGAGGCCAGCTGGCACGCTCTCGTCGACGCCCTCACGTACGGGCTCGCCCGCTCCGCCACGCCGGCCTGACCAAGCCGGGGTCAGCTGTTCGGCACGACGAGCGAGGCGACCACCGCGCGGTGGTCTGTGCGCGGGATGTCGTGGACCTGCACGTCCCGTACGCCGATCCGGCGGTCCACCAGCACGTGGTCGATCGTGATGGGCGGGATCGGGTGGCCGGCGTACGGGCCCCAGGTGCCGACCAGCCCGACCCCGTCCGCGTCGGCGGCGTCCCGGTAGCCGTGCGAGATCAGCGCGCGTAGGGCCTGGTGGTCCAGCGTGGAGTTGAAGTCGCCGAGCAGGATCCGCGGCACCCCGTTCGGCTCGGCGCGCGGCTCGTCGTCCAGGTCGCCGCGCCAGTCGTTCAGCGCGGTGACCGCGTACGGCGCGAGTGGGTGCGCCGACTCGACGTTGAGCGGTCCGGCGCCCGGCGGCTGGATCGTCCCGTACGCCTGCATGAACCCGCCGCCGTTGCGGCGGGCGCCCGCCGCGGTGACCGGAAACCGGGAGTAGAGCGCGGACCCGGTGGTGTCCTCCTCGGCCGCGAGCGAGGTGTACGGCAGCAGGGCATCCAGCCCGGCGGCCTGGAGACCGGCGTGGGCCGCCGGAGTGAACTCCTGCAGCGCGAGCACGGCGACGTCGTGGTCCCGGACGAGGCCGACGATCGTGGCCGGGTCCGCGCCGCCCTCCAGCATGTTGGCGGTCATGACGTGCAGATCGACGCCCGTAGTCGGGCCGCGTTCGCGATCCGGCAGCGCCCGGGGGAGCACGGACGACGCCAGGACGGCGGCCGCGGAGACCCCGACCGCGGCGGCCAGCCAGCGCCGGCTCAGCGTCGCGACCAGCGCCGGGACCCAGACGCCGGCCGCGACGTACGGGGTGAACGCGAACAGTTGCACGAGCGGCCCGCGCTCCCAGCCGCCCGCGCGGACCACGGCCCATGCGGCGCCGGGCAGCACGAGCAGCCATACCGCCGCGGTGCGTCCGGCTCGACGGGCGGGCCGGCTCACGGGCGCCGGGCGGGTGATCGTCATGGCGGCGACGGTATCGGGCATCCGCCACCGCCGTGGCAGGGACGCGCCTTACGTCACATCACGCTTACCCATCGCGGTTTCCGAGGGATCGATGCCCCAGCTGATGATCCGGGTGGGGTGGATCCGGATGATCGGGCCGTCGCCCACCGGAGCGGCCGAGTCGGTCGGGGCGTCGAGCGCTTCGGCCGTGCCGCGGATCTCGAGGCAGCGCACCACCCACGGCGAGACCGACTTGATGTCGTCCACGACGAACGCCGCGTTGCTGCCGGCCCGCACGTTGCGGAACTTCTGGCTCCGGGCCATGTTGTGACCGCCGATGTCGATGGTCTGCGTCGCCGGGTTCCAGCCGAACGAGACGGGGTTGTTCTGCAGCGTCCCGTTCAGCTGGGCGGTGGCGAGGCGGCCGAGACGCTGCTCGGCCAGGTAGGCGATCTCATTCTCGGTGAGCATCAGCAAAACCTAGTTCACCGGTACGGGTTGAAGTTCTGCGCCGCCATCAGGAACCACGAGGACGCGCCGACGTGCTGACGCTGGAAGTAGCCGAACGCGAATCCGGTGTCGAACGCGCTGCTCGCCGCCACGATCCCGGAGCGGGCCGGGAGCGGCGTACCGGTCCACGTACCGCCCTCGCCCGGGTTGGAGAGCCGGCCGCCGACCGGGTCGGCCGTCAGGCCCACCGTTTGCCCGGCGCCGACCTGCTCCTGAGCGACGACCGTCTCGTGCAGCAGGCGGTGAGCCAGCGCCCCGTCGCCATGGTGGTCGCGTTCCAGCAGCGCCAGCGCCGTGTGCCCGTTGCCTTCGAGCCAGACCGCGTTGCGGTTGTTCGGCAGGTCACTGCCGGAAACCGGGCCGGTAATGGTCTTCGCCTGCGTGCTGTACGTGACGCCGGAGACGCTCACGCCGGGCGGCAGCTGCGACGTGGACCCGCCGTCGGTGTTCCACAGGGTGTCGGTGACCCAGTCGACCGCGGGCGCGTACCGGCGGTCGCCCATGCCGAGCAGACTCCAGGTCTGCACGTCCTCGGGGACGTTGCCGGTGTTGATCAGGTTCGGGTCCTCGCCGTCGATGCCGCCGAGCGTTCCGGTCCAGAAGAACCCGTCCGCCCGGTTCCACATCGCTTGGACGAAGTCGGCGGCCACCGTGGCGCGCGCCGTCCAGCGCCGGTCCCGGGTCAGCTTGGCGAGCAGCGTGAACAGCGCGTACGCATCGATGTTGTGCTCGGTCGACGCCCATTTCTGCGGCGTCTCGCCGTCCGGCTGCAGGCCGCCGTGGTAGCCGCCGTACCGGTACGGGGATTCCTTGCCGGCGATCCATTCGCCCAGCGCGACCGCTCCGTCGAGGTACTTCCTGATCCGGGTGTCCACGTAGAGCTGGGCCAGCGCGAGTCCGGTCCACGCCATGTCGCCGGTGGAGGAGCCGCCGAAGCCGAACGGCCACAGGAAGGCCGCCTTGCCGTCCTCGCGCTTGAGGCCGGGGAAGAACGGACCGCCGCCGTAGAACAGCATCGGCCCGGCCGCGTACGCCTGCCGGACCCGGCCGTCGGTGAACTTCTCGTCGTTGGCCTGAGTCCACAGCAGGGCGTCGCCGATCAGGCGTGCCCGGCGCACGTTCGCGACCGTCGGGGTGGCCAGGTACGCGAGCGTCGCGAGCGCGTTGTCGTAGACGAACGCCGCGGTCATCAGCCCGCTCTCGTTGTTGTACGACTGCAGCAGTCGCGGCTCCCCGCCCTTGACGTACGCGTCCTGCACCACCTCGAGGTAGTGGTAGGCCCGCCCGACCGGCGCGGCCAGCGAGGTGTCGACCAGCCGGCGCGGCGCGCAGGACGTGGCCGACGCCGGGTCCGGGCCGAGCAGCGGAGCGGCCACGCTCGCGGCGGCCGCGGCGGCGGGCAGTGCGAGCAGGCGCCGCCGCGACACGGGCAGCGACGTGGCCGAGAAGTTCGTGGGCATGCGGATCTCCTGGTGCGTGAGAGCGCTCTCAGCGCCGCAGGTATTGAATCCCGCGCGTCCCGTCCTGGCAACCCACGACACCCCGCGATCTTCGACCTGCGGGCCAGGGCTGGGCTACGGCTCTGCGGTGACGACCTCGCCCAGGTCGGCCGCGACCAAGTCGTCCCGGATCACGGCAGCGTCGCCCTCGACCACCAGCGTCAAGCCGCTCGCATGCAAGTGCTCGGCGGCCGCCGCGGACACCTGCTCGACGGTCATCTCGAGATACTGCTGCCGCAGCGTCGCGTAGTAGTCGTCCGGCAGACCGTGGATCACCAACGTGGCCAAGGCGCCGGCGATCGATCCGGGCGTTTGCATCTCCACGGACAGCTGCCCGGCGCGCCAGGCACCCGCGACCTGCAGCTCGTCCTCGGTCACGCCGTCCGCCTGGGTCCGGGCGATCTCGCCGACTGTGTCGACCAGCGCGGGCGTGGTCACCGCGGTCTGCACCGAGGAGCTGACCCCGAACCGGCCGAGCCGCCGGCTCATCGTGAAGTCGCCGCGGATGCCGTAGGTGTAGCCCTTCACCTCCCGGATCAGGTGGTTGAGCCGGGACGTGAACGCACCGCCGAGGACCGTGGCGGCCAGCGTCATCGGCACGTAGTCCGGGTGCGCCCGGTGCGGCGCCCGGTGCCCGAGCCGCAGCGTCGACTGCACCGAATCGGGCCGGTCCACCAGAATCACCTGCCGCGTGGCCCGAACCGGCACGCCGAGCGGCCCCTCCACCGCCAGCGGCTCGCCGGAGGTGCCCGCGAACGCGGCCGCGCCGAGCGCGTCCAGGTCCAACGTGTCCAGGTCGCCCGCGATGAGCAGCACGCCGGGCCGCAGCATCCACGAGCCGTGGAACGCCAGCACGTCGTCGACGGTCACGGCCGCGACCGAGTCCGGGTCGCCGTGCAGCGGGCGGCCGTAGCGCTCGGCCGCGCCGAACAGGTCAGCGCGCAGCGCGGCGTCCGCGCGGGGCCCGGGTTGGGCCCATTCCATCCGCAGGCCGGTCGCCTCGTCGTCGCGCACCCGCGCGACGTCGGCCGGGTCCAATTTCGGCGTACGCGCAGCCTCCGCCAACAACCGCACGGCGGGCGTCAGCCGATCGACCGGCACCGAGACGCCGACCCGGAACGCGTCCCAGTCGACCGACGTGGACAGCTCGGCACCCAGCCCTTCGAGAGCCAGCGCGAAGCCGGTCGAGTCCCGGACCGTCGTGCCCTCCTCGAGCGCTTTCGCGAGGACGGTCGCGGTGCCTTCGCTACCGGTCGCCTCGCGCGCGGCGCCCGCGTCGAGGAGGAGCGACGCGGTGGCCAGCAACTGTCCGGGCATGTGGGCGGCCACGACCACGCCGCCGCCGACGGAGGCACGGAAGATCGTGGGGAAGGAGTACGGCCGGGCGATCCCCGGCTCCGGGCGGGTGGCTACCAGGGTCACGACGCCTCCTGCGGCACGTAGGTCAGGGTCACCCGGGAATCGGGCTTCAGGGTCAGCTCGGCGGCCGTCGTGACGTCGTCCGCGGTCACCGCCTGCCAGGCCGGCAACCGGTACGCGGCGCTGCCCGGGTCGCCGAACTGGGTCGCGTGCCGGCCCAGGACGTCGGCGCGGCCGTAGACCGTGGACATCTGCCGCCACCATGACGTGGTGAGCAGCGCCTTCGCGCGTTCCAGCTCCGCCTCGGTCACCGGCTCGGTGGTGAGCGAGGCGACCACGTCGACCATGCCGGCTTCCAGCGCTTCCACGTCCACGCCGTCCTTGGCGGTGGCCGTGATGATCAGTGGCGCCGGAGCGTGCGCGAGGTCGACCCCGTACGCACCGACGTAGTCCGGCTGGGCGATCCGCAGGCCGTCCGCGAGCCGCTGGTAGAGCCTGCTGCCGCGGCCGCTGCCCAGCACCGCCGCGAGCACCGTGACCGCGTCGTAGCCGCCCGTGCCGAACGGGTAGGTGCGGTGCGACAGGTGGATCCGCGGCGCCGGCACCGCGCCGGTCACCGTCTCGCGCACCGGCTCGGTGGCCGGCCCGGTGATATGCCCGCCTGGTGCGGGCGGGATGTCCGGGACCGCCTCCAGGGCGCCGAAGTACTTCTCTGCGAGGGCGTACACCTCGTCCGGGCGGGTGTCGCCGACGACCGTCAGCACCGCGTTGTTGGGCGCGTAGTACTGCTGGTGGAACGCCTTGAACGTGTCCAGGCTGGCCGCGTTCAGGTCCTCCATGGAGCCGATCGTCGCGTGGTGGTACGGGTGCCCCGGCGGGTACAGCAGCGGGAGCAGTCGCAGCCAGGCGTCGCCGTACGGCACGTTCTCGTAGCGCTGCCGCCGCTCGTTCTTCACGACCTCGCGCTGGTTGTCCAGCGTCTCCTGGGTCAGCGCCGGTACCAGCCCGCCCATCCGGTCGGCCTCGAGCCAGAGCGCCAGCTCGAGGTGCTCGGACGGCATCGTCTCGAAGTAGTTCGTCCGGTCCGGGTTCGTGGTGGCGTTCAGCGAGCCGCCGTTGCCCTGGACCAGCCGCATGTGTTCGGTCTTCCGTACGTGCACCGAGCCCTCGAACATGAGGTGCTCGAAGAGGTGTGCGAACCCGGTCTGTCCGGGCGGCTCGTGCCGGGAACCCACGTCGTACCACAGGTTGACGCAGACGACCGGCGCGCTACGGTCCTCGCTGACGACGACGCGCAGGCCGTTCGCCAAGCGAGTGGATTCGATGGGCCACGGATAGCCGGTCATGGCGACCGGCGTCGGTTGGGACGTCACGGCACCCAGTATTGCCTGCCCGCGCCCGCGCTCGGCCGGCCCAGGTGCGCAATCCCTCGGTCCTTGGCCGCGGGCTGGCACGCCGCAAACGGCGAGCGCCATCGTTGTCGGGCCATGCCTCCTGGTCGGCGAAGTGCAGTGCGAGCCACAGCTCGAAGCACGGATTCGAAACCGCCAGAAGTATCCCGTTCTCCGCCGCGAGCCGAGCCGCTTCCTTGAGACCTGGATGGTTCTCCGGCCACTCCACGTCGAACAGACACCAGAATTCGTCGATCTCACCTTGCTCGCGAGTGGCTCGGTTGCGCGCGACGATCGCCTTCCGAACCAGTCCCAGCGGCTTGAAACCCGCGCAGTCGAGGTCGATCCGGATGTCCACCGCCGCCGTCTGCTGCACGGCGGGCTGGCGTCGAAGCGCCTCGAGGTATTCAGGCTCGGTACGTGCGCCCTCGCAGAAGACCAGCAGCGTCTTGCGGGGCTCCCGAACTGCGACCCGACATCGTAACGGCGTCGGCCGCCGAGCCGGCCGCGCCATCAGTTGCCGCCGGCGGCGAGGCCCAGAGCCTGCCGCAGCCCGACTTCGTCGACTTGCGGCAGGGCGCCGAATCGGCCCTGAAGGTACGCGCGCTCCAGGTTGGTCGAGCGACGGACCTTGTCGCCGCCGTACTCGGCCAAAGCGGTGAGGCGGGTCGCGCCGTCTGCGCCCTTCTCGGTGAGCCAGACTTCGTCGCGGTTCAAGTGTCCGAGCAGGCTCGTGTCGTGCGTCATGAAGATCAGCTGAGCGCCGCGCGGGTTGGTTTCCGGGTCCTGGAACAAGGTGAGCAGGTGAGCGGACAGCCGCGGATGGAGGCTGGCGTCGATCTCGTCGAACAGCAGGATCTGTCCGGTACGGAGCGCGCTCAGCACTGGTCCGATGAGCCCGAACCACCTACGGGTTCCCGCCGACTCATCCTGGATGTCGAAGGGAAGCCGTTGATCGGCGGCGCGGTGGACAAGTTGAATCTGGTGGCCCCGATAGCCCGAAGGAAGACCGGCGTCGTCACGCACGATCGCCACATCGTCGATGCCGAGATCGGCGAGCCGCAGCATGCCGAGAGCGATGCCTCGTTCGTCGATGCCGGCACCGATGTCGACCTCTGGTTCGACGAACAACGTGTGCGTGGACGGGAGGCGACGTGACGGTGAGACAGACCGAACCCCATGCGAACGCTGCCGGAAATTGACCATCCCCACCCTGGACAAAGCGCGACCGAACGCCCCGACTTCGGGTTCGTCGAAACGAAGGGCAGCAGAGAGCGCCAGCGTCGTCGGTGTGAGCAGCTCTCGGGTTCCGGACAGCGAGGACAGACCGCGGCGCAGCGTCAAATCCGTCTCGTCGCGCTCGAACAGCACGCGGCGCCGGCGCTCCGGATAGCTGTAGAGGCCCTCGAAGATGACGGTCGCGTCGTCTACTTCGAGGTTATAGCTGTACCGAACGCCGTCCACGATCATGTCTATGTCAAAGACCGACGCGGTATCCGAGCCCTCGCCGAACCGGAACGGCTCTCGCGGGATGTAGTCCTGCCACTGCCTGAGTGATTGGTCGACCGCCGCTGCCAACCAGCCGAGTGCCTCGAGCACGTTGGACGTGCCCGAGGCGTTCGGGCCGTAGATGGCCGCGACGGTCAGAACTCGCTCAGGTATGCGATCGAAACCGCGAGTCGCCGTGCGATCGTCGTCAACAGCGATCATTGACAGCTCGACCGGCTCCATGAGCGAGCGGTGATTTGCGACTTCAAACCGGAGCAGCATCGAGGGCCTCCTTGCCAAACTTGACATGTACGCCGCCGATTTCGTCGTAGAGCAACGTGAGATGCGCTCAGCGTGCATCGTATCGCGCGCTACGGTGCTGGCCAGTATTTTCTCGATCACCAACTGCCTGGCCCGGCATCCGGGATCGATGGGATGCTGGCGGCGTGCCGGACGACGTGCGAGTGAATGACCGGTTGACCATTCCGGCGGCTGAGCTTTCCTGGCGTTTCTCCCGGTCCAGCGGGCCTGGCGGCCAAGGCGTCAACACAACCGACTCGCGCGTCGAGCTGTCCTGGGATCTGGCCGGCTCGGAGGTGTTGCCACCCGCGTTGCGCGAGCGGGCCGTCGAACGCCTGCGGAACCGGCTGGTCAACGGCGTGCTCACGGTAACCGCGTCCGAGCATCGTTCGCAGCTGCGCAACCGCGAGGCCGCGGCCGCCCGGCTGGCCGGCATCGTCGCGGGCGCGATCGCACCACCGCCCCGGGTACGGCGGCCCACCCGACCGTCGCGGAGGGCTGTGGAGCGGCGGATCGCCGAGAAGAAGCGCCGTGGCGAGATCAAGCGCAACCGGCGGGCGTCTCCGGGCGACTAGGCTGCGCCCCATCCGAGCGCCGCGCTTACTCCGTACCCCTCAACGGTGGTTGAAGGGGGCCACGGCCTCGCGGTTCTCCGCCGCGGCCTGCGGGCCAAGCAGCTCGTCGCAGACGCGGATGAGCCGCGCGCGCAGCGCGGCGGCCCGGCGGGCGAATTCGCGCTGCCGGGCCACGTATTCGGCCTTGCCTTCCGGGGTTTCGATTTTCACGGGCGGGTGGCCGTAGGACGTCAGGTCGTAGGGCGACGCCTGCATGTCGAGGAGGCGGATGTCCCCGGCCAGCGCGAAGCAGTCCAGCGCCAGCGCGCCCGGTACGGCCGGACCCAGCTTGCTCGCCCACTTGTGGACGTCCATGGCGGCGTGCAGGCAGCCGGGCTGGTCGAGGTCGACCTGGGTGGCTCGGGTGGGTTGTAGCCGGTTCAGTCCGACCGCCTCGGGGGTGAAGAACCGGAACGCGTCGAAGTGCGTGCACCGGATCGGGTGTTGCTCGACGACCCGGTCGGTGCCGGCCTGGCCGAGGCGCAGCGGGAGCGGATGCCGGTGCTCGGGCTGGCGGTAGACCATCGCCCACTCGTGCAGGCCGAAGCAGCCGGAGAAGACCGGCCGGGACGCGGTCGCGGTGAGCAGGCCGTGGATGTAGCGGACGCTCTCGCCGCGCGCGTGCAGGTACGCCTCGACGTCGAGCGTCACCACGCCGTCCGGGTAGGTGAGATACCACTTCCAGGCCGCGTGCTCGGCGAGCCCGTCCGGCGCGGGTGCGAGGCCGGTGCCGACGCCGGGGTGCCAGCGGCGCAGGGCGGCCGGCCTGGTGCCGTAATAGTCGTACAGAAAGTCCTCGATCGCGTGCTTCTCGCCCGTCGCCCGGCGGGCGCGATGGCCCGCGGTCATCTGGTCGGCACGCTCCGCGTGGGCCCGGGCAAGCGGAATCCAGGTCACGGACGGCAGTGTCGTCGTCAACGCCCGGATCCCCATCGCACCAGCGTATCCGCCTGTGCTAGGGCATCGACTCCGCCGGGGTGAGGAACGTCCGCACGAGACCGGCGACGGCCTCCGGGGCGTTCAGGTCCGGTGCGTTGTGCTCCAGACGCGGCGACATGATCAGCGTCGCGTTCGGGATGATCCGCTCCAGCGCGACCAGGCCGCCGTAGCTGTGTCCGAAGACGACCGCGGAACCGGTCGCGTCCAGCACCGCGATCGCGTCCTCGACCTCACGGTCAATGCTGTAGTCGGGACCCTGGCGCCCGCTCGGGCCCCGGCCGCGCCGGTCGATCGCGTGCACCGCATAGGCGTCGCCGAGTGCCGCAGCGAGTTTCGCGTAGTGGTGGGCGCGGCGGGTGGCGCCGGGGATGACCACCACCCCGGGACCGGTCCCGCTGCTGAGCACGCCGATGGCCGTACCGTCGGTCGAGGCTATAGTCTTCATGTGCTGGAATATAGTACATCTACTACGAGTCTGATAGAGTGCGCGACATGACGACTATGACGGGGGCGCTCGTAGCCGGCACGGAGGTGCCGGCCGACGATCGGGTCATCGACGTTCGCGACCTGCGGATGCGCTACGGCACCAACGACGTCCTGGATGGCGTCACGTTCGCCGCCGACCGTGGCGAGGTCCTGGTGCTGCTCGGGCCCAACGGCGCCGGCAAGACCACCACCATCGAGATCCTCGAGGGATTCCGGATGCGCTCGGCGGGCGACGTCCGGGTGCTCGGCGTGGATCCCGCCGCCGGCGGGGAGCGCTGGCGCGCACGGCTCGGTGTCGTGCTGCAGTCGTGGCGCGACCACGGCAAGTGGCGGGTCCGCGAGCTACTCCGCCACCTGGGGACCTATTACTCCGACTACTCGACGCCACGGATCCGCCGGCCGTGGCCGGTCGACGACCTGCTCGACGTCGTCGGCCTGACGGCGCAGGCCAGCACCCGCATCCAACAGCTCTCCGGCGGCCAGCGGCGCCGCCTCGACGTCGCGATCGGCATCGTGGGACGGCCCGAGCTGCTCTTCCTCGACGAGCCGACGGTCGGCTTCGACCCCGCCGCGCGGCGCGAGTTCCACGATCTCGTCCATCGGCTGACCGATGTGGACGACACCACGATCCTGCTCACCACGCACGATCTCGACGAGGCCGAGAAGCTGGCCGACCGCATCGTCATCCTGGCCGGGGGCCGGATCATCGCCGACGGGTCGGCCGACGAGCTGTCCCGCCGGATCGCGGGCGAGTCCGAGATCCGCTGGACCCGCGGCGGGTCCCGCTATGTGCACTCCGCCGCCAACGCCACCCGTTTCGTCCGCGAACTCCTCCGGCAGTACGGCGACGACATCGCCGACCTGGAGGTACGCCGGGCCAGCCTGGAGGACACGTACATGACCATGGTCCGTGACTTCGAGGCCGGCCGTCGCGACGTGGCCGTCGACGTCTTCGGGGGGACCCGATGAGCGCCATGAGCACCACGATCCGGACCGGTTTCGCGCGCGGCGGAATCGAGCTACGCCAGACGCTGACCAACGGCATCGACCTGTGGACGTACCTGTTCCCGGCGGTCCTGCTGCTCGGCACGATCTTCTTCATGCGGGGCGCGACCGTCCCGGGCACCGACTTCTCGCTCG
Source organism: Actinoplanes sp. (assembly GCA_036001925.1). GTDB lineage: Bacteria > Actinomycetota > Actinomycetes > Mycobacteriales > Micromonosporaceae > Actinoplanes. Next base: position 97,530 of record DASYTU010000018.1, read on the forward strand.
GCGCGCGCACGCTGCCGAGCGCGGTCGGCATGACCCTCGCGTTCGGCGGTCTTGTCACCGTCGGACAGCTCCTGGTCGTCGACCGCGAGGACGGCACGCTGTTGCGGGCCAAGGCGACGCCGAACGGCATGGGGGGTTACCTCGTCGGCAAGATCGTGCTGGTCGGCGGCATGACGCTGATCAGTCTGATCATCCAGCTCGTGCCCGGCCTGTTCCTCGTCGATGGTCTGCGCGTCGACGCCGCCGGTTGGCTGACGCTGCTATGGCTCGTCCCGCTCGCCTTCGTCGCGACGATGCCGATCGGCGCCATGATCGGTGCGCTGCTGGACAGCCCGCGCAGTGTCGGCCTGGTGATGCTGCCGATGATCGGCCTGGTCGCGATCTCCGGCGTCTTCTACCCGATCACGGGAATGCCCGGCTGGTTGCAGGGCATCGCGCAGGTGTTTCCCATCTACTGGTTGGGATTGGGCACGCGGTCGGTCTTCCTGCCCGATGCGCTGGCGGCCGTGGAACTGCACCACTCATGGCGACTCTGGGAAACGTTCGGCGTGCTCAGTGTGTGGGCGGTGGTCGGCTTGGCGCTGGCGCCGATCGTGTTGCGCTGGATGGCGCGCCGGGAGTCCGGCTCGGCCGTCGCGGCCCGCCGCGAGAAGGCTATGGCGCGGGTGAGTTGAGGAGCCGATGAGTAGCGAGGTCACGTACAACCGCATCGCGATGCTGCGGGCCGAGCGCGGCATCTCGCGGCGGCAACTCGCCGACGCGTTGGGCGTGCATTACCAGACGGTGGGCTACCTGGAGCGGGGCGAGTTCAGCCCGAGCCTGCACCTCGCGCTGCGCATCTGCGATTACTTCGAAGTGCCGGTCGAAGTGGTGTTCTCCCTCAACCCGTTCCCGCGCCTGGGCGCGGATCCCATCGAGCGCTTCGCGTAGGCCTTCTTCGTACGCGGACGCGGGAACCCAACCGCAGACCCATGGCTGGATGCCCGCGCCGGACCGCACTACGCTCGCCGGCCGCGCCGGTCCCGAGCCGGCGTAGATTTGGCGCGCCTGGTGTTTTCGATGGATGGGGATAGTCGTGCGGTTCGCTCGTTTTGTTCATGCCGGTGGCGTCTCGTTCGGCGTCGTCGAGGGCGAGGAAGGCGCCGGACGTACCATCGCCGAGATCGGCAGCCTCCCGTTCGAGGACGTGCGGTTCACCGGGCAGCGCTGGGCCCTCGCCGACGTCCGCCTGCTCGCCCCGATCTTCTCCAGCAAGGTCATCGGAGTCGGTCGCAACTACGCCGACCACGCGGCGGAACTCGGCAACGCCGTACCGAAAGAGCCGCTCATCTTCATGAAGCCGTCCACGTCGGTCATCGGACCGAACGACGCGATCCGGCTGCCCTCGCAGTCGAAGCAGGTCGAGCACGAGGCCGAGCTGGCCGTCGTCATCGGCGCGACGGGCGCCCGGCGCGTCGATCGGGCCGGCGCCGAGCGGGCCATCTTCGGCTACACCTGCGGCAACGACGTCACCGCGCGCGACCTGCAACGCAAGGACGCGACGTGGACCCGGGCCAAGGGCTTCGACTCGTTCTGCCCGCTTGGTCCGTGGATCGTCACCGACCTGGACGTGAGCGACATCGAGATCCGCTGCGAGGTGGGCCGTGACCCGGACGCCATGGAGGTACGCCAGATCGGCCGCACCAAGGACATGGTCTTCGACGTGCCGACGCTGGTGTCGTACGTGTCGCACATCATGACGCTGCTGCCCGGCGACGTCATCCTCACCGGTACGCCGGCCGGCGTGAGCCAGATCGTGCCGGGCGAGACGGTCAACGTGAGCATCCAGGGCATCGGCGCGCTCGCCAACCCGGTGGTCTCGCTGGACTAGCAGATCGTGTGCCCCTCTGAAGGTGGGCGTCGATGTTGTGTGCGTTCCTCTCGCCCCCAAGGGGGCCACCGGAGCACACATAGCCGGCGCCATTGCGTCCGGTGCTCACCGCTGCCGACGCGCTCGGTGACGGCACAATTCCGTACCTCGGCAGCGAGGTCGCGGACCACCGCAGAACGTCAACTACCCGGCATCGGGACTGGCGCGCGCGGCGGCGCTGGTGGAGCTCCGGTGAGCGGTGTCCCGATTTGGCGGGCACAATGGGCTCGGGTAGAGTTCTGCACCGGTGCGGCGAGCCGTGCCAATGGGGTATGGGGTAATTGGCAGCCCGACTGATTCTGGTTCAGTTAGTCTAGGTTCGAGTCCTGGTACCCCAGCGCGGCCGCTTCCGGCGAGGACGGTGGTGCTGGACTTCTGATAGAGTTCGGTGCCGTCGTTCCGCCCGGTGGAACGGACGCAGCAGGTTCTGGCCCCGTCGTCTAGCGGCCTAGGACGCCGCCCTCTCAAGGCGGTAGCGAGGGTTCGAATCCCTTCGGGGCTACAGGTGCAGCGGTCCGCGTCCCCGACGCGGACCGTTTCCATTCCCGGGTACGACGACGCCAAGCCTGCCGCACCGAGCGGTCTCGCCTCCGCGCGGCCTCACCTCGGCCAGTTGATCATGAAGCTTGCTGTCGCTTGCGGGCCGATTCTCGACAGCCGCTTCATGATCAACTTTGTGGGGAGCGGGTCGGGCGGAGCGGGCCGGGCGGAGCGCCGGGCGGGGCTCAGAGGCCTGAGAGCCGCTGGCCGGCCCGCACCACGGCCATGGCGTGGCGTTCGCCGGGGCGCCGGCCCAGGCGCTCGATCGGGCCGCTTATCGAGATCGCCGCTATCACGCGGCCGGTCCGGTCCCGGATCGGCGCCGAGACGCTGGCCACGCCCGGCTCGCGCTCGGCCACGCTCTGCGCCCACCCGCGCCGGCGCACCTCGGCCAGGGTCCGGCCGGTGAACTTGCACCGCGGCAGCAACGGCATCACGGCCTCCGGCGGCTCCCAGGCGAGCAGGATCTGCGCCGCCGAGCCGGCGGTCATCGGCAGCACCGAGCCTACCGGCACGGTGTCACGCAGCCCGCTGGCCCGCTCGGCGGCGGACACACAGATGCGCTCGTCGGCGCGGCGCAAGTAGAGTTGCGCGCTCTCGCCGGTCGCGTCCCGCAATGCGGACAGCAGGGGGTCGGCGGCCGTCAACAACACGTCGGGTGCGGCGTTCGCCAACTCGCCGAGGCGCGGACCCGGACGCCACCGGCCCTGGGTGTCGCGTACCAGCATCCGGTGGATCTCCAGCGCCTGGGCCAGCCGGTGCGCGGTCGCCCGGGGCAGCTTGGTCCGGTCCACCAATTCGGCAAGGCTGGCACCGTCGACGCAGGCGGCAAGGATCACTACCGCCTTGTCCAGAACGCCGACACCGCTCATACTGTGTCCCACAAGCCGAAACATACCTCCCAGAATTTAGGATGTCCAGATGGTGGGAGTCACTCCGAGGACCCTGGCCGAGAAGGTCTGGGACGACCACGTCGTGCGTGCCGCCGCGGGTGAGCCTGATCTGCTCTACATCGACCTGCACCTGCTGCACGAGGTGACCAGCCCGCAGGCCTTCGACGGCTTGCGCCTGGCCGGCCGCCCGGTGCGCCGGACCGATCTCACTCTCGCGACCGAGGATCACAACACCCCGACGGGGTACGCCGATCCGTCGTTCAACACCCGGCGCGGCGACCTGTTCACGATTCTCGACACCACATCGCGGACCCAGATCGAGACGCTCCGCAAGAACTGCGCCGAGTTCGGCATCCAGATCCGCTCCCTCGGCGACGAGCAGCAGGGCATCGTCCACGTCATCGGCCCGCAACTCGGACTGACCCAGCCCGGCATGACAGTGGTCTGCGGCGACTCGCACACCGCCACCCACGGCGCGTTCGGCGCGCTGGCGTTCGGCATCGGCACCAGTGAGGTCGAGCACGTGCTCGCCACGCAGACCCTGCCACAGTCCAAGCCCAAGACGATGGCGGTCACGGTGACCGGCGAGCTGCGCCCCGGTGTCACGGCCAAGGACCTGATCCTCGCGCTCATCGCCCATGTCGGCACCGGCGGCGGCGTCGGCCACATCGTGGAGTACCGCGGCGATGCCATCCGCAGGCTCTCCATGGAGGGCCGGATGACCATCTGCAACATGTCCATCGAGTGGGGCGCCAAGGCCGGCATGATCGCGCCGGACGAGACCACGTTCGCGTACCTGGAAGGCCGCGAGCATGCGCCCAAGGGCGCCGAGTGGGACGCGGCCGTCGAGTACTGGAAGTCGTTGCCGTCCGACGAGGGGGCCGAGTACGACGCCGAGATCCACATCGACGCGTCCACAGTCAGCCCATTCGTCACCTGGGGCACGAATCCCGGCCAGGGCGCACCACTGGACAGTGCCGTTCCCGACCCGGAGGAGTTCGTCGATGAGGTGGACCGCAACGCGGCCCGCCGCGCCCTGGAATACATGGGCCTCCAGGCCGGTACGCCACTGCGCGAGGTCGCGGTCGACGTGGTCTTCGTGGGCTCCTGCACCAACGGGCGTCTCGAGGATCTGCGGGCGGCCGCCGACGTGCTCCGCGGCCACCGCGTGCACGAGGGTGTCCGGATGATGATCGTCCCGGGCTCCTTCCAGGTGCGCGAGGCGGCCGAGGCCGAGGGACTGGACAAGGTCTTCACCGACGCGGGCGCCGAGTGGCGGTTCGCGGGCTGTTCCATGTGTCTCGGCATGAACCCGGACACGCTCAGCCCCGGCCAGCGCGCCGCCTCCACCTCCAACCGCAACTTCGAGGGCCGGCAGGGCCGCGGTGGGCGTACCCATCTGGTCTCGCCTCAGGTCGCCGCCGCCACCGCCGTGGTGGGCAAGCTGGCCAGCCCCGCCGACCTGAACTGAGAGGGCGCCACAGAATGGACAAGTTCACCACCCATGCCGGTACGGTCATGCCGCTGCGCCGTTCCGATGTGGACACCGACCAGATCATCCCGGCCGTCTATCTCAAGCGGGTGACCCGGACCGGGTTCGAGGACGGGCTGTTCAGCGCATGGCGCGACGATCCGGCCTTCGTGCTCAACAACCCGGCCCACGCGGGCGCCACGATCCTGGTGGCCGGTCCCAACTTCGGCACCGGCTCGTCCCGCCAGCACGCCGTCTGGGCGCTGCGGGACTGGGGGTTCAAGGCGGTCATCGCGCCGAGGTTCGGCGACATCTTCCGGGGCAACGCGCTCAAGGAGGGCCTGCTGCCGGTCCAGCTCGAGCTGAAGGCCGTCGAGGCGCTCTGGGAGATGGCTGAGAGCGAGCCGGACAAACGGATCACCGTCGACCTGCAAGCCCGCGAAGTACGTGTGGACGACGCGGTGTGGACCTTCCCGATCGACGATTTCAGCCGCTGGCGGCTCATGGAGGGGCTCGACGACATCGGACTGACGTTGCGCCACGAGGGCGCGATTTCGGCCTACGAGAAGACCCGTCCGCCCTACAAACCGATCACGGTGTAGGCCGATGCCGGCCACCGGGTAAGCCGATTTCGGTAGCCAGCGGCGGCTTTTGGACCTTCTCCGGGTCCCCCTCGGGGTGCGAATTCCTTACGACACAAGGCCTTTTTTTCATGCAGATGTTTGTGTCTGCTGGTCAGAGGGCATACGGTGCGCGCAGAATGGCTCGCGTTGGGCCAGTTCTCACGTTCGGGAGGAAACCGTGAACAAGGCCGAGCTCATCGAGGCGCTCGCCGCCCGACTGGGGGACCGGAAGACGGCGACAGCGGCGCTGGATGCGGTCATCAGCGAGGTGGAGAGCGCCGTCACCAAGGGCGACCGCGTAGCCATTACCGGCTTCGGTGTCTTTGAAAAGCGGGCGCGCAATGCGCGTACCGCGCGCAATCCGCGCACCGGTGAACCCGTCAAGGTGAAGAAGACGTCCGTGCCGGCATTCAAGCCGGGCACGGCATTCCGGGAGATGGTGGCTAGCGGCAAGGTGGCCAAGGCGGCCACCGCCAAGAAGACGACCGCCGCGAAGGCCGCGCCGTCGCGATCGACTGGCACGCGGACCGCCGCGGCGGCCAAGTCGACCGCGGCCAAGAAGACCACGGCCAGCAAGGCCACGACGGCCAAGGCCACGCCGGCGAAGGCCGGCACCAAGGCGACCGCGGCCAAGGCGACTGCCACCAAGTCGGCGGCGAAGTCGACCGCCGCCAAGAAGACGACGGCCAAGGCCACGACGGCCAAGGCGACTCCGGCGAAGACGGCCGCGAAGTCGACGGCCGCCAAGAAGACCACGGCATCGGCGGCGGCCAAGAAGACGACCGCCACCAAGGCCACCACGGCGAAGTCGACCGCGGCCAAGAAGACCACCGCGAAGGCCACGACGGCCAAGGCCACTCCGGCGAAGACGGCCGCCAAGAAGACGACCGCCCGCAAGACCACGGCGGCCACGGCCCGTACGACACCGGCCGCCCGCGCCGCGACCGCGCGTACGGCCCGCTGATCCGTACGCTCGCAAACGAAAGGCGTCCACTCGTACGGGCGGACGCCTTTCGCGTGTTCCGGCGCTCAGGCGGCCGCTGAGCCTACGGTCGTACCGAGTTGGACACGCGGCGGCGGCGTCAGATCCGGGACAGTCCAACCAGCTTCTCGCCGGCCCAGCTGAGCACCCAACCGCCGCCCTTCGGCGTCTTGTACGGCTCCGGGTCGAGCGTGCCCCGCAGCAGGGCCAGCGTCGGCGGGATGACCTTGCCCTGGCTGCAGACCGCCGCGGACTCGCCGTCGCGCAGTTCGACGAGTCGGGTCGCCGCCACCTTCGCCTTGGCGAACACGTCCTCGGCGTCCGGCGGCTCCGCGAACACCGGGTCTTCCACGATGGGCAGGCCAAGCGCGTCCGCCAGTGGCTGGAACGTCTGCCTGCAGCGCAACGGCGGCGCGGTGAACAGCCGCCTCGGCTGGAACAGGATCGGCACGTCGGCAAGCCGGGCCGCCTGCTGCTGACCGAGCGGGTCGATCGGCCGGAGGGCGTCGTCGCCGACCCAGGCTTTGCGGTCGCCGGCGCTGGCGTGCCGTACCAGCGTCGTCATCGCGGTGATCGGTGGCAGTGCCGCGACGTACTCGACGAGCTGCGCGTCGGTGGGGTAGGTGAGCGTGCTGGCCGCCGCCTCCGGTGGCAGCCAGCGGACGTCGTCGACTTCCGTCGGATCGGCCACGGCCCCGACGGGCTCGTCGCCGGCCCGCATCGCCCAGAACTCCACCGTCTTGGATATGCCGGTGGGCAGCGTGTACGTAACGTCCGGCAGGCGTATCCGGGGATGGGCCCGCACGCCCGTCTCCTCGCGCACCTCGCGCACCGCGGCGACCAGCGGGTGCTCGTCATGGTGGAGCTTGCCCTTGGGCAGGCTCCAGTCGTCGTAGGCCGGCCGGTGCACCACGCAGATCTCGATGCCGACTCCCGCGGGCCGCCAGAGCACCGCCCCCGCGGCCCGTATCGCGCCGTCGGCTTCGCTCACCCCGACCTGCCGATGATCTGGCGCAGCAACGCCTCCTGGAGGTGGACGTGTGGCTCGGTCGGGCTCGCCGGGGTGCGGTGCCAGATGCCGTCGCCGGCCAGGTCCCAGCCTTCGGTCTTGTCGCCCATGGCCAGCTCGAGCACGTTGCGCAGGCCGTCCTGGGCGGACGGCAGCGTGACCCGGACCAGTGCCTCGACGCGGCGGTCGAGGTTGCGGTGCATGAGATCGGCCGAGCCGATCCAGTACTCGGCATCGTCTCCCGCGCCGAACCGGAAGACGCGCGAATGCTCCAGGAAGCGACCCACGATGGACCGTACCCGGATGTTGTCCGACAGCCCCGGTACGCCCGGACGCAGCGCGCACATGCCGCGGATGATCAGGTCGATCCGTACGCCATCGCGGGAGGCCCGGTACAACGCGTCGATTGTGTCCTCGTCCACGAGCGAGTTCACCTTGAACTGCACCAGCGCCTCGCCGCCCTCGCGGGCGATCCGGGCCTGCTCGTTGATCCGCTCGATCAGACCTTTGCGTACGCCGTGCGGCGCCACCAACAACCGCCGGAACGCGGTCTGCCGGCTGTACCCGGTCAGCACGTTGAACAGATCCGTCACGTCCGCGCCCACCTCGGGGTCGGCCGTGAGCATGCCGAAGTCCTCGTACAGCCGCGCGGTCTTGGGGTGGTAGTTGCCCGTACCGATGTGGCAGTAGCGCTTGATCTGGTTGCCCTCCTGGCGTACCACCAGGGCCGTCTTGCAATGGGTCTTGAGGCCGACCAGGCCGTACACCACATGGCATCCGGCGCGCTCCAGCATCCGCGCCCAGCCGATGTTGGCGATCTCGTCGAACCGTGCCTTCACCTCGACGAGCACCACCACCTGCTTGCCGGCGGCGGCCGCGTCGATGAGCGCGTCGACGATGGGGGAGTCGCCGCTGGTGCGGTAGAGCGTCTGCTTGATGGCCAGCACGTTAGGGTCGGCGGCGGCCTGTTCGATGAAGCGCTGCACGCTCGTCGAGAACGAGTGGTACGGATGGTGCACGAGGATGTCGGACTCCCGCAGCCGGTTGAAGACGCTGCGCGGCACCTCCCCGTCCGCCATTTGCGGATGGGTGGCCGGTACGAAAGGGCGATCCTTGAGGTCGTCCCGGTCACACTCGTTGTACACCTGCCACAGCGCGGACAGGTCGAGCAGGCCGGGCACCCGGAGCACGTCCTCGCTGTCCATGTCCAGTTCGCGGGCGAGCAGATCGAGGACGTGGTCGCTGATCGACGCGGCCACCTCGAGGCGGACCGGCGACCCGAACCGGCGCTGGGCCAGTTCGCGCTCGAGCGCCTGCAGCAGATCCTCGTCGCGGTCCTCGTCCACTTCCAGCTCGGCGTTGCGGGTCACCCGGAACAGGTGCCATTCCAGCACGTGCATGCCGGAGAAGAGCTGATCGAGGTGGGTCGCGATGAGCTCCTCGACCGGCAGGAAGCGGGCGGCACGGCTGTCGTTCTGCACGGTGACGAAGCGCGGCACGTTGTTCGGCACCTTGACCCGGGCGAACAGCTCGGCGCTGTCCCCGGCGGGGTCGCGCAGTACCACGGCGAGATTCAGCGACCGGCTCGAGATGTACGGGAACGGGTGGGCCGGATCCACGGCGAGCGGCGTCAGCACCGGGAAGACCTGCTCGCGGAAGTACGTCCGCAGCCGTTCCCGTTCCGGCGCGTCCAGCTCGGCCCAGCTGACCAGCTCGATGGCCTCGGCCGCCAGCTTCGGCCGGACCTCCTCGCCGAAGCAGGTCGCGTGCCGGGTGACCAGATGCGCGGCCCGTTCGGTGATCATCTCCAGCTGGTTGCGCAGCGAGGACCGGTCGCCGCCGCGCATCGGCAGGCCGGCGCTGAGCCGGCGTTTCAGGCCCGCCACCCGGACCATGTAGAACTCGTCGAGGTTACCGGCGAAGATCGCCAGGAACTTCGCGCGTTCCAGCAACGGCGTCTCGGGGTCCTCGGCCAGTGCGAGGACCCGGGCGTTGAAGTCCAGCCACGACAGTTCCCGGTTGAGGAAGCGATCCTCCGGCAGCGGGTGTTCGTCGGGCAGGGGTTCGCCGTCGAGCATTGGTTCCTGGAGCAGCGGGTCCGGCGCGGAAGGGTTCGGCCCGTCGACGATGGCGGCGAGGTCCTCGGCCGGTGTGGCTTCCTGATCACGGGGAATGAAACGCCCGTTGCGGCCGCGCCGGAACGAACCGGACGGATTGGTCCCGGCCGATCGAGGCCCGGCCGCGTCGGGTGTCCGAGGCGGGCTTGTCATGCACTCCATATTGCCCGTTCCAGGGGGAACGGGAAATGACCATGTGTCGACCTAGCCGATGCCGGGAAGCCGGAGCTGCGAGACCATGCCGTCAATGCCGGTCTCGACGGTCACCCGTTGCCCGAGACGGAGCAGCCGTAACCCGGAGCGGAGGAACGCCTCCGCCGGGAATGCCAGCTGAGTGCCGTCGTCGAGGAGCAGCGTGCCCGCGTGCGTCTCGGGATCGTAGGTCGCGACCGTGCCCTGCATGCCCCGCACGCTACCGGGCCGGGGCGGTTGGGAGGCGGGAGTGGTCGCAGCCGGCGGTGAGTCCGATGTCACGCAGGAGCGCGCAGGTGTATGCGCCGGCTCCCAGCGCGAGCACCGTCCGGAGATCGGCCGCGGTGTCGACGTCCTGGCGCAGGCCGGGCCAGTCGCCGGTCAGTTCGGTCGCGCCGGAGGCGGCGTGGGCGGCCGCGGAGGCCACGCCGAAGCGGGGGTCGAGCGGGCTGCCGGGCGCGGCGGTGAGCAGCACCGTGCCGCCGCCCTCCGCGTCCGGCACGAAGCTGCGGTCGCCGGCCATCGACAGCGCGGACCCGAGCTCCGGGGCGCGCAGCGCCGGCAGGTCGCCCGCGAGCACGGCCCGCCTGCGGGAGAGGCCGGCCACGACGTCGGCGCCGAAGCGCAGGGCCGCGTTCAGCCCGGCACCAGGGCGATCGGGTACGGCGTGCGCGCCCAGGATCGTCACCGCGCGGGCGGCGGCCGGGTCGTCCGTGACCACGACCAGGCCGGCGACCTCGGCGCAGCCGAGCGCGGCGGCGACCGTGTCGCGGACCATCGCCAGGGCGAGGTCCTCGTGCCGGGCGTCGGGCACGGCCCCGCGCAGCCGGCTCTTCGCCGCGCCCAGCCGCTTGACCGGAATGACTACCGTCCAGTCCTTCGCCACCCTGCAATCCTGCCAGCGGTCCCCGGCGCCACCCCTGCCTGGTACCGGCGGCCGCGAACGGGCATGATTTCGTCGCAGGGGACGGCGGGCGAGGCAGGGAGGGACCGTGGCGCAGCGCAGGCTCGGGTTCTGGCAGCGTGTGGCGGTCTTCGTGG
>DASYTU010000019.1:0-1519 GCA_036001925.1 Actinoplanes sp.
CACCAGCTCCGCGTGATGCTCCGCCAGCGCACGCGCCTCGGCCACGATGTCGGGAATCGATCGCGAGCGGTTGGCACCGCGGGCGAGCGTCGTCGCGCAAAAGGTGCAATGTTCGTCGCAGCCGTCCTGGATTTTCAGCCAGCCGCGGGCGCCCGCGGAGAAGCGCTGGAGAATCGGAGTCAGCCGCGGCTCGGCGACACCGGCCGCCCGCAGCACCTGCCGCGGGTCGGCACCGCCCACCACCGCGCGCACGCGGGGGAGCGCGGCCAGGATCCCACGGTCGAGCGCGGCCGCACATCCCATCACCACCGTCTCGCGCCCGGCGCGGGCCTGGTGCCGCACGTAGCGGCGCAACTTGGATTCGCTTTCGGCGGTGACGGTGCAGGAGTTGACCACGGCGAGATCGGCCGCGTCGGCGTTCTCGACGACCGTCGCGCCGGCTTCAGCGAACGCCTGTCGCACCAGCTCGGTGTCGTACTGGTTCGCCTTGCAGCCGAACGTGTGGAAGTAGACGTTCACGGACGCAGCGTCAGCCCTACCAGAAACGTCCATCCCGTCTCGGTGAGGCCTGTGGTGGTACGCCGCAGTCGCTCGACCGCGAAGTCGATCACCCCTCGACCCTGTGACACCGTGAGCCCGGATCCCACGGCCACGGCAAATTCCCGCGGGGCCTTGCCTCCCGGTCCGAACGGAAGGTCGCCGCCGCGGGCGCCGAGCCGGAGCGGGAGTCCGACGCGAATGTCGGCGCCGGCCGACCAGCTCGTGGTGTTGTAGGCGTTGGAATCCGCCGCGCTCGCCCACGTGCGGCGGAACAGCGAGGCCGCGACGTTCACATCCGGCGCCGGCTGCCAGCGGATCGCACCGCCGACGGTCCGCGGCAGATCGTTATCTGTTACGGTGACGCGCTGGACCTCGCTCCGGAGCCTGGTGTCGGTGCGCCAGAACCCCGCCAGCCACAGGTGGGGGAGAGTCACCAGGGCGCTGGCCGAGAACCCGGCGCCGCGGTAGGCGATCTCATCCGACTGCGACACGCCGCGATAGGTCGAGGTGTCGGTGAACCGGCGGACCGCATCGACCCGCGTCGACCCGGTCAGCAGGTGATACCCAGCGCCGATCGCCAGCGACCCGAACCGTCGCGCCAGGATGATCCGCGCGTCCGTGACGCCGCCGTCACTGGCCAACTCGTCCGTGACCGCCTGCCCCGAGCCACCGAGCGTGATCGTGTCCGAGATCGTGACGCGGTAGGATCGATCGAGGTACGTGGTGAACCCGCCGCCCGCGACCACCCCGTGTCCCAGCGTGCCCAGCACCTGGAACAGCGGGAACCGGCCCGTACGGCGCGAGCCGGTCGTGCCGTTGAAATCGTCTTGCAGATAGGTCGACGCGATTGCCGCGGTCGCCGTCAGGCGGCTGACGGACGCGGCGGGAGCTTCGACGAGCGCCGACAACGGGTCGAACGCCGCGAAGGCACCTCCAGTGGCCCGGGCCCGCACGCTTTCGACGCGGCCCGGCATACCCA
>DASYTU010000020.1:0-6600 GCA_036001925.1 Actinoplanes sp.
CCGGTGTGCGGGTCGGCACTCGAGTCAAAGACCACCATGCTCACCTCTGGTCGTTGCTCGATGTTCCGCGAGTGGCGTGCGTCGGGCGACGAGAGCCAATAGGCGACCCGGTGGTCGACCAGCGAGAACCACACCGGCGACACCCGCGGCCGACCGGACGGGTCGACGGTCCCGAGCACCATGAACCTATTGCGGCTGAGCGTCGTGCGCGCCAGCTCTGCGAGATCAGCCATGGCGCCAGTCTGGCTCATGGGGCTGGGACTGATCCTCCAGATTCGCCGCCACCGGCCGGTGGTCGCTACCGGTGCGAGCCATCACCCAGAGCGGTCACCGGCGCGCTGACCACGACCCTCCTCACGTGACCGGCTCGTGATTCAACGAACGTTCAGAGGCAACGGGCCGCTCGCGGCGGAAAGACGCACCCACTCAGTCGGCGCACAACTCCCGCATTTCGGGAAGGCGGCGTAGCTGCTCTTGGGCCGCCGGAACCGTCATTTCCGCTCTTGCGGACACGCCATGGTGGCCTGCTGGTGATCACCGTTGATGCGCCAGCTTCGTTGGTGCCGCGCTCGCCGCGGATGTGGTTACGTCGCCCGTGGACTCCGCGACCTGCGCTGGGGCCGCCTGCCGATCGACACGCGCACTTCCGTCCAGGTCGCTGCCGCGGCGAGTGCAGCCGCGGCGAGCTCGACGTCCGCGTCGGTCGTCCAGCGGCCCAACGAGAGGCGTATCGCTGCAAGCGACGAGTCCTCCGGGACGTTCATGGCGCTGTGCACCGGGGACGGCTCGTGGTTGCCGGCATGACACGCGGATCCGGTGGATGCCGCAACGGATGAACATTGGGCGAGCAGTTCGTGGCCACGGGTGCCCGCGATGCTGACGTTCAGCGTGTTGGGTAGGCGGCGGACAGGGTGGCCATTGAGCCTGACTCGATCAGGGAGACGCCCTGCCAGCGTGTCGTGCAGCTCGTCTCGGAGTTTCTCCAACCGACCCGGAGCACCGTCCGCGAGCTCCTTCCTCGCCAGTTCGGCGGCTGCGCCCAGGGCGACCGCGCCGGCGACGCTCTCGGTGCCCGCACGCAGGCCGCGTTCCTGGCCGCCGCCGTCAACGAGTGGCGCTAGCTTGATCCCCGAGCGGATGTAGAGCGCCGCGATCCCTTTGGGCGCATACATCTTGTGCCCGACCAGCGTCAGCAGGTCGATCCCCAGGGTTTCCACGTCGACCGGAATCTTGCCCACGGCCTGTGCCGCATCGGTGTGGAATAGCGCCCCGTGTCGGCGACTGAGCGCGGCGAGTTCGGCCACCGGCTGAATGGTGCCGGTCTCGTTGTTGGCCAGCATCACCGAGACCAGCACCGTGTTAGGGGTGAACGCAGCCTCCAGGTCGGCCGGGTCGACGAGACCGTCGCGATCTACAGGCAGGACGGTGACGTCCGTTCCGTGCTCGCGCTGCAGGGCACGGCAGGCGGCCAACACGGCCGGATGCTCGGTCACCTGGGTGATGACATGCCCCTGCGCATGGCTCGTGCGGGCGGCCAAAACGGCGCCGCGGATGGCAAGCGCATCGGCCTCGGACCCGCTGCCGGTGAACACGAGCTCGGCGGGCACGGCGCCTATGAGCTCGGCGACCCACGTGCGCGCGGCGTCGAGCGCGTGCCTGGGCGCCGCGGCGTAGGCATGCGCGCTGGAGGGATTGCCGAAGTGCGTTGTCAGGTAGGGCAGCATTGCCTCCACCACGCGCGGGTCGACCGGCGTGGTGGCGTTGTAGTCGAGATAGACCAGGTCTGGCGCTAGGCCAGGGTGGATGACCGAGGCGCGTTCGACGAAGCCCTCCGCGTCCGGTTCGCGTGCGCGGGTCATGAGGAGGTCTCCTGCGGGTCGGACCCAGACAACAAGACGGGCAGCTCGGACAGCCCGCGCAGGACGAGCCCGTCGCCATGCCCCCAGCGCAACTCCTCGGGCGGTACGGCGAGCTGCAGGCCGGGGAAGCGGGAGAGCAGGGCGGTGAACGCTATCTCCGCCTCCAGCCGGGCCAGCCGGGCGCCGAGGCAGTGGTGGATGCCGTGCCCGAAGGCCAGGTGGGTCGCCCCTGTGCGCCCGATGTCGAACGTGTGTGCGTCGGCGTTGCGGTCCGGGTCCCGTCCAGCAGCGGCCAACGACACCAGCACCTGAACCCCTGCCGGGATGACGGTGTCGGCGATCGTCACGTCGCGCGCGGCGTACCGGAAGGTGGAGTGGGGCACCGGGGCGTCCCACCGGAGGAACTCCTCGACGGCCCGCGTGACCAGGCTCGGGTCGGCCACGAGGGCGTCGCGCTGGTCGGGGTGGGTGAGCAGCGCGGCGACGCCGTTCCCGATCAGGCTGGTGGTGGTGTCGTGGCCGGCGACGACGAGCTGGAACACCGTGGACAGCAGCTCCTGCCTGGTGAGCGTGCTGTCCCGGCACGCGCGCACCAGGTCGCCGACGAGGTCCTCGGTCGGCGCCGCCCACCTGCTGTCGACGAGGTCGGTCAGGAAGCCGACGATGTGGTCCGACGCGGCCACCGCCTCGGCCGGTGGCTCGGCACCGGAGTACGGCGCGAGCAGCGTCGCGAACCAGCCCACGAGCCGCCGCTGGTCGGTCCGGTCGATGCCAAGGAGCTCGCCGATGACGGCGAACGGCAGCGGGCGGGCGTATTCGGCGACGAGGTCGACCGGCCCCTCCTCGTGGGCGGCGAGGTCGTCCAGGAGATCGGCCGCGATCTGCCGGATGCGCGGCTCGAGCGCCTCCAACCGGGTCCGGGTGAACGCCTTCGCGGCCAGCCGTCGCAGGCGGGTGTGGTCGGGCGGGTCGACGCTGAGCATGTGCCGCGCGAAGTCCGGTCCGGGCAGCCCCTCTGCGAAGACGGCGCCGTCCCGGGCAAGCGCGGCGTGCATGTCCTTGGACAGGTCCGGGTGGTTCAGCGCGTCGCGTGCCGCGGCGTACTCGACGACGAGGAAGGCCCGGTGGCCGTCGGCCAGGGTCACCTCGTGCACCGGCCCGGCGGCGCGAACCTCGGCGAACAGCGGGAACGGGCAGTCTCGGTCGTAGTCGCCCCAGTGGTCGAGCGCTCGTGCGCGTGGCTGCGTCATCAGTACTCCCGGAAGCCCGTGCAGACCAGGTCCATGCGGCCCACGAGGCCGTCGCGCAGCGTGCAGACGACGGTCTGGGCGAGGACGCGACGGTCGGCGTCGGGGTCGAACGTGAGCTTGTAGTGCACGAGCACCCGGTCGCCGACGTCGTCGCCGGCCACGTCGGTGAGCACGACGGTGTCGTAGCTCCCGAACCAGTCGTCGAACCGCGCCAGCACGGCGTCACGGCCGTGCTCCTCGATCGGGCCGCCGGGAAGGAGGGCGCGCAGCCGGATTTCGTCGGTCAGATGGGTGCCGAGCCGGTCTAGGGCCCGGTCGGCGACAGCCGCGGCGACCGAGGTCGCCAGGGGGTGCGTGTTCATGAGGCCTCCCTCGTCATGAGGACCTTCCCGGCCCCGAGGTGGTCGAGGAGGTGGGCGGCCAGGTCGTCGGCGTCCGCGCGGGCGCCGTCGATGTATGTCGAGCGGCGGCGCCGAAGCATGGGCAGGCCCAGCACGTACAGACCGGGCCAGCAGGTGACGCCGCCGTCGTGCAGCAGCCGGCCCCGGTGGTCGAACACGGGTATGTCCAGCCACGAGAAGTCGGGCCGGACGCCGGTCGCCCACACGACCGACCGGATCTCGCCGAAGCGCAGGTCGATGCCCAGCGGGGTGCGGCGTACCGCGGTGGGCTCGAGGCGCTCGCCCCGGCCTCCGGCGCGGGCGTCGATCGTGTCCAGCAGGCGCCCGAGCTTGAGGTCGGCCAGAGCGCAGACGTTCGTCAGCGAGCCGGAGAACTGGGTGACGCCGTCGCGCACGCCGGCGAACCGGCCGACCAGGCGCACGCCGGACGCCTGGAGTGCGTTGAGGTCGAGGGTGCGGGCCGCGCCGACGAGCTGCAGCGACGGCAGGTTGCGGGCCCGGACCAGGTCGTCCATCTCGTCCCACCGCTCGTCGAGGATGCCGACCGCGTCCATCCACCACAGGATGTCGTGGCCCCGGTACCGCCGCGGCACCCGGACGTGCTCGCCCACGGCAAGCGTGACCGGCCTGCCGGAGCGCTGGAGTTCCTCGGCGATCTGCGCACCGCTCGCCGACGCACCCACGACCAGCACGCCGCCGTTCGGCAGCTGGTCGGGGTTGCGGTACTCGATCGCGGGGACCGAGACGATCCCGTCGGGAAGACGCCGGGCGACGGGCGGCACGACGCTGCGGGTGGTCCCGGCCGCCAGCACGATGCTGTGTGCGTGCCAGCGGCCCCGGTCTGTCTCCACCTCGAACCCCTGGCCGCCCGGCCGGACGGCGGTCACCGTGGTGCGGGTGACCACCGGCGCGGCCGACGCCGCGGCGTACCCGGCGACGAATTCGGCGACCTGTGGTGCCGACAGGTACCCGTTCGGGTCGTCGCCCTGGTAGATCCGGCCGGGCAGGCGGGTCATCCAGTTCGGGGTGAGCAGCCGGAGCGAGTCCCAGCGTTGGGTGCGCCACGAGTTCGCCACCTCGCCCCGCTCGAGGACCACGTGGTCGATCGAGCGTGCGGCGAGGTGGCGGCTCATCGCGAGCCCGCAGTGCCCGGCGCCGACCACGACCGCGGTGACGGTGGACATCAGACCACGGTGACGGCGACGTCGGTCGGGTTGGTGACGACGTCGAAGACCGCGGAGCGCTTCTGCGACTGCGCGACGATGGCCCGGATCTCGTCGGGCGTGGCGTCGGCGTCGATCTGGTAGCTCACGGACACCCTGCTGAAGCCGTTGCGCACGTCGGGGTCCGCGCCCAGGATGCCGTGCAGGTCCATGTCGGCGGACAGCGTGGCCTTGACGGACCGCAGCTGGATCTGCCGCTGCTGGGCGACGGCCGCTACCCCGGCGGTGAGACAGGCGCCCAGCCCGACCAGGACGTACTCGACCGGGGTCGGGCCGTTGTCCTTTGCCGCGAACTGCAGCGGGTGGTCGGCGTCGAGGCTGAACGACTTGTGGTGCACCTGCTCGTCGGCGAACCCGTAGAAGCTCTCGACGTCGGAACGGCTGTGCGTGCCGTTCACCCAGGTCACCGACGACCGCCACTGGAACTGGGCGATCTCGGGGTTGTCGGCGAAGGCGGCACGGGCGTCGAGGAGAGCCTCGACGTTGACGCCGTTCTCGATGGGCGTGCTGGTGATGGTCATGCTGTTGCTCCGTTCTCGGCCGGTGGCCGAGCTGGTTCGGTTGCAACGCCGCGGCGCGGCGCTGTCGTCGTCTTCACGGCTTCCTCGCCAGCAGGGAGATGCTCTTCACGCCGTACCGTCGGCTGGCGCCCTGGGCCTGGCCGGAGAGGAACTGGTACGGGTTCTGGCGTGTCGTGACCACCTCGAGCCCGGCGCTCGTGACCGCGTCGAGGTACGCGCTCTCGAGTGCGGCACCGCCGATGCAGGAGGCCCACAGGTCGGCGTTGCACACGATGGAATCCACCAGCTGCACCTCGGTCACGATGTCGGCCACCGCCAGACGCCCGCCTGGACGGAGCACCCGCGCGGCCTCCGCGAACACCGACTTCTTGTCCGGGCACAGGTTGATCACGCCGTTGGAGATCACCGCGTCAACGCTGGCGTCCTCCACCGGCAAGGCCTCGATGCGGCCCTCACGCAGGTCCACGTTGCCGATCCGATGCTCGCGCATCAGCCCGGCGGCCTTGTCGAGCTGCTCGCGGGTGAAGTCGACTCCCAGCACCACCCCACCGGGGCCGACCAGCCCGGCGGCGTAGAACACATCCATCCCCGACCCGCTGCCGAGGTCGAGCACGGCCTCGCCCGGCCCCAGGTCCAGCAGGTCGAAGAAGAACCCGACGCCGGCGAACGAGTCCACCGCGGGTCCCGGCACCGCGTCGAGCCGTGCGGCGTCATACCCCAACCGCAGGGCCAGGTGCCGCCCGAGCTCGAAGTGGAAGCGGCCGTGCGGGTCCGCGGCCACCGCCCGGTACATGTCCTTGACCTTCGCCTCCAGCTCCCGCACATCCACCATGTCCGTCACGACCCGCCCCCTATTCTCAAGTGATTTCTTGAATAGAACACTCGGGCTGGGGTGGTTGTCAAGAGAATTCTTGAATATACTCGGGGTCATGGCAGACCACGCGGCCAAGGCCGCCCTCTACGACGCGCTCGCCGAAGCCGCCAAGGCACTGGCCAACGGCCGACGCGCCGAGCTCATCGACGTCCTCACCCAGGGAGAGCGGTCCGTAGAGGAACTCGCCGACGAGATCGACCAAACGGTGGCCAACACCTCCCAGCACCTGCAGCGGTTGCTCCGGGCCGGGCTGGTCAGCTCCCGCCGTGACGGCACCCGTATCCACTACTCGCTAGCCAGCCCCGCCGTCGCCGAGCTCTGGCGCAACCTCCGCCGCACCTCCGAGCAACACGTCGCCAACCTCGACCGACTCGCCGCGGCCTACCTCGGCGACCGCTCCACGCTCCTGACGATGACCCGCGACGAGCTCCGCACCCGACTCAAGGACGGCGACGTGGTCGTCCTCGACGTC
>DASYTU010000021.1:0-42239 GCA_036001925.1 Actinoplanes sp.
CCCGGACGGCGACGCCCAGACCGCATTCATCCCGCGGATCAGCGACGCTTCCCCGGACGGCGTGCCGGCCGGACCGCCGGCCCCGCCGGTCGGGTTGGACAGACCGGCGCCATGGCCTCCGCCGGCGGCCGGCGCGGAAGCCCCACCCATGCCGCACCCATTCACTGCCAGGTCGGGAACGTCGCCGATGCCGCGCTCCAACCCGCCAGCACCGCAGGTAACCGGCCCGGCAACACCGCACGTAACCGGCCCGGCAACACCACACATTGCCGGCCTGGCAACGCGGCACGTAACCGGCCCGATGGCTCCGCACGTTGCCGGCCCGGCAGCACCGCACCCAGCCGGCCCGGCAGCACCGCACCCAGCCGGCCCGGAGGCGCCGCATCTAGACGGCCGGGCGGCGCCACGCGACACTAGCGCGGCGCCACGCGAGGCCAGTCCGGCGGTCGCCTCGGCCGCCGAAGCTCCCTCTGCGGCGGATACCGCGATCCTGCGAATGGACGCGCCGATCAGCGGGGCCGCCGGCGGCCGTCTGGGAGCAGCGGTGACCGCGGCCGGCGGCAATTTCGAAGCTTCGGTCGCGGCAGCGCTTGGTGATGGCCAGCGAAGCAGGCCGAACGGCCATCCCGCGAACGCCGGCCGGGACAACGCCTCGGACACCACGGCCACGATGAACGGCGGCGGGCAGCCACCCGAGCCGGCGTTCGATTTCTTCGCGGCGGCAAAGGCGCGGGAGGCGGCGGCGAAGTCCCGCGACGCGGCGGCAAAGACGCGGGAGGCGGCGGCAGCGTCGCGAGACGCGGCGGCGAAGTCGCGAGAGCAGGACGCGGCCGCATCGATGTCCCCGGCCGGCCGCTCCGATGCGCCGCAGGGGCATCCCGCGGGCGCCCAGCGGCCGCAAGAAGCGCCGACGTGGGGGGAACGCGTCCACCCGCCCGCCGTGCCGGCCCAGGGATCCGGCACGCCGCCGCGAGCCGCCACGCCTCCGCCGACCGACGCCCCACCACCGTCTGTCCCGCCGCCGGTCGCGCCGCCGGTCGCGCCGCCGGTCGCGCCGAGCGTCATAGCAGGGCCGGCCCAGTGGCCACCCGTCTTCCCGGCCGCACCCGGCCACGCGCCAGCCGTCCGGCCGCCTCACACTGCAGCCGGTGCCGCATCGTCCCCGGCCCAGCCGCCGGCCTTTCCGGCCGCAGCCGAACCAGCGCCAGCCGTCCGGCCGCCCCACACCGCACCCGGTGCCGCATCGGCGTCGGCCCAGCCGCCGGCCTTTCCGGCCGCAGCCGAACCAGCGCCAGCCGTCTGGCCGCCCCACACCGCAGCCGACCCAGCGACACCCGTCCGATCGCCCCACACCGCAGCCGACCCAGCAACAGCCCTCCGACCGCCCCACCCCGCACCCGACGCAGCGCCGGCCCAACGGCCGCCCGCCCCCGGGCCCTCCGTCCACCAGGACCCGGCCATGACCGCCGTGATCCGGACGGCCGACGCGCCGACCGGCCTCCTTCCCGTCGTGAAGGGCCCACCCACCACGCCGCTCCCCCGCTCCCCCGCGCCGTATCCGGGAGCGAGCCCAGCCACGCCACACCCGGGAGCCAGCCCAACCACACCACACCCGGGAGCCAGCCCAACCACACCACACCCGGTCGTCAGCCCGACCACACCACAGCCGGGAGCAAGCTCAACCACACCCCCGGGAGCCAGCTCGACCACACCACACCCGGCAGCGAGCCCGGCCAATGGTGACGACGCGGTCGGCGCCGCGTCCGTACCCGCGATCCCGGCCGCGACGGCAACCGCCGGCCCCGACGTCGAAGGCGACACCGACGACGGCCGGCCCCGGCGTGGCGAGAAGGTCGTCAAGCTGCGTCCGGAGCAGACCGAGCAGGGCTACAAGAGCGTGTACTCCGAGCTGACCCGCCCGACGATCGGCTCGCGCATCCGGACCGCCGTCCGTGTCTCCGGCGAGCTGATGATCACCTTCGGCCTGATCGTGCTGCTCTTCGCCGGATACGAGGTCTTCGGCAACTCGGCGAAGGTCCAGGACGAACAGAACACCCTGGACAACCAGCTCGCGCAGCAGTGGGACAACCCCACCGTGGCCCCGAGCGGGCCGGCCAACAACGGCCCGGCCGCACCGGGTGAGAACCTGGTCGGCCGGCTCTACATCCCCAAGCTCGACAAGGAGTGGGTCGTCGTCAACGGCGTACGGCCGCAGGACATCCGGTACGCGCCGGGCCACTACCCGGACACCGCGATGCCCGGCCAGATCGGCAACTTCTCAGTCGCGGGACACCGGATCAAGAAGATCTTCTGGCGGATCGACGAGCTCACGCCGGGTGACGTCATCGGCGTGGAGACCCGGACCAACTGGTACGTCTACAAGGTCACCGGCCACGAGATCGTCAAGCCGAGCGCGGTCGAGGTGGTCGCCCCGGTGCCCGACAAGCCAGGCCAGAAACCCACAAAGGCGCTGCTCACGCTGACTACCTGCAACCCGAAGTTCAACAACTACCAGCGGCTCATCGTGCATGCCCAGCTGGTCGACACCGTCAAGCGCGATCCGGCGTTGCCGGACGCCGGCAAGCCCGCCGAGTTGAAGGCGTAGAGCCCATGTATGCCTGGATCTGGCGCAAGCTCCCGTTCGGCCTCGGCGGCAAGCTGGCCGGCTCGATCGTGCTGATCGTGGCGGTCGGCGCACTGCTCTGGTACGTCGTCTTTCCCTGGGCCACGCCGCTGTTGCCGTTCGACGACGTGCAGGTCGGCAGCACCACCGGCGAGCAGACCGGTCCGGCCCAGGAGAATCCCAACGCGGTCATTCCGGGCGACGGCGTGAGCAGCGAAGGACCGGAGGAGATTCCGTACAGCACGCATTCAAACGACCCCGAACCCAGCCCCAGCAGGTGACCGCCGTGCGCATCCTCGTGATCGACAACTACGACTCGTTTGTCTTCAACCTGGTGCAGTACCTCGGCCAGTTGGGTGCCGAGTGCGAGGTGCGGCGCAACGACGAGATCACCGTGAGCGACGTCGGCCGCTTCCGCGCCGCCGGGGTCCTGCTTTCCCCCGGCCCCGGTACGCCCGAACGCGCCGGCATCACCATGGACGTCATCACCGCGTACGCGGGCGAGCTGCCGATGTTCGGCGTCTGCCTCGGCCACCAGGCGATCGGGGCGGCGTTCGGCGCGACCGTGACCCGGGCGCCCGAGCTCCTGCACGGCAAGACGTCGGAGATCCACCACAAGGGCACCGGCGTGCTGGCCGGCCTGCCGGACCCGTTCACCGGGACGCGCTACCACTCGCTCGCCGTCGTCGAGGAGACGCTGCCTGCCGAGATCGAGGTGACCGGCTGGACCGACTCCGGTGTGGTGATGGCCATGCGCCATCGCGAGCTCCCGATCGAGGGCGTCCAGTTCCACCCGGAGTCGGTGCTGACCGAGGGCGGCCACACCATGCTGGCGAACTGGCTAGCCGCGTGCGGGCTGCCCGCCGCGCTGGAGCGGGCCCCGGAGCTGGCCGCCGAGGTGGAGACGCGTCGCCGGACGGCGTTCGCCACCGCCTGACTGCCTAAGCCGCCTGTCCGGCCTAACTGACTGGTCGGCCTAACTGACTGGCCGGCCTAACTGAGAAGGCCGGTCACGGGATTGGTGTTGCCGCCACCGCTGCCGCCCGGCGGGGTGGTGGTGTCGCCGGGAGTCGGTGTGCCCGAGTTGTCGGGTTCCGGCTGCGTCACCACGATCGTGACGCTCTTGCCCTTGGCCAGCTTGCCGTCGCTCGGATCCTGCGACGCGACGACGCCCGGGTTGGGCGACGGGTCACCCTCCTGGACGTTGGCGTTCA
Organism: Actinoplanes sp.; assembly: GCA_036001925.1. Lineage (GTDB taxonomy): Bacteria > Actinomycetota > Actinomycetes > Mycobacteriales > Micromonosporaceae > Actinoplanes. Next base: position 3,838 of record DASYTU010000021.1, read on the forward strand.
GGCCGACCGCCTGGAGTGCCTGTATCGCCTGTTCCTGTGTCTTTCCAAGGACGTTCGGCACCGGCACCAGGTTGCCACGGGAGATCGAGACCGTGATCGTGGTGCCCGGATCGACCTGCTGACCGGCCTTCTCCACGTCGACCACGGTGTTCTTCGGCTGGTCGCTGTCCACGTTCTTGATGTCGGGCTTCAGGCCGAGGGCCGTCAGGCGGTCCTCGGCCGACTTACGCGTGGACCCGATGAGGTCGTTCGGCACGGTGACCTTGTCCGGGCTCTTGCACAGCTGGAAGCTGACCGGCTGGTCGACCCGGATCTGAGTACCGGCCACCGGCGTCTGCTTCTGGACCTTGGGCTCGTCGCAATTGTCGGTTTCGATAGCGGAGCCCAAGGCCACGTTCGAGAAGTTCTGTCGCGCGAGCTCCGCACGGGCTTCATCCTCGGTCATCCCGGTGAGCTTCGGCATGGCGACGGTCGGCGGGGTCTGCGTCGTGTTGCCATCGTTGTTGGTGCGGGCCAACCACAGACCGATGCCGAGCGCCACCACCGCGAGCACGCCGAGCGCGGCCAGCACGGCCATCACCCAGGACGACGTCTTGCGCTCCGGCGAGCGCGGCGGCAGGCCCTGGACCGGCCGGGTCATGGTCGTCGCCTGCGACTGGCGCATCGGGCCGCTCATTGCCATCGTCTCGGCCTCGGTCATCACCGGGGTGGCCAGGACCGGGCGGCCGGCGACCGCGCGCAGCGCATCGGCGCGCATCTCCTGTGCGCTCTGGTAGCGGTTGAGCGGGTTCTTCGCGAGCGCCTTGAGTACGATCGCGTCGACGTCCGGCGGGACCTCGTGGTTGATGTCGCTCGGCGGCCGTGGATCTTCGCGGACGTGCTGGTACGCCACGCTGACCGGGCTGTCGCCGACGAACGGCGGGTGCCCCACCAGCAGCTCGAACAGGACGCATCCGGCCGCGTACACATCGGAGCGTGCGTCCACGGCCTCGCCGCGTGCCTGCTCCGGCGAGAGGTACTGCGCCGTACCGATGACCGCGCTGGTCTGGGTCATGGTGGTCGCGCCGCTGGCCAGAGCCCGCGCGATACCGAAGTCCATGACCTTGACCTGGCCGTTCTGCGTGATCATCACGTTGCCGGGCTTGATGTCACGGTGGATGATGCCGTGCCGGTGACTGAACTCCAGCGCGGCGCAGATGTCGGCGATGATCTCGAGCGCCCGGCGCGGCTGGATCCGCTGCTCGGAGGCGAGGATCTCCTTGAGGGTGCGCCCGTTCACGAACTCCATCACGATGAACGGCAGCTTCTCGCCGGTCGACGACACCTCCTCGCCGGTGTCGTAGACGGCGACGATCGCGGGATGGTTCAGGGCGGCGGAGTTCTGCGCCTCGCGCCGGAACCGCTCCTGGAACGTGGCGTCGCGGGCAAGGTCGGTGCGCAGCATCTTGATGGCCACGTCGCGGCCGAGCCGGAGATCGCGTCCCCGGTGCACCTCGGCCATACCGCCGTAACCGAGCAGCTCGCCGACCTGATACCTGCCACCGAGCAGGCGGGCCTGCGCCGTCATAGCGTCTGTCGTCCTTTGCTCGCTTGGATCAGGTCGCCGTTCCCGACGACCTGCTTCATAAGACGGTACGACGCCGCCGACGATCCCTCGTCGACCACGCCCGTGCGGGCGACCCCGACCGGGGCGAGCGACCCGTTGTTGCTCTGCTTGTACAGGAACGAGATCACGCCCGCGCAGAGGAGCACCAGCAACGCGAGCACCACGGCGAGCACGATCAGCACCTGCCGCGAACCGGAGCCGTCGGGTCTGCCGGCCGCCAGCGGCTGCATCGGCGGCGCGGCCGGGTACCGGTAGGGCTGTTGCGCCGGCGGCACCGGCGCCGCACCGCGCGCCTGGCCACCGGACACCGGCCGTGGCACCGGCGGATAGGGCGGCCGGGCCTGACCGGTCGCGACGTGGCCCGAGACGGGGTGGCTGGGCGGCCCGGAAGCGGGCCGGCTCGACACCGGACCGCCGGACTGCGGCCGGTTCAGCGCCAGGCTGCCCGGCTGCGGTCGCACCGGAGACCCGTTCACCACGGGCTGCTGAACGGCCGTGGTCAGCGACGACGCGGCCTGCCGTGCGACCACGGCCATCGCCGCGGCTGTGGGCCACCGGGCGGCCGGATCCTTGGCCAGCGCGCGGTCGACGATCGCGCGTACCGCCGGGGGGATGTCGGCCGGCAACGGCCGCGGCGTCTCGCGCACATGCTTCATGGCGATCTCGATCGGCGTGGCGCCGTCGAACGGCCGGTGTCCGGACAGGCACTGATAGGCGACCACGCCGAGCGCGTACACATCGGACGCGGCGGTCGCGACCGCCCCGGACGCCTGCTCCGGCGAGATGTACGAGGCCGTGCCCAGCACTGAGCCCGCCACCGTCAGCTGCCCGACCAGCGCAGATCGGGCGATGCCGAAGTCGGTCAGCACGAGCGTGCCGTTCGGCCGTACCAGAAGGTTGCCGGGTTTGACGTCGCGGTGCACGATGCCGTTCGCGTGCGCGGCCTGCAGCGCGTCCGCGGCCTGCGCGACCAGCGCCATGGTGCGGGCCGGCGTGAGCCGGCCGACCCGGCTCAGCGTGCGCGACAGGGCGTCGCCCTCGACGTACTCCATCACCAGGAACGCGAGTTGCTGATCGCTGCCATAGTCGTAGACGTCGACGACGCCGGGGTGGTTGATGGTGGCCATCGTGCGGGCCTCGCCCCGGAACCGCTCGGCGAAGCCGGGCTCATCCAGCAGCGCCGGGAGCAGGATCTTCACGGCGACGGTACGACCCAGCACCTCGTCCGTGCCGCGCCACACGTCACCCATGCCGCCGCCGGCGATGCGCTCGTCGAGGCGGTACCGGCCACCAAGGGTCACCCCAGGGCTGATCATCTCAGTCCCCTCCCCGACGGGCCGCGGCCTTCATGATGAGCCCGGCGATCCGGGCCGCCTCGGCGCTGGCGTGGCCCCCCGCCACGTTCTCCAGCATGACGCACACCGCGGACACGGGTTGGCCGTTGCCGTCGAACGCGAAGCCGATGAACCAGCCGTGCGGGTTGGCGCCTTCGGCGTTCTGCGCCGTGCCGGTCTTGCCGCCGACCTGGAAACCGCTGATCCTGGCGCGCTTGCCGGTGCCGTTCTCGACGACGCTGATCATCATGTCCTTCATCGCGCTCGCGACGGAGGAGTCGATCGGCGTACGCAGCACCTTCGGGTTCGCGGCGTAGATCTGGCTCCGGTCGGACGCCAGCAGCTTCTGCACCAGGTACGGGCGCATCTGGCTGCCGCCGTTCGCGACCGTGGCGGCGATCAGCGCGCCCTGCAGCGTCGTCATGCGCACGTCGCGCTGGCCGATCGACGACTGGGCCAGGGCGCCCTGGTCTGTGCTGCCGTCCGGGTTGGCGATGGCGCCGGTGTGGCTGGCCGCCACCGGCAGGCCGCTGCCGTCGAGGTTGCCGACGGTCAGATCGTCCTGCTCGAACCCGAACTCCTGCGCCGTCTTCTTCACCTTGTCGGCGCCCAGAGCCACGCCGAGCTGGGCGAACCCGGTGTTGCAGCTCTCGGTCAATGCTTCCTTGAGGTTGATCTGCGACCCCGGGCACACCTCGTCCTCGGCGTTGTGGATGACCGCTCCGGCGTGCCGGTAGACGGAGCCGGCCGGGATCTCGGTGTCCTCCTTATAGCCGTTCTGCAGCGCGGCCGCTGCGATGATCGTCTTGAACGTCGAGCCGGGCGGCAGCGTTTCGTTCAACGCCCGGTTCAGCAACGGCTTGTCCAGGTCCTTGTTCAGCCTGTCGTATGCGGCCTGAGCGGCGTTCTTGTCGTGACTGACCAGCGGGTTCGGATCGAAGCTGGGCATCGAGACCATCGCTTGGATCGCGCCCGTACGCGGGTCGATGGCGACCGCCGCGCCCTTGTCGACGCCGCGCTCGTTGTGCGTGAGCTCCCGGTACGCGGTCTGCTGCGCGCGGGTGCTCAGCGTCAGCACCACGTTGCCGCCGCCGGCGTTGTCGCCGGTGAACATCTCGCTGAGCCGGTCCGCGAACAGCTTGTCGCTGGTGCCGGCCAGGAATTCGTTCTCGCTGCGTTCGATGCCGGTCGCGGCGCCGTTCACCGGCTTGTACCCGACCACCGGCGCGTACGCCTGCTTGTCGGGGTAGACGCGCAGGTACTTGAGCGTGTCGTCGGTGGCCTTGCTCTCGGCCAGCGGCTCGCCGTCGGCCTCGATGACACCCCGGGCGCGCTGGTACTCGGCGACCTGGACGCGCCCGTTGTAGTCGCTGTTGCGGTACTCATCGGCCTTGTAGGCCTGGACCCAGTTGAGGTTCGCGAAAAGCAGGCCGAACAGGACGAGGATGACCACGCCGGCTCTGCGCAACGGTGCGTTCACGGCTGGATCACCTCCGTCATGGCGCCGTGGAGCTGCGCGGGCGGGTTCCGCGGGCCACCGGGCCGGGCGGTCGGGCCGCTCGCCGCGGGCCTGCGGGCGGCGTCGGAGATCCGCAGCAGCATCGCGACCAGCAGCCAGTTCGCCATCAGCGACGACCCGCCGGCGGACATGAACGGCGTTGTCTGTCCGGTCAGCGGGATCAACCCGGTGATGCCACCCACGATGACGAAGACCTGCAAGCCCAGCGTGAACGCGAGGCCGCCGGCGACCAGCTTGCCGAACGAGTCCCGGACCGCGAGCCCGGCGCGCAGGCCGCGTTCGACGATCAACAGGTAGACCACGAGCAGGGCGGACAGGCCGAACAGGCCGATCTCCTCGCCCATGCCGGCGAAGATGAAGTCGGTGCGCACCTCGGGGACCAGTCCGGGCGAGCCGGCGCCCGGGCCGGAGCCGAACAGGCCGCCGGTGCCGAGCCCCAGCAGGCTCTGCACGAGCTGGTAGCCCTCCTTGGTCACGTACTGCGGCGCGAACGGGTCGAGCCAGATCGACGCGCGATCGTAGAAGTTCGCGAACGGCCCGCCGATGGACGCGCCGAGCAGGTACGCCAGGTAGACGCCGCCGAAGAACATGACCAGGCCGATGATCAGCCAGCTGGCCCGCTCGGTGGCCACGTACAGCGTCACGACGAAGAGGCCGAAGTAGAGCAGTGCCGTTCCGAGGTCCTTCTCGAAGACCAGGACGAGGAGGCTCAGCAGCCACACCGTGACCACCGGCCCGAGGTCGCGGCCGCGCGGAAAGTCGATGCCGAGGAAGCGGCGGCTGGCCAGCGACAGCACCTCGCGCTTGCGGACCAGGTAGTAGGCGAAGAACGACACCAGCGCCAGCTTCGCGAACTCACCAGGCTGGATCGAGAACCCGCCCAACTTGATCCACAGCTTCGCCCCGTTCACCTCGGAGATGCTGCTCGGCAGCACCGCCGGGATCATCACCAGCACGATGCCGACCAGTCCCAGCGTGTACGCGTACCGGGAGACGACCTTGTGGTCGCGGACCACCAGCAGCAGGATCGCGGCCAGGATGAGCGACGCCAGGGTCCAGGCCAGCTGGCGCCCGCCGACGCCCTCGAAAACGCCCGGCACGGGTGACTTGTTCGCGATCGCCCGGGCCAGGTCGAGCCGGCGCAGGAAACCCACTCCCAGGCCGTTGATCAGCGCCACGGCGGGGATCAACACCGGATCCGCGTACGGCGCCGTGAACCGGACCACCAGGTGCAGACCGAGGAAGAGGATGCTCAGCAGCGCCGCGGGCACCCAGAACGACGGCGTGACGGTCCCGAGCTGGTTGGCTTCGACGGTCGCGCCGTACGTCGCGACGAGCACCATCGCGAACGCGAGGAGCGCCAGCTCCGCGTTGCGGTAGGTCTTCGTCCCGGGGATACGCGACATCTCACCCGTGGTGGCGGGTGTGGGAGCCGGTACGGCGGGCGCGGTCAAGAAGGAGTCCCCAGACTTTCGGTCGGCGGACGCTCAGTCGATGGGCCGGCACCCGACCGGATCAGCGACCGGCGGGGTGGGGTCGGAGGGCTGAGCGTCCGGCGTGGTGGCGGGCGCGGTAGCCGGCGCCGAGGAGGCGGTCCGACCGGGTGCGGAGGTCGTGCCCGCCGCGGACGGCAGGGTGGAAGGTTCCGTCGACGGGGTCGTGGAAGGGGTCGTGCTGGCGGGTGAACAGATCGGCTTCAGGTTGGGGTTGGATGGCTCGTTGCTGGTCAACTCAGCGAGGCGGCGCAGGGCGTCGGGCCGGCTGTCGGCCTGGATGCCCTGCTTGACGCGGTCCTGGGCCACGGTGGTGAGGTCGTCGAGCCGGGCCGAGCTGGTCTCGTTGACGCTGGACAGGTCGAGGCCGGCGATCTGGCCGGGCACGCCGCGGAAGATGGCGAGCTGACCGGACTCGGTCGCGCCGACGTAGTACTGCTCCTGGGTGTAGCGCCAGCCCAGCCACAGGCCGCCGCCGAGCACGCCGAGCAGGACCAGCAGGAGGAGGCTGGTGCGTACCGGGTGCCGCTTCGGTCCCGGTTCCTCGCGTTCGTACGCGTTGCCGTCGGGCTGCGCGGGCCGCGGAGGCGCCTGCAGCGCGGCCGCGCGGGCGGCGGCGCTCGAGCTGTCCGCCATGGTGGCGTTGCCGCGGTCGCGGGCGGCCGCGCCGCCGACGATCGGCGCCTGCTCGACGATATCGGCGTCGGTCGCGTCCGCGATCACCACGGTGATGTTGTCCGGACCGCCGCCGCGCAACGCGAGCTGGACCAGCCGCTCGACACACGCCTTCGGATCCGGGATCTCGCGCATGCTTTCGCCGATGGTCTCCGCGCTGACCACGCCGGAGAGGCCGTCGCTGCAGATGAGGTAGCGGTCGCCCTTGAGCACCTGGCGAACCGAGTACTCCGGATCGATGTCGCGGCCGTCGAGTGCGCGGGTGAGCAGCGAGCGCTGCGGGTGGCTGCTCGCCTCCTCGGGGCTGATCCGGCCCTCGTCGACCAGCATCTGGACGTACGTGTCGTCCTTGGTGATCTGGGTGAACTCGCCCTGCCGCAGCAGGTACGCCCGCGAGTCGCCGATATGCACCATGCCGATCTTGCTGCCGGAGAACAGCACCGCGGTCAGCGTCGTACCCATGCCTTCGAGGCTGGGGTTGGCGTCGACCGTGTCGCGCAGTTGCTGGTTAGCCGTGCCGACCGCATGCCGTAACGCGTCGACCAGCGCGTCGCCGGGCACGTCCTCGTCGAGGGGGGCCATGGCGGCGATCACGATGTTGCTCGCGACGTCACCGGCGGCCATGCCGCCCATGCCGTCGGCGACGGCAAGGAGCCGCGGTCCGGCGTAGACGGAGTCCTGGTTTCCGTCTCGGATCAGACCGCGGTCGCTCTGGGCGGCGTAGCGCAGGGTCAGGGTCATGGCCGTAACTCGAGGGAAGTGCGGCCGATGCGGATCGGCACACCAAGCGGGACGGGGGTAAGTCCCGAGACCTTACCGCGATCGAGGTAGGTACCGTTCGTCGAGCCGAGGTCCTCCACGAACCATTGGCCGTCCCGCGGAACAAGTCTGGCGTGCCGGGCGGACGCGTAGTCATCCGTGATGACGAGGGTGGAATCCTCTGCGCGACCGATCGTGATCTGAGACTCACCCAGCGTGATCCTGGTGCCGGCCAACTGGCCGGCGGTCACGACGAGTTGCCGCGCTGCCTTACCGCGCTTCGCCTTCGCCGGCCGGCCCTGGGCCACCGCGCCGCCCACTCCTCGTGGGCTGGCGACGATGCTCTTGGACCGAACCCCGGCGAAGAGATCCCGGCGGATGACCCCGACCACCGTGAACACGAAAATCCACAGCAGGATGAGGAAGCCGAACCGGGCAACGGTCAGGACGAATTCGGGCAAGGTGGCTAGCCGTCCACTCGGAACGTCAGCGTGGTGGTGCCCAGCTGGATCATGTCGCCCGGGTTGAGCGCCACGGCGGACACGCGCTGGCCGTTGACCATCGTGCCGTTCGTGGAGCCCAGGTCGGTCAGCACGACCTGGTTGCCGTCGTAGTCCAGCCGGGCGTGCCGGCGGGAGATGCCGACATCGGGCAAGCGCAGGTTCGCCTGGTCGCCGCGGCCGATGACCGTCGAACCCATCTGCAGCGGGTACGTACGGCCGTCGCCCGAGACCAGGCCGACGTTGCGGCCGTTGTGCCCGTGCGGCTGGTAGCCGCCCGGCGGCTGGTCGTACGGCGAGTAGCCGGGCCCAGCGTCGTAGGCTGGCTGCGGCACCGGAGCCACCTCGCCGCCGGTGTAGACCTCCGCGGTAACCCGGAACATGCCGGTGTCGAGCCCGTCACCGCGCTCGATCTCGACGATGACGTCGCCGTAGACGGTCCAGGCCTGCTCGCCGATGAACTCCGCCTGCGACTGGGCCAGTTCCTGGGCCAGTGCGGCGGCGTATGGCGCCAACCGGCTGTGATCGTACGGCGAGAGATCGATCACGTAGCGGTTCGGCACCAGCGTGCGGCCACCAGCCAGGATGGCCTTGTGCGCCTCGGCCTCCCGCTGCATGGCGTTAAGAATCTCCACGGGGTGTACGACACCCTTGAACACCTTCGCGAAGGCCCCCTCGACCAGGCCTTCCAACCGCTTCTCGAAGCGCTGCAGCACGCTCACCGGCTCCTCCTCGGGTTCCGAGGACATGATGGTATCCGGCGGCCGCTTCCGCATCACTGCGAAGAGTCGCCGGCACTTCTGACCCTCGTATAACGGCCCGCACCGCCGTGCTAGTCTCTCCTGGCGCTACGGGCGGCTTCTGCTCGCGTTGTAACGTGGGACAGCGTAGTCTGTCGCAGCTCGTAATCGGCCATGGGGCTGAGCAGGATGCCCCGTGACCGCGTCACATGGGGATGTGGCGGAATGGCAGACGCGCACGGTTCAGGTCCGTGTGTCCGGAAGGACGTGGGGGTTCAACTCCCCCCATCCCCACGAGCGCTTGGGCGCTCCCTGTCCGCGGAAAGCGCGGACCGGGAGCGCTCGTTATGTCTGTTCCGGGGGCCGAGCCCCCGGATGCCCCGCGGTGCGGTGGTTGCGCTCACCCCCGGTGGTTGCGCTCACCCCCGGTGGTCGCGCTCACCCCCGGTGGTAGCGGTTGGCTCTCTGTAGGCGCCTCCTTGATTCGTGCCCCTCGTTTGGGTGAAGAACGGTGCGTGCGTGGCACCGCGTTATGCTCACGGCTGATTTTCGTCCCCGAAGAGCTGGAGTGTCGTTCACGTGGCTGTCGCCCTGGTAACCGGTTCCGGTGGTCTCATCGGCTCCGAGGCGGTCCGGCACTTCGCCGGGCTCGGCCTAGACGTGGTCGGGATCGACAACGACATGCGTCAGGAGTTCTTCGGTCCGGAAGCCTCGACGGCTTGGAACGTCCGGCGGCTCTCCGACGAGCTGGGTGCCGCGTACTCCCATCACGGCGTGGATATCCGCGACCGCGACGCGCTGGCGAAGATCTTCCGGCACTACGGCCGCGACCTCGCCGTGGTGATCCACACCGCGGCGCAGCCGTCGCACGACTGGGCCGTGCGCGACCCCTTCACCGACTTCGACGTGAACGCGGCGGGCACGCTCAACGTGCTGCAGAACGTCCGCGAGCACTGCATCGAGGCGCCGGTCATCCACTGCTCCACCAACAAGGTGTACGGCGACCGGCCCAACTCGCTGCCGCTGGTCGAGCAGGAGACCCGCTGGGAACTCGACCCGGCACACCCGTACTTCCCGGACGGCATCACCGAGGACATGTCGATCGACCAGTCCCTGCACTCGGTGTTCGGGGCCTCCAAGGTCGCCGCGGACGTGATGGTCCAGGAGTTCGGTCGCTACTTCGACATGAAGACTGCGGTCTTCCGCGGCGGAACGCTGACCGGCCCGGCACACTCGGCCACCGAGCTGCACGGCTTCCTGGGCTACGTGATGCGCGCGAACATGGAACGGCGCACCTACAAGATCTTTGGGTACAAGGGCAAGCAGGTCCGCGACGCCATCCACAGCCACGACGTGCTCAGCGCGTTCGAAGCGTTCTTCCGTGATCCCCGGTCCGCGGCCGTCTACAACCTCGGCGGCGGCCGGTACTCCAACTGCTCCAACCTCGAGGCGTTCGCACTGGCCGAGAAGATCAGTGGCACCGAGATGATCACCGAGTACGTGGACCAGAACCGGATCGGTGACCACATCTGGTGGATCGGCTCGATGGCCGCCTTCCGTGCCGACTACCCGGCCTGGAAGCAGGTGTATGACGTGCCGATGATCCTCCAGGAGATCTACGAGGCCAACGTCGACAAGTGGGTTGCGCAATCGTGATCGCCCAGGGGAAGCGCAACATCCTCGGCGTCCTGGTCGACGCGGTCGATTACGAGGCTGCCACCGCCCAGATCATGGACGCCGCGCGGGAGCGGAAGCACTTCGCGGTGACCGCGCTCGCCGTACACGGCGTGATGACCGGCGTGGTCGACAAGCCACACAACGGCCGGCTCAACTCGTTCGACCTTGTCACCCCGGACGGCCAGCCGGTCCGTTGGGCGCTCAACCTCCTCCACGATGCCGGCCTGGCGGATCGCGTCTACGGTCCGACGCTCACGCTCAAGGTCCTCGAGCGGGCGGCCGCGGAGGGCCTGCCGATCTATCTGTACGGCTCCACGCAGCCGACGCTCGACCGGCTGGTGCCGGCGCTGGAAGGCATGTTCCCGGCGCTGAAGATCGCCGGCGTCGAGGCGTCGAAGTTCCGCAGCGTCCAGCCCGGCGAGGACGTCGAGATCGCGGAGCGGATCAAGGCGGCGGGCGCGCGCCTGGTGTTGGTCGGCCTGGGTTGCCCCCGCCAGGAGGTCTTCGCGTACGCGATGCGCCCGCTGCTGGACATGCCGCTGCTCGCGGTCGGCGCCGCCTTCGACTACCACGCCGGCCTGTTGAGGAACCCGCCACCGTGGATGCAGAAGTACGCGCTGGAGTGGCTGTGGCGGCTCGGCCTCGAGCCCAAGCGGCTGTGGAGGCGCTATGTGCTGCTCAACCCGGCGTACCTGGCACGGCTGGCCGCCCAGAAGGCCGGTGTCTGGAAGGCGGACCCGCCCGCGCCGGCGATCGAGCAGGTGCACACGTTCGCGGTGTGATGCCCGGGGTCCCCGCAGGGTCTCGCATATGACATTAGGACGTCGGTCACGGTCTCAGCAGGGCTAAATGTTTTACTTTGCCCAGCGAGTCGAGCACGCTCTGTGCTGCCGTGTTTACGGAACGCGACAGGGCCACCCCTACGGGTATGGAGTCCGGGCATAACCCGGTTTTGGTGGTTGCCGCACAGGTGAAGGCTTGTCGCTGTGAACACCGTGACAGACCTCATCCTCGCCGGCGCGCTGGCGGCGATCTGGCTCGCCGCCGGGCTGCTGGTGGAGGGGCTACCGACCGCCCGGTGCGCGAGCGAGCTACGCCGGCGCTCCGGGTTGCTGTCCATGTTGGTCGGTGCGGGGGCCGCGGTGTTCGTCGCCGTGCCGGTGATCACCGGACTGGTCCCCGGCCCATCGGCGGCGCCGGCGGCCGCCCTGCTGCCCGCGATACCCGCGATGGTGGTGCTGACCGTGTCCCTGCGCCGCCTCACGCAGGTCCGGCGCGGCGCGGGGGCATTCGCCACCGCGCCCCGTACGCCCGTGCCTCCCGGCCTGCGTGCCGCGGCCGCACATCCGCTCGTCGCGGCTCCGCTGCAGGTGACGGGACTGGCCACCCTGGTCGGATTGCCGATCGCGGCCGGCGTGGTGACCGTGCCCGGTTCGGACGTCGCCGGCATCGCGATCACCATCGTCGGCGTCGCGGTGGTCGCGATCGGCATCCGGGCCGCGCTGCGGCACAGCCGCCTCAGCGTGCGCGTGGTGGCCCCGCTGAAGCGCGTCCCCCGAGAGCTGACCAAAGTAGGCTGACTGCTCCGTCAGTAGCCGCCAGGCTGGTCGGGGACCTGAGTGGTCGACGCAGTCGGCGTGGGCGCGGCCGCGATGATCAATGTGACAGTTGTGTCCGGAGGTACCTCCTGGCCCTCGGGCGGGTCGCTGTCGATCACCGTGCCGGGTGGCGCCTTGGTGCTCGGCACGAACCGTAGCCGGGCCGCCAGTCCGCGCCGGCTCAACGCCTGCTGAGCCTCCTGCTGGGACAGCCCTCGCAACGCCGGGACGGTCACGGCGGTCTGGGTGGGCTCGGTCGTCGTTGGACGAGTGGTCGGCGCCTCGGTGGTAGCTTGCGTCGTCGGTTGCGTGGTCGGCGGTGGGGCGGCCGACGTAGTAGGCACCGGGGCCGGCGTCCCGTCGTTCTTGTCCTGCGCGCGGATGATCAGCCAGATCCCCCAGCCGAGCAGCGCCACCAGGATCAAAGCCACGATGCCGATGAGGATCGGCATCCACCATTTGCCGCGCGGCTCCGACGACGGAACGGCGGCCCAGTCGCTGTCCGGGTAGTCGCTGTCCACGCCTGGCCGTGGCGGACGCACCTCGGCCCGTCCGGCCCACGGCGCTGCCGCTTTGCCCGTACCCCAGTCAACCGGTGGCATGATCGAGGTCGCGCCGCGCTGCGGCGGCCGCGGGGCCACGGCGGTCGCGTCGTCGTCCCGCGGCGGCTGCGGGGCCACGGCCGTCGCGTCGTCGTCCTGCGGCGCTTGATCGGAGCGGTCGAAGACCCACGCGTCGCTCGATCGGGGACCATCGTCCGGGTGATTCGAGCCGGGCCGGCCCTGGATCCGGGTCGCATCGTCCTCGTCGTCGAACGGCGAGAACTGCCGGGTCTCATCCGGGCGCGGTCCTTGCTCACGCTCGTCGGACATCGCCGCATCCTCTCGCTAGCCGCCCTGCCCGGGTCAACGTATCCAATCCTGGGGCAACCGCGGTTCATCTGTCGCAACATCTACCCTCCGTGACGACTCCGGGACAGATTCGCAGGTATCGTCACCTACCGCTACAGTGCCCGGCATGGCCGAGAAGGGCTGGACAGCACACGTGGCCGCCGCAGCCGGACTGGCCGCGGGGACGGGCGCTGCCCAACTGGGCCTCGGCTATGGCCTCGGCGTGATGATCTGGCCGGTGACGGAGACCGCCGACGACACCGTCTGGCTGGGCAGTCTCGGCTGGGCGACGTGGATCACGGCCAACGCGACGGTCTTCGGCGCGGTGATCGCTTCCCGCTTGCGTTCCGATCGCTCGGTCTCGACCCGGCCCGGTGGGCCGTGGCGCTTCGCGCTCGCGGCCGCCGCCGCGATCGGGGCCGTGGTGACGGTCGCGCTGATCGCGATTCCGGCCCGAGCAGCGGTACGGTCGGACACCTTCTCGCCGCAGACCATCGCCGCCGGGTACGCGGTCGTCGGCATCCTGTTCGGGCTTGCGGTCGCGTACTGGGCCGTGGTCTCCAGGCCGGTCGCGGCCAACGTGATCGCGACCGCGGTCTGGCTGTGGGCACTGGCGATCGCGGCGATCGTGGTCGAGCTCATCTGGCACCGCTCCTCCGCCACATACCTCACCAGCTGGCAGTTTGCCGGGCCCGGTACGCGGTACGGCGCGATCTACTGGCCCGGCTCGTTGCTGACGGTGCTGGCGGCGCTCGTCATCGGCGTCGTCGCTGCCTGGCCGGCGGTCCGCCGAGGCGACCTCGGCCTCGGCGCTTCCACCTCCGGAGCAGTTGGCCCGCTGCTCATGGCGGCCACGTTCCTCCTGCTGGCACCGCAGCTGACCGGCTTGTCGGGCCCGCTCGAGTCGGCGTACCTGATCGCGCCCTACGCGGTGTTGGCTGGATTGGCCGGTTCAGCGCTGACCGTGGCGACCGGAAAGTGGGCCACCGAGCGGCGGGTGCGGCGGGCGGCTAAGGCACCTCCCGGTCTGGCCGTTGGGGCGCCGGGGCGACCGGCACGCACGGCAGCCGTGCCGAGCAAGGCCGCGCCGGACGCGAGGCAGTCGCCGCGGGCGGCGCGTCCCCGCACTCAGTCCCGCCCGGCAGCGCCGGCACCCGTATCGCCGGCAAAGCCCGCGCCGGCGCCGGTATCGCCCGTGAAGCCGGTGTCCGCCTCTCGTTCCGCGTCGTCCCCGGCACCCGACGGAGCCAACCGGGGCAGGAGCAATCCCGGCGCTACCGATCCCGGTGCACGCAAACCGGGTGCAAGCCAGCCAGGCGCTAGCAGACCGGACACGAAGAGCGACGCGCCGCACGCCGATGCCGCGGCGACCAACGCACGCGCTACCCGCTCCACGGTCGCCCCGCCGCCGGCGTCACCGCCGGTCGCAAAGATCAACCCATCGAGTTCGACCAGCGCCGCCTCGCCGGCCGCCGGTTCGCTAGTCTCAGGTTCGCCCGCCTCCGGCTCGCGGGCCACCGGCTCGCCGGCCCCAGGCTCGCCGGCCCTTGGCTCCCCGGCCGCGAAGAAGCCAACCGCGAAGCGGCCGCGCAACCCAGGGCCGGACAACGACGCTCCGGACCGGGGCAGCAGCGCCTGACTCACTGCGGGCTCACTCGACGGGCCAGGTGTGGACCGGCTCGTTGGTCTGCTGTAGGTCGTTGTAGCGCAACAGCATGTCGTGCAGCGCCGCCTCCCGATCCAGCCCTCGGCGGTGCTCCGCCGCCCACACCGCATCGGTCTGCCACGTCGCGCCGTTGCGGCCGACACGGCAGCGCTCCTCGATGATCCCCAGCAGCCGGTCCCGGTGCGCGGGGTGGACGCCGAACTTGTCGAGTCCGGCGTACGCCTTGGGCAGGAGCTCGGCCAGTACCAGGTCCGTGATCTGCACCTCGCCGATCTGTGGCCAATGCACCGCGGCCTCGATGCCGCGCCGGGCGCCGGCGTGGAAGTTTTCCTCGGCCGTGGCGAACGCCAGCTGCGACCAGATCGGCCGCTCCTCATCGGACAGTTGGCGAGCCAGCCCGAAGTAGAACGCCGCATTCGCCAGCATGTCGATCACGGTGGGGCCGGCCGGCAGCACCCGGTTCTCCACACGCAGGTGCGGCCGGCCGTTCATGATGTCGTAGACAGGCCGGTTCCACCGGTAGACGGTGCCGTTGTGCAGGCGCAACTCACCGAGGTGCGGCACGCCGCCGGCTTGCAGCACGGCAACCGGGTCCTCGTCGTCGAGGATGGGCAGGAGCGGGGGAAAGTACCGGACGTTCTCCTCGAAGAGGTCGAACACCGACGTGATCCACCGTTCGCCGAACCACACCCGAGGCCGTACCCCTTGGGATTTGAGCTCGTCGGATCTGGTGTCCGTGGCCTGCTCGAACAGCGCGATGCGGGTCTCCGCCCAAAGCCGGCGGCCGAGCACGAAGGGCGAGTTCGCGCCGATCGCCACCTGGACGCCGGCGAACGCTTGAGAGGCGTTCCAGTGCATGGCGAATCGCTCGGGTGGCACCTGCATGTGGAACTGCACGCTGGTGCACGACGCCTCGGGTGCGATCGAGTCGCTCGTGGTCTGCAACCGCTCCACGCCGCGGATGTCGACGTTGAACTGCTCGCCTCTGGCGCCGACGATCTGATCGTTGAGGGCGCGGTACCGCTCGTTGGCCGACAGGTTGGCCAGCACCAGGTGCTCCGGCGCGAGCGTGGGCAGGCTGCCGATCAGGACGATCGCGCTGTCCGCCTTGTCGGCCCGGGCCTGGGCGCGGCCGAGGCTGTCGACGATGTCCTGTTCGTAATCGGCGAAGCCGTCCCCGCTGATCAGCCGCGGACGGGCGTTGAGCTCCAAGTTGAACTGGCCGAGCTCAGTCTGGAAGGTGGGGTCGGCGAGGTTGGCGAGAATCTCGGCGTTGCGCATCGCCGGCTCGGCGTCGGCGTCGATGAGGTTGAGCTCGATCTCGAGCCCGGTCATCCGGCTTTCGGTGTCGAACGCCACGTCGTCCAGCATGAGCGCGAGCACGTCGAGGCAACGACGGACCTTCTGCCGGTAGCGGGCCCGATCCTGGATCGAAAAGACGGCGGCGGCGAGATCCTTGCCCATCTGCCCTCCCAGCACGGTACGAGTATCGGCTTCCATGTCCATGACAAAGCGGACATCGATCACCACACCGTGAGCGAGCGCGCGCGCTCGGTCCACCTTGCCATCCCCGGTGGCTGGATCGCTACTGGTGCCGGAAAGCATGCGGCGGCGCCGTCCGAAAGGATGGCGCCGCCGCGGCGAACGAGTGAGGTCAGGCCTGGCGGATTGCCTCGCCCTCGATCTCGATCTTCACCTTCTTGCCGATCATGACGCCGCCGGACTCGAGCGCCATGTTGTACGTGAGGCCCCAGTCCTCACGGTCGATCTCGGTGGTCGCGCTAAAGCCGAAGACGTCCTGGCCGTACGGGCTGCGGCCGGCGCCCTCGAACTCGACGAGCAGCTCGACGGGCTTGGTGATGCCCTTGATCGTCAGCTCGCCATCGAGGAGGAACTCGTTGCCGTCGTGGTACTTGATGCCGGTGCTGCGGAACTCGATGGTCGGGTACTTCTCGACCTCGAAGAAGTCGCCCGTACGCAAGTGGTTGTCACGGTCGGGCTGGCCGGTGAACACGCTCTTCGTGGTGATGGACGCGGTGACGGAGGACTGCAGCGGGTCCTCACCAACGGTGATGGTCGCGGTGGCCTCGCCAAAGTTGCCGCGCACCTTGCTGACCATCAGGTGCCGTACCGCGAAGCCGACCCGCTTGTGCGCGGCGTCCAGCAGGTAGGTGCCGGCCGCCGGGATCTGAAGTCCCTCGAACTCACGGGTGCTGGTGACCGAGTCGGTCATGACATTTCCTCTCAGGGGTTGTAGCGGGGCGTGGAGCCAGATGCTTGCGTGACACAGCAACTGTATGCCAAGCAATATTCCCCCTGTCAAGGGCCGGTGTACGCTTGTGATGTGCGTACCAACCTGGATGACCCTCGTTTCACGGCTGCCGGCCTGTTCGCGGAGGCGTACACCGGACTGACCAACCGCTTTGCCGCGCAGTTCGAGCAGCACCGTCTCTCCGCCGTCGAGTTCGAGGTGCTCATACGGCTCGCCCGTTCGCCGAACAACCGGTTGCGGATGACCGACCTCGCCGGGCAGACATCACTGTCCACCAGCGGGGTGACCCGCGTGGTCGATCGGATGGACCGGGACGGGCTGGTCCGGCGCGAGGCGTGTCCCAGCGACCGCCGCAGCTCGTACGCGGTGATCACCGAGGCCGGATTGACCCGCCTCGACGAGGTTCTGCCAGGGCACCTTGAGCTCGTCCAGCAGTGGTTTATCGGTCAGCTCTCGCCCACCCAACTCGAGCAGATGCTCGAGTCGCTACGCACGATCCGCGACGCCGTCAACCCGTGTGCCACGGCGGGCAGCGCGGAGAGCGACTCCGTCGTAACTGCCCGGTAACCAGGTCGAACGCGAAACCGGCAGAATTACCGGCAGAATCGCGCTGCGCGCTGGTCGAAAGCCGCGTACCTGATCAAAACGCGACCGTCGTACGGATAGGGTGATCACGCAGGGGGATGCGGCGCGACCGAGGCGACATGCGGGGCAGTCGGGGGAGCCATCGTTCTCGCCGCGTACGTATGGGGCGTTGCGACGGCCGGCGTGGGGGCAGTGACGATGCCGGCCGTCCACGCTGAGCTAAATGGCCTCGCTCCGCTCGGCGGCTCGCGCCTTAGACCCGCTGAGATACCGCAGTCGCTGCGGTCGCTGCGCTCCCTCCGCTTGGTGCGGCATCTCACCGGCGGCGCTCGCAGACTGGCTCACGCTGAATCGATCTGCTGGACTGCCTCCGCGCCGAGCAAGGTGCGTTCCCATGGCAGCAGCGTGATCCCGCCCGAGCGGCACAGGTGGGCGAGTCGCCGTACCGCCGCGGCGCGCGCATCCGGATCGGGCGTGCTGGCGATGAATCCGACCAGGGCACCCACCACGTCGCGCGGATCGTGACCGCCTTCGTAGGCATCCGCCGCCCGGGCGAAGCTCTCCGCCGCCCGCTTCTGCTCGCCCCGACGCAGCGCGATCGCGCCCTCCACGACCGCTGTGGGGCCATCCGCCGGTCCAGCGTCCGACGGCGGCGGCCGCAACTCGGTGAGCACCGCGGCCGCTTCGTCCAGCCGCCCGAGATCGGCGAGCGCCAGGCCGATCGTGGCCAACACCCGCCGCCGATGATTCGGATCGCCCACACCCTCGAGCTCGGCGATGGCCCGCCGCCCGAGCCGTTCCGCCTCGTCGGGCCGCCCATCGAGGCGGGCCACCTCGGCAAGGTTGGCGGTCGCCGCCGCGCGCAGCCGGTACTCGCCGCAGCGGGTCGCGAGCCGGTCGACCGCGGCCAGCCGGCGCCGGGCCGCCGCGAGGTCACCCTCCCGTATCTCATGCCAGGTCAGATTGTTTTCGGCGACCGCCATGTCGCGGCTGTGCCCGCTCGTCCGGGCCAACGCCAGCGCCGCCTCACCATGCCGGCGGGCCTCGTCGTACCCACCTGTGGTCATCCACAGCGCCGCCAACTGGGTGTGCGCGCTGAGCTGTCCGGCCACCACGCCAAGGCGCTCGAATTCGGCCAGCGCCGCGCTCGCGGACTCGATCTCCTCGGCGCCCGCGCCATGCTCCAGCGCGAGCTGCGCCAGCCCGACCTTGGCCCAGGCCCGCACCCGCGGATCGGCGTCCGCCGTACGCGGATCGTCCAGCAACCGGCGCAGCCACTGCCGCCCGCTGACGTCCCGGCCACGGAATCGCCACCACCGCGGCAGCGCGGCAGCGATCCGCAGCGCGGTGTGCGGGTCCTCGCTCGCCGCGAACGCCAGCGCGGCCCCGAGGTCGCCCGCGATCACGTCGAGGCGGGCGGCCGCATCGGCGAACCCGGCGCCGACCAAGTCCGGCGCGATCTGCTGGGCAAGCTCGGCCATGACGACCGCGTGCCGCCGGCGCCCGGCCGTCAGCTCGCCCTCGGCGGCCGCCCGTTCGGCGGCGTAGTCCCGGACCACGTCCAACAGCCGGAACCGGAACGTGCGGCTGCCGCGCACGTTGAGCAGGCCCAACTCCAGCAATCGATCGAGGAGGTGCACAGCGTCCGAGCCGTCGTCGATCATCTGCTCGGCCAGCACGAGCGACCAGCGGTGGCGGAACATGGCGAGGCGCCGCAGCCCGTACTGCTCGGACGGGGCGAGGAGGCGGTAGCTCGCGGCAACCGCGTCGCGTAACGACACGACGGCGTCGCCGGGACGACCCGCCAGGTCGAGGACCCGGTCGCCGTACCGATCAAGGATCTCGCCGATCGTGAGTACGCGGCCGCGCGCGGCAGCCAGCTCGATGGCGAGCGGCAGTCCACCGAGCCGGCGTACGAGCGTGGCCAGCGGCCCGACCTCGTCGGGCTCGACCGGCGCACGGCGTACCCGGGTCAGGCGGTCGAGGAAGAGCGCCACCGCCGGGTACTCCCGGACGTCAGCCAGCGTCGCCTCGGCCTCGGGCGGCGGGGCGACCAGCGGCGCAAGCGGCCAGACGCGTTCCGCCGACAGTCCGATCGGATGCCGGCCCGTGGCCAGGAAGCGCATCGCGGGAATCTGTTGCAGCAGTTGGGTCAGCGCAGCCGCGACGGATTCCGGCGCCCGCTCGACCGCGTCGATCAACAGCACCGCGGACGTCCCGGTGAAGCGGCCGGCAAGGTCGTCCGAGCGGCCGACGCCGAAAACCGCGGCCACGCTGCCGAGGATCTCGCCCGAGGTGAATCCTTCCGTCACCACGATCCCGGCCACGCCGTGATGGGACGGCGCGATGGCGTGCATCACGACCAGTGAGAGGGCGGTCTTTCCGACACCGGCGAGGCCGACCAGCGTGACGCCCCGGGGGGCGTCCGGCGCCGGCTGCGTGAGCAGAGCGACCAGTTCAGCGACGTCGGCGTCGCGCCCGATCAGGTCGCCGGCCGGCGGCAGCCGCGTGAACCGGGGCGTCGGGGGCGCGGCAGCGGACGGCTGCCCACGCGCGGCGCCCAGAAACGCGTCCCGGTCCGGACCGTTCAGCCGCAGGGCGGCGGCGAGCAACTCAACCGTGGTCCGTTGCGGGCGCGACGCCCTGCCCCGTTCGAGGTCGCGCACCGTGCGCACCCCGATCCCCGCACGCGCGGCCAGCTCGTCCTGGGTCAGCTTGGCCCGCAGCCGATGGCTACGTAGCACGGCGTCAAATCCCGGACCCGCTCGGTCCGCCCCGTGATCAGACGTCATGTCTTGAAACTAGGCAGCGATGTCGATGCCCGCAGACTCGTTTGGCCCAGTTGTCAGGGATCGGACCCGGGCAGGGTCAGAATTCGGACGCTTTCACAGGCCGAGGCCCCGAGCGATGAGCATCCGCTGCACCTCGGAGGTGCCCTCTCCGATCTCCAGAACCTTGGCGTCGCGGTAGAAGCGGCCGACCGCCGACTCGTTCATGAAGCCGTAGCCGCCGTGCACCTGGGTGGCCCAGCGGGCGTTCTCCATGGCCGCGTTGCTCGCGTGCAGCTTGGCGATCGCCGCGTACCGCTTGAAGTCCGCACCGGCCAGCATGCGGGCCGCGGCGTCGTAGTACGCGAGCCGGGCCGTGTGTGCCCGCAGCTCCATGTCCGAGATCATGAACTGGACGGCCTGATAGTCACCGATCGGCCGGCCGAACGCCTGGCGCTCGCGCGCGTACGAGACCGACTCGTCGACACAGCCCTGGGCCAGGCCGACGGCGAGCGCTGCGATCGCGATCCGACCCTCGTCGAGGATCCGTAGGAATTGCGCCAAGCCTCGGCCGCGCGGGCCGAGGAGGTTGGCGGCCGGCACCCGGACGTCGTCGAAGGACAGCTCGTGGGTGTCGGACGCGCACCAGCCGACCTTCGAGTAACCCGGCGCGACCGTGAAGCCCGGTGTGCCCGACGGCACGATGATCGTCGAAAGCTCCTTGGATCCGTCCGGGTTGGTGCCGGTCACCGCCACGACCGTGACCAGGCAGGTGATGTCCGTGCCCGAGTTGGTGATGAACGCTTTGGAGCCGTTGATCACCCACTCGCCGGTGCCCTCGTCCAGCCTCGCGCGGGTCGTGATGGCGCCCGCGTCGGAACCCGAACCCGGTTCGGTGAGGCCGAAGGCGGCCAGCGACTCGCCGCTGGCGAGCCCCGGGAGCCAGTGCGCCTTCTGATCCGCCGTACCGAAGCGGTAGATCGGCATGGCACCCAGCGAGACCGCCGCCTCGACCGTGACCGCGACGCTGCTGTCCACCCTGGCCAGTTCCTCGAGAGCCAGGCAGAGCGCGAAGTAGTCGCCGCCCATGCCTCCGTGCGCCTCCGGGAACGGAAGCCCGAAGAGCCCCATCTTGCCCATCTGCCGCACGATGTCGTACGGGAAGGTCTTGTGCTCGTAATGCTCGCCGATCACGGGCGCGATCTGCTCGCGAGCGAACTCCCGTACGCTGTCGCGCAGCGCCTCCTGCTCGTCGCTGAGCCGGAAGTCGACCATGGCTGTGCCTCTCTCTAAACCGGAGTGACGCCGTGCCGGCGCCGGGAAAAACCGCGATCCTTGCCACGCGCGGCGGCGTAACGGCGGATGAGTTCGTCGCGCAGGTCGGCCGGCTCGACGACGGCGTCGACGACGAGCTCGCTGGCCAGGCGCATGATGTCGATGTCGCGCTCGTACTCGGCGCGGAGCGCCTCGACGAACGCCGCGCGCTCGCCGGCGTCCTCGATGGCGGCGATCTTGTTGGCGTAGACCGCGTTGATGGCCGCCTCGGCGCCCATCACGGCGATCTTCGCGGTGGGCAGCGCGATCGTGGCGTCGGGATCGAAGCCCGGCCCGGCCATCGCGTAGAGCCCGGCGCCGTACGCCTTGCGAACCACGACGCAGATCTTCGGTACGGTCGCCTCCGAGACCGCGCTGATCATCTTGGCGCCGTGCCGGATGATGCCCTGCTTCTCCACTGCCGCGCCGACCATGAAGCCGGGCACGTCCGACAGGAACAGCAGTGGCACGTTGAACGCGTCGCAGAGCTGGACGAACCGGGTCGCCTTGTCGGCCGAGTCGACGAAGAGCACGCCGCCCTTGAACATCGAGTTGTTGCCGAGAACGCCGACGACCTCGCCGTCCAGCCGGCCGAACCCGACCGTCAACTCCTTGGCCCACAGCGCCTGGATCTCGAGGAACGAGCCCTCGTCGAGGATGCCCTTGATGTAGCGCCGCATGTCGAAGGCCTGCCGCTCGCTGGCCGGCACCAACGCCGCGAGATCGACATTGGCCGGTGGCTTCGACTCGGCTCGCGGCGGGGAGAGACGCCAGTTCGACGGCAGGTAGGACAGATAGTCGCGGACTACGTCGAGGGCGTCCTGCTCGGTCTTGCAGAGGAAGTGGCCGACGCCGGACTCGGCGCAATGCACGCGCGCGCCGCCCATCGCCTCGAGCGTGGTCTTCTCGCCGGTGACCATCTCGACCATCCGGTCGGAGCCCAGATACATGCTGGCGTTGCCGTCGACCATCGCCACGACGTCGCAGAACGCCGGGATGTAGGCGCCGCCGGCCGCCGACGGCCCGAACAGCGCGCACACCTGCGGAATGGACCCCGACGCACGGACCTGCGTATGGAAGATCTTCCCGGCGCCGCGGCGGCCCGGGAAGAGGTCGACCTGGTCGGTGATCCGGGCGCCCGCGGAGTCGACCAGATAGATCATGGGTACGGCGTTCGCATACGCGCACTCGATGATCCGGATGATCTTCTCGACCGTACGGGCGCCCCAGGAGCCCGCCTTGACCGTGGAGTCGTTGGCCATCAGGCACACATCGCGCCCTTGGATCCGGGCGCTTCCGGTGATCACGCCGTCGGCCGGCAGCCCTTCGGCGAGCGCGTTGGCGTACATCCCGTCCTCGACGAAGGAACCATCGTCGACCAGCAGCGCGATCCGCTCCCGCGCAAAAAGCTTGCCCTTGGCGGCGTTGGCGGCGTGGTAGCGCTCGGCACCGCCAGCCAGCACGCGCTTGCGTACCTGGGACAGCGCATCACCGTCGATCGTCACGTAACCCCCAGCCATCGCCTGAACGATCGTTAGGGTAGCGCAATCGGCGGTCGGGGGCCAATGGACCGAAAGGCCGGACGGCAGCCCGCAATCACACCAATCTGGTACGCGGGCCGGCCCGGAGAACGCCGGACGGGAGCGTACGGCCGAGCAGTTTCTCGGCCAGCTCCGCGACTCCGATCAGCGCCTCGAGGTCGATGCCCGTGTCGATGCCCATGTCCTCGAGCATGTGCACGAGCTCCTCGGTGGCGATGTTCCCCGAGGCGCCCGGCGCGTACGGGCAGCCGCCGATCCCACCCACGCTCGCGTCGAACTCGGCGACTCCGAAGTCCAGGGCGGTCAGGACGTTCGCGAGCCCCGTACCCCTGGTGTCGTGGAAGTGCAGCAGGTCCGGTCGGACGGCCGACAGCAGGTCGCGGACACGTCGGGGGGTCGCCATGCCGGTGGTGTCGCCGAACGCGACGCGGTCCGCGCCGTCGGCGCGGACACGAGCGACGATCTCCGCCACCTGCCGGGGGTCGATGTCACCCTCGAACGGGCAGCCGAAGCTGGTCGCGACGATGACTTCGAGTGTGGCGCCGTCCCCGTGGACCAACGGGATCAATGCGGCGATGTCTTCGAGCGACTCTTCCGTCGAACGGTTGAGGTTGCGGCGGTTGTGGGTGTCGCTGGCCGAGACGACGACCTCGATCTCCCGGAAGCCGGCGGCGAGGGCACGCTCGGCGCCGCGGGTGTTCGGGATCAGCGCGGAGTAGCGCACCTGCGGGTTGTGCCATGCGCGCGCCCACACCTCATCGGCGTCCGCCATCTGCGGGATCGCCTTCGGGTGCACGAACGAGACGGCCTCGATCCGCCGGACGCCGGTGCCGGACAGCGCGTCGATCAACCGCACCTTGGCTTCGGTCGGGATCGGCTCCTCGTTCTGCAGGCCATCCCTCGGCGCGACTTCTCTGATCGAAACGCTGCTCATGAGGTCACCTCATTCGCGAGACGATGCCGGTGTCGTAGTCGCCGGAGAGGAATTCCTCGTTCTCCAGGAGCTCGGCGAAGAACGGCAGGTTGTTCTTGGGACCGGTGATCTCGAATCCGGCCACCGCCGCGCGGGCCTTGGCGATCGCCTCGGTACGGTCGGTGCCGTGCACGATGAGCTTCGCCATCAACGAGTCGTAGAACGGCGTGACCGTGGTGCCCGCGGCGTAGCCGGAATCGACCCGCACGCCGTCGCCGGCCGGCTCCACCCAGGTGGCGACCTTGCCGGGGCCGGGCAGGAACCGCTTCGGGTCCTCGGCGTTGACGCGCAGCTCGATCGCGTGGCCGGTGGTCCGGTGGACGTCCGCGGGGTCGAAGGTCGGCGCCGCGCCCGATGCGATGCGTAGCTGCTCCTCGACCAGGTCGATGTCGTGGATCAACTCGGTGATCGGGTGCTCGACCTGCAGGCGGGTGTTCATCTCCAGGAAGAAGAAGTCGCCGGCGGTCGGGTCGAACAGCATTTCGACCGTGCCCGCGTTCCGGTAGCCCACTGCTTCGCCGGCCTTCACCGCGGCCGCGAGGAGCCGTTCCCGCAGCTCCGGCGACACCGCCGGGGACGGGGCCTCCTCCGCCAGCTTCTGGTTGCGGCGCTGCACCGAACACTCGCGCTCGCTCAGCGCGACCACCCGGCCGTCGGCGAGACCGAGGATCTGCACCTCGATGTGGCGTACCCGGGGGAAGAAGCGCTCGATCAGCACCGAGCCGTCGCCGAACATCCGCTCCGCGAACGCGCGCACCTTGTCGTACTCGGTCCGCAGGCCGGCCTCGTCGCGAGCCACCGCCATGCCCATCCCGCCGCCGCCGGCGGCGGCCTTGACCATCACCGGGTACCCGATGGTCGCGGCGGCGTCCAGCGCCGCATCGATCGTCGCGGCCGGGTCCTGCGTGCCGGGTGCGACCGGCACGCCGGCCCCGGCCATGAGATTGCGGGCGTTGATCTTGTCGCCCATCGCGGTGATCGCATCGGCGCCGGGCCCGACCCAGATCAGGCCGTTGGCTTCGACGGTACGGGCGAAGTCCGCGTTCTCGCTCATGAAGCCGTAGCCGGGGTGGATGGCCTGGGCGCCGGCCGACTTGGCGGCCGAGATGATCGCCTCGGTGTTGCGGTAACTCTGCGCCGGATTGGCGGGCCCGACACAGATCGCCTCGTCGGCCTCTGTGACGAATGGCATCCCGGCGTCCGCCTCCGAGTAGACCGCGATCGACCGTATCCCGAGCCGCTTGGCGGTACGGATGATGCGGCGGGCGATCTCGCCCCGGTTGGCGATGAGCAGCGAGTCGATCATGACGCTCTTTCTATCAGCCTGGCCTTATCGTCCCTCGAGAGCGTATGCGGCGGCATCCCGGAGCAGCGCCGCGCGGCGCCCCCGGTCCACCTCGCCGCCCAGGAAGGGGGTGGAGTTCATCAGGCCGAACGCGGCGTGGGCCAGCACCCGCGCCTCGCCCGGCTCGAGCCCCGGCCGCAGCGCTACCAGCACGCTGACCCACTCCTCGACATAGAGCCGCTGCAGCCGGCGGATCTGCCGGCGCGGTTCCTCGGGCAGGCGGTCGAGCTCATGCAGATGCAGCGCGATCACGGCCGGGTTCTCCAGCGCGAACTCGACGTGGAAGTCGATCAGCTCGGCCAGCGCGGCACGGGCATCCTGGGGGTGGCGGGCGACGCGTTCCTTGCCGCCGTGCAGCAGGCCCTCGCTCACCGGTATCAGCGCGGCGACCAGCATGGCCTCCTTGCCGGCGAAGTGGTGATAGAGCGCCGGACCGGTCACACCCGCGGCGGAGCCGATGTCGTCCATCGACACGCCGTGATATCCCCGGGAGGCGAAGAGACCGACCGCGATCTCCAGGATCTCGTCCCGGCGCGACCGCCGGCGCGGGACGGGGGGTCCCATTCGCTGCTGCTGATCTACCGTCACCCGGCAACTCTAACCCGCTGTCAAGCCCCAGCCTTAACGGACGTTCAGGTAGTGGGATCGCCCGCTAGCTCATGCCGCCCGGCTCGTCGCCGCGGGCGATCGGGGCCTTCACCAGGTTGCCCCACTCGGTCCAGGAGCCGTCGTAGTTGCGCACCTGAGGGTATCCGAGCAGGTGGTGCAGCACGAACCAGGTGTGGCTGGACCGCTCGCCGATCCGGCAGTACGCGATGATGTCGTCGGCGGCCTCCAGGCCAAGCTCGTCCCGGTAGATCTTGACAAGCTCGTCGGCCGGCTTGAATGTACCGTCGTCGTTCGCGGCCGACTTCCAGGGCTTGCTCAGCGCGCCCGGGATGTGCCCGCCGCGCAGCGCCCCCTCCTGGGGGTACGACTCCATGTGGGTCAGCTCGCCGGTGTACTCCGCGGGCGAGCGCACGTCGACCAGCGGCCGGCCGCTGGCGATGTGCGCCATCACCTGGTCGCGGAACGCCCGGATCTCGGCGTCGTTGCGGACCGGCACCGGGTATGTGGCGCGCGGGCGTTCCGTCGGGTCACGGGTCAGTTCCCGCCCCTCGGCCGCCCACTTCTGCCGGCCACCGTCGAGCAGCCGCAGGTCCCGGTGCCCGAAGAGGCTGAAGACCCAGAGGGCGTACGCGGCCCACCAGTTGAAGTTGTCGCCGTAGAAGACGATCGTGTCTTCGCGCCCGATGCCCTTCGCCTCGCACAACGCGGCGAACGCGTCGGGATCCACGTAGTCGCGGGTGAGCTGGTCGTTCAGCTCCAGGTGCCAGTCGACCTTGACCGCGCCGGGAATGTGCCCGGTGTCATAGAGCAGCACGTCCTCGTCCGACTCGACCACGACGAGGCCGGGAGTCTCGAGGTTCGCGGCGAGCCAGTCGGTGGTGACCAGCTTCTCGGGGTGCGCGTACGCCTGCAGGGCCGGCGCCGGATCATTCGCAACGGACATGGGTATCACGCTATCCGGTCGATGTGACTGAGTTCGGGCCGCTTCGCACGGACCAGGTCGCCGGATGACGCGCCGACCAGCCGCCGCTTGATCCACGGCGCCAGATGCTGCCGTGCCCACCGCAGGTCGGCACTCCGGGCCAGGAGCCACGGCGTCGGCGCGGGCGCCGGCGGGACCAGCAGCCACTCCTCCTCGACGCCGACGCCGAGCGCGTTCAGCACATGCCCGGCGACCCGCCGGTGGCCGGCCGGCGCCAGGTGCAACCGGTCGGAGCTCCACATGGCCGGGTTGCGGAAGGTGTCGTCCACGAACAGGTCGATGAGGTAGGCGCCGTACTTCGCGGCCAGGTCGCGGGCACCGTCGTTGAGCACGGCCGCACGGGGTCCGACGATCCGCTGGCCGGGCAGCTGCGCGGCGATGTCCGCGAACCGGAACAGGATCACCTCGGCGCCGGCCGCCCGCATCTGGCCGACCACCCGGTCGAGCTTGGCGACCAGGCCGCCGGCGTCGACCTTGCGGCGCAGCACGTCATTGCCGCCGGCGGCGAAGCTGATCAGGTCCGGCTTCATCGCGAGAGCGGGCTCGAGCTGCGTGTCGACGACCTGGTCGAGCAGGCGCCCGCGGACCGCGAGGTTCGCGTACCCGAATCCGGGACCCGAGTCGACGGCCAGCCGCGCGGCCACCAGATCGGCCCACCCGCGGTACGTGCCGTCGGAATAGGGATCGCTCAGGCCCTCGGTGAAGCTGTCCCCCATCGCAACGAAGCTGCGCCAGCGCATGACCGCCCCCTCAACGTCTCCCGACATCTCGTTGCAAGGTGCAGTTTTCCATCGCATGGCGAGGTTTCGCAGCGTGACGGTCACGACACCGATAACGGGGTGACCGTTGTCGTACCCCTTCCATACGCTTCGTCCATGCTCTTGCGGATGTCGACGATGCTGCTCCGGACCCTGCGGGAGGAGCCGGCGGACGCGGAGGTGCCGAGCCATCGGCTGCTGCTGCGCGCCGGTTACATCCGGCGCGCGGCGCCGGGTGGCTACACGTGGCTGCCGCTGGGCAAGTTGGTGCTCGATCGGGTGACCCAGATCGTCCGCGCGGAGATGACCGCGGCCGGCGGCCAGGAAGTCTTGTTCCCGGCGCTGCTGCCCCGGGAGCCGTACGACGTCAGCGGCCGCTGGACGGAGTACGGCGACGACATCTTCACGCTCAGGGACCGCCGCGGCGCCGACTTCCTGCTCGCGCCGACGCACGAGGAGCTGTTCACCCTGCTCGTGCAGGACATGACCAGCTCGTATCGCGACTTTCCGCTGATCCTGTTCCAGATCCAGACGAAGTTCCGCGACGAGGCCCGGCCGCGTGCGGGGTTACTGCGTGGGCGCGAGTTCCTGATGAAGGACGCGTACTCGTTCGACCTCTCCGACGAGGGACTTTCCTCGTCGTACGGGGTGTTGCGGACGGCCTACGAGCGGATCTTCGCGCGGCTCGGCCTCGAGCACACGATCGTCGCCGCCATGTCCGGCGCGATGGGCGGCTCGGCCTCCGAGGAGTTCCTCGCGACGGCCGAGGTCGGGGAGGACACCTACGTCGGGTGTACGAAGTGCGACTACGCCGCGAACACCGAGGCGGTGGTGACGCCGGCGCCGCCCGTGCGTTCCGTCGCCCAGCCGCCGCTGACCGTTCATGACACACCCGACACCCCCACGATCACTTCCCTCGTGGACCTCGCGAACGAGCGCGCTCTCGACGGACGTACCGACTGGACCGCCGCCGACACGTTGAAGAACGTCGTCGTCGCGGTCCACCGCCCCGGCGCTACCGCGGACGAACTGCTGGTCATCGGCGTTCCCGGCGACCGTGAGGTCGACCTTCGCCGGGTGGATGCCGCGCTGGCACCGGCCACCGCGACGATGTTCGACGACTTCGCGTCCCGGCCCGATCTGGTCAAGGGCTACATCGGCCCGCAGGGCATCAAGGTTCGCTACCTGGTCGACCCGCGCGTCGTACCCGGCACCGCCTGGCTCACCGGGGCCAACGAGCCCGGCAAGCACGCGACGTCCGTCGTGGCCGGCCGCGACTTCACGCCGGACGGCACCATCGAGGCCGCCGACGTACGCGCTGGCGACCCATGCCCGGCCTGCGGCATCGGCGAGCTGACCATCCGCCGCGGCATCGAGATCGGGCACATCTTCCAGTTGGGTCGCCGCTACACGGACGCGTTCCAGGTGGACGTGCTCGGCGCCAACGGTAAGCCGGTCCGCCCGACCATGGGCTCCTACGGCATCGGCATCTCGCGAGCGGTCGCGGCCATCGCCGAACAGCACAACGACGATCGCGGCCTGGTCTGGCCGGCATCGGTCGCGCCTGCCGACGTACACATCATCGCGGCCGGAAAGGACGGTCACGTCGAGGCCGCGCTGGCGCTCGGCGACGAGCTCGTCGAGGCCGGGATGCGGGTCCTGGTCGACGACCGGCCGAACCTCTCGGCCGGGGTCAAATTCACCGACGCCGAGCTAATCGGCATCCCCCGGGCCGTCGTGGTCGGCCGCCGTCTGTCCGAGGGGTACGCCGAACTGCGCGACCGGCGCACCGGCGACCGGCGCGACGTGCCGCTGGTGGAGGTGGCGCGTGTAATCGGAGAAGGGGAAGGGTACCGAGTTGCGTGACCGACGCGGCCCGGCGCGGCGGGGAGGGAGTGCCATGGCGAGGACGTTGGTCGCCGACGCGATGACCCGGCGCGTGGTCTACCTGCCGGACGACACGCCCCTCGACGAGGCCGCCCAGGTGATGCGCGACCGAGGCATCGGCGACGTGGTCGTGACCCACGGGCCGACGATGGCCGGCATGGTCACCGACCGCGACATCGTGATCCGGGCGATCGCGGAAGGCCTGCCGCCCAAAACGACAACGCTCGCGTCCATCGCCACCCACGAGCTGGTCATGGTGGAACAGTCGGCCACCGTGGACGAGGCCGTGCAGGCAATGCGCGACCGCGGGGTACGCCGGCTGCTGGTGTGTGACGCGGACCGCAAGGTGGTCGGGATCATCAGCCTGAGCGATGTGGCCCTCCTTCCGACGTCCGCTTCCGCCTGAGCGCGCGCATCCGCCCGGACGCGTGGCGCCCGGCTGCCCGTCCGGCCCTGAGCGCGAGCCACCGGCTGGACGCCCGCGCCCCGGGCAGCGCCTCCGGCCGCGTGAGCGCGAGTACCCGACCGGACGCCTGCGCCCGGCGGCGCGTCCGCGCCCGACGTAGGGTCGGAGATGTGAGCGATATGCCGCCGAAGTTGGCCGAGATCGTCGACGAGTTCGCCTCCGCGCCGCGCGAGGTCGTCCTCGAGATGCTGCTGGAGTTCTCCGACGAGGTACCGCCCCTGCCGCCGTCGATGGCCGCCCATGAGGGCATGGAGCAGGTCCCGGAGTGTCAGACGCCCTTCTTTCTCAAGGCCGAGGTGCAGCCGGACGACACGGTGAAGACGTATTTCGACTGCCCGCAGGAGGCACCGACGACCCGAGCGTTCGCGGGCATCCTGGCCGAGGGCCTGGCGGGCGCCACGGCGACCGAGGTCCTCGCGGTGCCGGACGACCTCTACGCGACGATGGGCCTCGCCACGGCGATCAGCCCGCTGCGCGTCCGCGGCGGGTCGGCGATCCTGGCGCGCTTGAAGCGCCAGGTCGGAAACCAGCTGGCCGCGACACATCCGAACGGCGCTTTGTCCAATCCCCGCTGAGAGGTCGCCTCGCTCCCTGGGGCCGAGCGCCCATCCTCGGCGATCTGGTCCGCGACCTCGCGCCGCGCCGCCGGCGGGAACAGTTTCGTGATCTTGGGTGGTAAGGGTACGTGGATATCCAGGTCTGGTCCGACGTGATCTGCCCGTGGTGCTACCTCGGCAAGCACCGGCTTGAGAAGGCCGTCGAAGGCTTCGACACGGATGTGACCGTCACGTTTCGTGCCTTCCAACTCGACCCCACGCCGGTCCCGGTGCCGGCGCCCATCAAGGAGTCGCTCGCCGCGAAGTTCGGCGGAACGGACCGCGCCGAACAGATGTTCGCGCACGTCACCGCGATCGCCGCGGGCGAAGGGCTGACCCTGAACTTCGACCGCGCGATCGCGGCGAACACATTCGATGCGCACCGGCTCGTCGCCTGGGCCGCGGGCCAGGGTCGCCAGCTTGACATGATCGACGCCCTGCAGCGGGCCCACTTCACCGACGGCATCGACGTCGGATCGCGTGCGGCGCTGGCCGCCGCCGCGGGCTCGATCGGACTGGACGCGTCGGCCGCTTCCGATTACCTGGAGTCGGGCGCGGGCGCCGACGCGGTGAACACGGACTTGGCCGGGGCGCAGGAGCTCGGCATCAGGAGCGTCCCGACGTTCGTGATCGACGGCAGGTACGCGGTCCAGGGTGCCCAGGAGCCGGCGACGCTGCGAGCGGCGCTCGAGGAGATCGCCCGTCGCGAGTCCGTAGACACGGGTCGATGACGTTTCACGTGGAACGCTGCATTTCGCTCCCCGCCGATCAAGGTCTTAGCTCGTCTCGCGGGCCAGCCCGTCGATGACCTCCGCACCGGGCAGC
This sequence comes from Actinoplanes sp., assembly GCA_036001925.1. Taxonomy (GTDB): domain Bacteria; phylum Actinomycetota; class Actinomycetes; order Mycobacteriales; family Micromonosporaceae; genus Actinoplanes. The sequence continues at coordinate 35,216 of DASYTU010000021.1, forward strand.
GCCCCCAGGGCCGGCCCGGCAATGGCGATCTTGCTGTGCCGGACGCCCGATCCGATGATGACGTGTGGGATTGCGACGACCCGCGAATCGACCAGGATCGGCCAGGACTCGGGCAGGCCGATCGGCGTGATCCCGCCGTACTCCATGCCGGTCAGCCGGACCGCCTCGTCCATCGGTGCGAAGCTGGCCTTGCGCGCGTCAAGGTACTTGCGCACGATGCCGTTGACGTCCGCGCGGGACGTGGCCAGGATCACGCACGCCGCGTAGCGGGTCGCCTCGCCGCGCCGTCCGGCCACGATCACGCAGTTCGCCGACTCGTCCATCGCCACCCCGTATGCCTCACAGAACGCCGCCGTATCGGCCAGGTCGGGATCGATCGGTGCAACCATGATCTGGTCGGCGTCGATGGGCGCGTCCTCGGGCCAGACCTCCAGCGCCGCGGCCACCGGCGCGGCGAGGAGGTCGAGGCGAGTCTGGGCAGGTTCGAGCTTCAAGCTTCCCATCACGACAGACATCGTCGCCTAATTCGTGGCCGCCATGTAGTCCCGCCACGTACGGATGCCGGTCGGCTTCGCGGACGTGGTGAACGCGCCGGCCCGCAGCTCCCGCCCCGCTTTGCCGGGGATCCGGATCGGCAGCACCGGCCGCTTGGTGCCGCGCGCTCGTTGCCACCGCCGCGCCAACTCCTCGAACCGGAACACCTCCGGTCCGCCGAGCTCGCTGTGGCCGGACGGCCCGTCCGCCAGCAACGTGGCGATCCGTTCGGCGACGTCCTCGGTGGCGACCGGCTGCACGAGGGTCGATCGGTCTTCGATGAGCACGCCAAGCTTGGCCGAGGCGGTCAACAGCCGGTCGATGAGCTGCGGGAATTGCGTCGCGCGCAGGATCGTCCACGGGACGCCGCCGGACCGGATCAGCTCCTCGGCGGCAAGCTTGGTCTTGTAGTAGCCCATCGGGACCCGGTCGGTGCCGACGATCGAGACGTACAGCAGATGCCGTACCCCTGCGTCTCTTGCCGCCACGACCAGCCGGCGCGTGCCCTCGATGTCCGTGTTGCGATTTCGACCGGCCCCCGAGGCCAGGTGAACGATCGCGTCCGCCCCGCGGACGGCCTCGACCACGCCCTCGCCGGATGCCAGGTCGGCGGCCACCCATTCGGGCCGCGCCCGACGGCTCAAGGGTCGGACGGTGTCGGGCTGGATGCGGTCTACCCGACCGGGACGGCCACGATCATCGGCGGCACCGGCACCGCGTGGGTGGCAGGATCCACCTCCGGCAGGGGAACCCAGTCGAGACCCACGAGTTCCGGCCCTCCGCCCGGGTCGGCGCCGAGCGACGGCTCTCCGTCGGCCACGGTCACCGAGAAGACCGATGTCATTCCGGACGGGTACGGCATCTCGAGCAGCGGGCGCGCGTCCAGCACGATCAGCCCGGTCTCCTCGAGGATTTCGCGGCGGAGTGCCTGCTCCGGTGACTCGTCCGGCTCGATGCCGCCGCCCGGCAGCGTCCACCACTCGCCGCCGGTCGCCCGCCGGCTGCGTTCGTGCACCATCAGCACCCGCCCGTCACGCAGGATGACGGCCGCGGCACGTTTGCGTTCGTCCACGCGGCTGAGGCTAGTCCTAGTCGGTCCTGCCGGTGCGGATCTCATCGTCCCTGTGGATAACTCGCCGGCCGGTCGAATAAGGGCGCGGGCCACTGCGGCGACCTCTTACAGTGGCCGGAATGCGCTACCGCTCGCCCGATGAGGACAGCGCCCGCTGGAACGGCTTTCCGTTCCGGCCGGGCGACATCGTGATCAGCACACGGTCGAAGAGCGGCACGACATGGATGCAGATGATCTGCGCGCTGTTGATCTTCCAGACGCCCGAGCTGCCGGCGCCCCTGTCGACGTTGTCGCCGTGGCTGGACTGGCTGATCGTGCCGCGGGACGAGGTCTTCGCCCGGCTGGCGGCGCAGCGGCACCGGCGCTTCATCAAGACCCACACGCCCCTGGATGGAGTGCCCGTCGACCCGCGGGCGACGTACATCGTGGTGGCGCGGCATCCGCTCGACATGGCGGTATCGCTGTTTCATCAGAGCACAAACCTGAACCACGACCGCGTCACCGAGTTGACCCGCGCGGCCGACGCGGCGGACAAGGTATGGCCGGCGGACCGGTCCGCGGACCGCGCCGCCGAAGACCTCGTGGGCGGGCCGGCAGAGAGGCCGGCGGACCACCCGCAGGAGGCGCGGCCGCCGGTGAGGGATGCCCTGTTGGCATGGATCGACCGGGACGTCGCGCCCGCCGACGCGATGGACTCACTTCCCGGTGTGATGTGGCACCTCGCCGACGCGTGGAGCCGGCGTCACGAGGAGAACGTGCTGCTCGTGCACTACGCCGACCTGTCCGCCGACCTCGATGGCGAGATGCGGCGCATCGCCAGCCGGCTCGCCGTCGACATACGCGACGATCGGTGGCCGGCGCTCGTGGCGGCGGCCGGCTTCACGGAGATGCGCAGGCGGGCGAAGCAGCTCGCGCCGGACCCCGCGGGGATTCTGAAAGACCGCGACGCATTCTTCCGCCGGGGCAACTCGGGTGCCGGCCGTGAGTTGCTCACCGAGGCGGAGTTCGAGCACTATCTCGACCGCGCGGCAGGCATGGCCCCGCCCGACCTGCTGGCTTGGCTACACCGCTGACCGGCCCGGCCGGCGTGGCGGGCCACGTCTACGCCAGCCAACCGGACCGCGTGGCGGGCCCGCGTCTACGCCAGCCAACCGGCCCGCGTAGGCGGCATCTCGCTCTCCCCGCCGCGATGCGTCCGCACCGCCAGCACTTGGTTGACGCCGATCCGGCCCCGCTCGAACGCGAGCGCCGACGCCGCCATGTACAGCCGCCACACCCGAGCCCGCCCCGTGCTTGTCAATCGCACGGCGCGGGACCATTCCGACTCCAGGTTCGCGACCCAGGCGCGCAGCGTACGCGCGTAGTGCTCGCGCAGCGCCTGCACGTCCCGGACCTCGAAGCCGGCGTCCTCGATGAGCGACACCGTCGTGCCGATCGGTGCCAGCTCGCCGTCCGGGAAGACGTACGCATCGATGAATGACCGCCCGGACGCCTTCGCCACCGGATGGATGGCCGCGATCTGGTGGTTCAGCAGCCGGCCGCCGGGCCGGAGCTGCCCGTACAGCAATCGCGCGTACTCGACGTACGGGCCGGTGCCGACGTGCTCGGCCATGCCCACGCTGGAGATCGCGTCGAACGGGCCGTCGTCGAGGTCACGGTAGTCCTGGAGGCGGATCTCCACCTGATCGGTGAGGCCGGCCTCGGCCACCTGCTTCCGGGCGTAGTCGGCCTGCTCGCCGGAGAGCGTGATGCCGAGGACCCGGACGCCGTACTCCCGGGCCGCGTGCATCGCCAGGCTGCCCCAGCCGCAGCCGACATCCAGCAGTCGCTGGCGGGCCTGCAACTCCAGCTTGCGGCAGATGAGGTCGAGCTTGTCGCGCTGGGCGTCGGCCAGGCCATAGCCGGGGTCGGTGCTGGTCCAGTACGCGCAGGAATAGACCATGCTCGGCCCGAGCACGATGCGGTAGAAGTCGTTGCCGACGTCGTAGTGCTGGCTCACCGCCTGCCGGTCGCGGCGCTTGCTGTGCCGCGTGCCCGACACCGCCATCTCCTCGGGGGGCGGCTTGGGCTGCATGCCGATGATGCCGAGCCGGAGCGCGTCGCCGGCGATCGCGCGGGCGGGCAGGCCGCGGATGTCCGGGGCGCGCCAGATCAGCGCGGCCAGCCGGTTGAGCGCCTCGTACAGGTCACCTTCGACGTCGATCTCGCCGGAGACATACGCGCGGGCCAGCCCGAGCTCGTTGGGCTGCCACATGAGCCGGCGCAGCGCGCGCCGGTGGCGGATGACCAGCACAGGGGTGTCCGCAGGGCCAGCCTCGGATCCATCCCACGCGCGCAGTCGTACCGGAATGGGGGTCTGAAGAAGGTTTTCGAGTAACGCTTTGAGCTTGGGGGCAATCGACTCGGCCGGCATCGGACCTCCCAGGGGCGCAACGGGTCGCGCTCTGGGACCGCCGGGGGTGCGGCATCGAAAAGCGTGGTGCCGGCACGCCGCCGTCCCGTCGGCGCGGCCGAACTTAGTCCGGCCCAATATCCACCCGGCGCGGATGTATGCATAAGCCTCTGCCGAAAGTTTGTGATCGAAGCCTCACAGACCGCACAAAGAGAAGCCTCAAAGACTGCGGAGGACCTGCTCCAACTTCTCCGGGCGCATCGGACGCGCCCGGTCGCGGCGGCTCTCGGCGAACGCGTCCAGCACCGCCCGCCGCTCCGCCTCCGAGAGCGTGCCCGCGAACGGCGACGTGCTCCGCAACTCCACCGCGTACTCGGCCGACGAGGTCAACGCGTCCAGCACCGACTCGACCCCCTCGTCGAGCACGGCCTGCCAGCGGTCCAGCCACTCCCAGGCGCGGCCCTCGGGATGCATGCGGCGGAGGCGGCGGAGGTTGGTCGCGGCCGCGGCGAGCAGCGCGGGCGGGTCCTGCACGATCTTGCCGGCGACCGCACGATGCAGCCACAGCGTCGCCAACTGCTCGCGGGTGAGGCCCGGCTCGATGAGCGCCTCGACGTCCGCGCGGCGCAACCGGCGTTGCACGCCGACCTTCACGTACGGCAGCAGCCCGCGCAGGCACAGATCGACCACGTGCGCGCGCGACGATCGCAGCAGCCGCGCCGCCTCGCCGGTGGTCAGCAGCTGGTTCGCGCGCATCGTCACGCGTGGATATTCGCGCTCCGGCCGCCACAAAGCAAGAACCAAACGGGTCTTGATTCTTTCACGCGTGGGCCCCCACAGTGACCGGTCCGACCGTCAATGTGGCCGTACCCTCAAGAATCAGCCCGATCCGGACGGCCTGGGCGGTCAGTCCCTCGCGCTGCCGCGCACTCAGCCGGATCAGCGGCTCGACCGTGACGGCAACCTTGCGGCCGGATCTCCGCTGATGCCAGACCCCGGCGACCAGACCGTCGACCAGGAGCGCCGGCACGTTCCCGGCCTGCCCGCCGGTCAAGGCCCGTTCGGCGGCGCGACCCGGAAACAGCTTGGCCCGGGGATGACAACCGATGAGGTACGCGTCGAAATACGGCAACAACCGCACCACCGACTCACCAACTGCTGCCTCCCCAGCACCTCTCGCGATCCATACCCTCGCACCGTCGACATCGACCTCTTCGAGGTCGTCCTGCCGCGCGAACAACTCGGCCGCCCAGTCCGGCGGCGCGCCCAGCCACCGCGCGAAATGTTGTGGCGTCGCCGGCCCGTACGCGTCCAGGTATCGCCGCACGAGCGCGGCGAGCGCCTCCTTCGCCGGCGCCGGCCGGAACCCCGGCAACCACCGTCGCGGACTCGCGTACGTGGCCCGGCGCCCGCGATCCGGACCGAAGCACATGACACCGCGGTTGGTGGCGATCGACTCGGCCTGCCGCCAGCGCGGCCATTTGTCCTGGAACGCCTCCATCACGCGGTCTCCGGCCCACGCACCGACCCGTGCGACGATCGCATCCGTCAGTTCGTCGACGGTGAGCTCGGCGTCCACGACCGCATCGCCGATGGCCGCGACGACCTGTTCGGTCTGCTCGGCGGTCATCCGCGCCTCCGGCGGGAACGGGCTGCGCGCTCCCGGTACGGCCGACAGCGCACCGGTCCACATCGGAAGATCAGCGGTCGCGAGTAGATGCACCGTCCCACGTGGACCGCGGGTCTTGACCAGCGTGCGGTCGGTCCAGAGCGCGGTGCGTACGCCGGTGCGGGTGAGCGTCTCGCTACGCACTCCGATCGACAGCTCGGCGGCGGACATGACCTGGGCGTGCACACCGAGGACGTCGGCGGCGATGCGAGCGGGATCGTCGGTCCGGGTCGCGTCCGTCAGGTGGTTCCGTTCCAGTCGCCGGGCCGAGGCCTCCGCAAACGTCATCGAGCGCATAGCCGAAACGGTAAGCGCCAATGCGGTCAGAACGTGTCCGCTGGATATTGGGTCGTTCCCTCGCCGAGCCCTGCGTTACGTTCGCGGCCATGACGTTTCGGCATCCGCTGGCGTTTCCGCTCGGGATGGAGGGCGTGGCGCTGCTGCGGGCGTACGCGGGCGATTTCGCCGACCCCGGCTTCAGCGACGCACGGGTCGCCGAGGTCCGCGCGATGCTGGCAGCCTACGACCGCGGCGAACTGGGCGCGGCCGACGAGATCGGCGACGTGGACACCGTAGCCGGCTACCGAGCATGGTCGGCGTACTACGACACGGAGGACAACCCGCTGTTCGAGGTCGAGGAGCCGTTGGTCCGGTCGATCCTGGCGGACATCAAGGCGGGCCGCGCGCTCGACGCGGCCTGCGGGACCGGCCGGTACAGCGCGTTCCTGGCCCGCCTCGGCCACCGGGTCGTCGGGGTGGACGGCTCGCCGGACATGCTGGCCAAGGCCCGTCCGAAGGTGCCGGAGGCGACGTTCCTGGAGGGCGAGCTGACCGCGCTGCCGCTGCCGCACGCCGACGTCGACCTGGTCGTGTGCGCGCTCGCGCTCACCCACGTGCCGGCGCTCGGGCCGGTGCTGAGCGAGTTCGCGCGCGTGCTCCGCCCGGGTGGGCACGTCGTGCTGTCGGACATCCACTGGATGTCTCTGCCGCCATCATCTGACATCTCCAGCTACCGTGACCATCGCGACTGCCAGAAGGTGAACTGCTGGTTGGCGCCATCGTTGCACGACCATTGCTGTATCCGGGCGCCGTCGCTACGGTCGAAGCCTTTCACGTCCAGGCACTTGCCGCTGTTGCGGTTGACCAATCGGTAGTAGCCAGGCACGCCCGGGTCGAGGTGCCATTGCTGGTTGGGGCCGCCGTTGCATGACCATTGCTGCACACGCGCGCCGTCACCGCGGTCGAAGGCGTTGACGTCCAGGCACTTACGGCTGTTGCGGTTGACGATGACGTAGTGTCCGGCGTCGACCGGCGTCAACGCCCAGAGTTGGTTGTCACCACCGTTACAGGACCATTG
>DASYTU010000022.1:0-2615 GCA_036001925.1 Actinoplanes sp.
GGGCTCGACATGATCATCGTCGAGACCGACTCGCCGGCCATCCAGGCCGCGGGCGGCATCTGGGCGGGCATGTCCGGCTCGCCGGTCTACACCAGCGACGGCCGCCTGCTTGGCGCGGTCGCCTACGGGCTGTCGTTTGCGCCTTCCAGGATCGGCGGGATCACTCCGGCCGAAGAGATGCTGCAGCTCCTCGGCGTTCCGTCCGCCGCCGCGCAACTGAAGCCGCCCGCGAGGGTGCGCCTGTCCACGTCCTTGCAGAGCCGGATCGCGAAGACCGGCGCGGCCTCCGCGGCCGAGGCGGCAGGCGGCATGAGCCAGCTCCGCCTGCCGCTGGGAATCTCCGGTCTCGCCGGTGAGCACTTCGACAAGGTCGCGCAGGCGACCACCAAGTCGAAGAAGCTCGCGGCGGTGCCGTTCCGCGCCTCGACCGACCCGTCGGCACCGGCCAGCCCGGCCGATATCTTCCCTGGCGGTAACTTCGCCGCCGCCCTGTCCTACGGCGACATCAGCTTCGCGGGCGTGGGGACGACCACGGCGGTCTGCAACGGGGTCGCGCTCGCCTTCGGCCACCCGTTCACCTTCGGCGGCAAGGTCGCGTACAGCGCCCACGCCGCCGACGCATTGTACGTGCAGCCCGACAGCGTCTTCGGGTCATTCAAGGTCGCCAACCCCGGCGGTGTCACCGGGACGCTGGACCAGGACCGGCTGGCCGCGATCCGGGCCGCGCTCGGCGCCGGCCCCGTCCCCATCCCCGTCACCTCGACCGTCTCGGGTGCCGGGACCGGGCTGACGCGCACCGGCACCACGCAGGTCAACCAGGACGTCGACCTGCCCAGCATCGCCGCCATCCACCTGCTGGCCAACCTCGACCGGACCGTCCAGAAGATCGGCGAGGGCACCTCGCTGGTGACCTGGACCGTCACCGGCAAGACCGGCGGCGGCAAGCCCTTCACGCTCAGCCGCACCAACCGCTTCGCGTCGCAGTTCGACGTGAGCTTCGAGTCCATCTTCGAGATGCTCGACTTCCTCTCGATCATCCAGGGGCAGCCGTTCGTCGAGGCCCATTTCTCGACCACCACGATCACGGCGTCCGCCGACGAGGTCTTCCGCCGCTACCGGATCGACAAGGTACTGCGCAAGACTGGCGCGAACACCTACACCGAGGTGAACTCCCGCAGGCCGATCCGGGTCAGGGCGGGCAGGACCGTCCAGATCCGCGTCCGCCTCACCCCCTACAAGAACCGCGGCGCGGTCCAGAACCTCGACTTCACCTACCGGATCCCAAGCGACCGGGCCGGCAGCGGCGGCGCCCTCCAGGTCCTCGGCGGCGCATCGGCATTCTCCGAGGACATCTTCTGCCTGTTCGACCCTGACGCATGCGAAGGCGTGGGCCGCGTGCAGAACTTCAGCCAGATCCTGCGGCGCCTCGACCGTCAGCCACGCAACGACCAGGTGATCGCCACCATGACGATCGACCCTGCTCCCAGGCCGGGCAGCAGGTCGGCGGTCATCAAGCAGGTCGGCACGGCCAGCCAGGTCGTGACCGGCCACCGGACCATCCCGGTGATCGTCACCGGGTAGCCGGCAGCCGAGCTCGCGGGGAGACGCGCAACGCGTCTCCCCGCGGCCGGGACCCGGCGGCGACGGGCTACCCCTCCACCGTGAACGACTTGGTCATCTCCGCGCTGGAGCTGTTGCCGGCGTAGACGTCGATCTGGCCCGGCTCCACCACGAACTTGCCGCGGTTGTCGTAGAAGCCGAAGTCGCTCTTGTCGAGCGTGAACGTGACCGTGCGTGTCTGGCCGGGGTTCAGCGTCACGCGCTCGAACCCGCGCAGGCGGCGGACGGGCTGCGAGATGCTGGCCACCGGGTCATGGAGGTAGAGCTGCACGACCTCGTCACCCTTGCGGCTGCCGGTGTTCGCCACGGTCACGGAGGCCTGGAGGCTGCCGTTCTTCGACACGGTCGAGGAGCTCAACCGTAGATCCGAGACCTCGAAGGTCGTGTAGCTGAGCCCGTGGCCGAACACGAACAGCGGCGAGCAGCTGGCGATGTCGCGGTAACGCGAGTTCCACTTCACGTCGGGGTTGCAGGGACGGCCCGTCCGCTCGTGGTTGTAGTAGATCGGCACCTGGCCGAGCCGGCGCGGGAACGACACCGGGAGCTTGCCGCCCGGGTTGACCTTGCCGAACACCACGTCGGCGACCGCGGGGCCCGCCTGCACGCCCGGGAACCACGCCTCCAGGAGCGCGGGTGCGTCGTCGACCACGTTCTCGAGCGCGAGCGGGCGGCCGTTGAGCAGGACGACCGCGACCGGCTTGCCGGTCGCCTTGATCGCCTGGAGCAGCTCCTCCTGCCTGCCAGGGAGGTCGAGCGTGCTGCGCGCCGCCGCCTCGCCACTCATCTCGCGCGTCTCGCCGAGGGCGAGCACGACCTGGTCCGCCGCCCGCGCGGCGGCCACCGCCTCGGCGAATCCGGCGTCGGAGCCGCATCCCTCGGGGTCGGTGTGCGGCGGTTCGGTGTTGGAGAGCTTGCAGCCCTCGGCGTAGGTCGCGCCGGGGCTCTGCTGGTTGATGCCGTCGAAGATGGTCACCGCGTCGGTGTCGCGGCCGGCG